>JANYKU010000072.1 GCA_025358075.1 Ilumatobacteraceae bacterium
CCGCGCAGCACCGCGTGTTGGATCTCCTTGACGAAGACTCCTTGGCCACCGATGGTGTGCAGTGGCACCTCGGCGTGTTGGGTGCGATCTCCCAACGTTTCGACGAAGACCAGCTCGACGAGCAGACCGGGGGTCGCGGCCATCAATGCCTCGGCCACCACCTGAGCCTGCGTTCGTGCCTGGGCACTACCGCGGGTGGCCAGACGCAGCGGCCGATCGCCGTGCATCATCGCTAGCCGAGGTCGAACAGATCGCGCACGGTTGCGGCGTTGCGCTCGCCCTGCGGCGTGCCGGCATCTTCTTTCAGCTTCACCGAGGGGTTGTGCAGCAACTTGGCCACGATTCCCTTGGTCACGGCTTCGAGCGCAGCGCGTTGCTTTTCGTCGAGCGAAGCGACTCGGGCAGAGAATCGTTCGATCTCGGACCGACGGATCTCCTCGGCCCGCTGGTGGAGTTGGGCGACGAGCGGCGCTGCTTGTCGAGCGGTCGCCTCCATGCCGAATCGCTCGACTTCCTGGCCGACGATCTCGTGGACGAGGTTCGCTTCCTCGGCGCGCAGCAGCAACGCGCGGCCCGCCCAGTCGCGTAGGTCGTCGAGGTTGAGCAGCGTCACGTGAGGCATCGTGGTGACCTCGGGCGCCACGTCGCGCGGCACGGCGATGTCGACGATCAGCAGCGGAGCGGTGGATCGATTGCGCGCGCTCGACACCAATTCGAAGTCGATGAGTGTCTCGCCGGCGCCGGTACACGTCAGCAACACGTCGATCTCGGCGAGCGCCAACGGCAGATCGGCGAAGGGCACGACGCTGCCACCGATGCGCCCGGCGAGCAACTCGGCGCGCTCGATCGTGCGGTTGGTGACACCGATGTGGTCGACGCCGGCGTGCACGAGCGCGGCGGCGACTCCCTCACCCATCTCGCCGGCTCCGACGACGAGCACGCGACGGCCCGACAGCGAGCCCAGCCGCTCGGTCGCCATCTCGACGGCGGCATGGCTGACCGAGGCGGTGCCGCGGCCGATCGATGTTTCGGTTCGCGCCCGCTTGCCGGTCTCGATGGCATGTCGGAAGAGGAGGTTGAGCGTGGCTTTGGCGCTGCCTTCTTGTTGGGCGACCTCCCACGCCGAACGAACCTGTCCGAGGATCTCGCTCTCGCCGAGCACCGCCGAGTCGAGCCCTGCGGCAACCTCGAACAGATGCGTCACGGCAGCGTCGTCGTGCTGGCTGTACAGATGTGGGTGCAAGTCGTCTGCGTCGAGCCCGCCGAGGTCGCAGAGGAAGTCGCGGATGTCGGCGAAGGCGCCGTGGAAGCGCTCGGCAACTGCGTAGATCTCGGTGCGGTTGCAGGTGCTCAACACGACCGCTTCGCGGATGCTGTGGCGTGACACCAGCCCGGCGAGGGCCTTTCCTTGTGCGTCGGACCCGATCGCCAGTCGTTCGAGTAGCGCCAACGAACCAGTCCGATGGTTGACACCGATCACCACGATCGACATGACGACGACCTACGCGCTCGCCGGCCGGGCGGTGCCGACCGCGTGAATGGCCCCACCGGCGCGACGCTGCTCGTGATAGCTGAGGATCTGCAACTCGACGGCGAGGTCGACCTTGCGGACTTCGATCGCACGCGGCACCGCCAGCACCACTGGCGCGAAGTTCAAGATGCTGGTGACACCGGCACGCACGAGGCGATCCGCTGCGTCTTGCGCCGCGGCGGCAGGCGTTGCCACGACACCGATGCTGACCCGCTTGGTCTGCACGATCTGTGGAAGCTCATCGATGTGGCGGACGCGCACGCCGCTGAGCACCGTGCCGATCTTGGCATCGTCGACGTCGACGATGCCTGCGACGGGAAAGCCGCGCTCGCCGAACCCTGCGTAGCCGGCGAGCGCCTGACCGAGGTTGCCGGCCCCGACGATGACCACTGGCCAATCGTGAGTGAGGCCGAGCTCGCGCCGGATCTGGTACACGAGGTAGGCGACCTCGTACCCGACGCCTCGCGTGCCGTAGCTGCCGAGGTAGCTGAGATCTTTTCGAACCTTGGCCGCGTTGACACCGCCGAGCTCGGCGAGACGCTCGGACGAGATGCTGTCGACACCTTCGTCACCTTGCTCGGTGAGGATCCGCAAGTACACCGGAAGCCGGGCAACGGTGGCATCGGGGATGCGGCGGCGAGTGCGTTCGGGGGCCATGTGGAACCAAACGTTAGGCACTCGTGAGCACGTTCACAAAGCAGCACGGGCTTCACTCGTGGATTTTCGGTCACGCGCGGAGATCACCAGTACCGTCCAGGGGGTGAACGCCGCACTGGCCGCCGCTGCGACACTCGTCGCCGTCAGCTTCGCTCTCAGCACCCTGGATCGCTGGTTGCGCCGGGGCAGGCCCCATGACCTGGCCTGGTCCGTCTCGTTGGCACTTTTCGCCACCGGAGCCGGGGCCCTGTGGTGGGCCGAGACACGTGGTTGGAGCTTGGGCAGCTTTCGGCTCTTCTACCTCTGCGGGGCGGTGCTCAACGTGCCGTGGCTGGCGCTCGGCACCGTCTACTTGCTGGCGGGGCGAGCTAAGGGTGACGTCGTGAGATGGTGGCTGGTCCTCCTCAGCGGGCTCAGCGCGGGCGTCGTGATGTTTGCTCCGACTCGTACCGGGGTGTCGGGCAAGGACCTACCGACGGGCAAAGAGGTGTTCGGTGTCGCTCCCCGGGTGCTCGCCGCAACGGGGTCGGGCGTTGCCGCGTTGGTGATCATCTTCGGAGCACTGTGGAGCGTCTACCGGCTCGCTCGCCACCGCGCCCCGGCGATGCAAGGGGTGGATCGCAGCGCGCCCTCTTCGGCCCGCCTCGTGGCCGGCAACCTGCTGATCGCTGTCGGCACCTTGGTCCTCTCGGCAAGTGGCACCGTGGCCGGCCGGCTCGGCAAAGACCGGGCATTCGCGGTCACGCTGTTGATCGGGATCGCCGTGCTGTTCGTCGGGTTCCTCGTGGCATCGACCACGCCGCGCCGGGCGCCGGTGGCGTTACGACAGCGAGCGGCGTAGCAACTTGCCGCTGACGTTGCGCGGCAGCTGATCGACGAAGAGAACCTTCGACGGGCACTTGTAACGGGCCAGCCGATCGGTGCACCACGTGATCAAGGTGTCTTCGTCGAGGGTCATCCCATCGCGAACGACCACCCACGCTTTCACGGCTTCGCCGGAGTGCGGATGCGGAACGCCGGCGACACCGACCTCGGCGACGGCCGGGTGTTGAGAAATGACGTCTTCGACCTCCGCCGGATAGACGTTGAAGCCGCTGACGATGATGAGGTCCTTGGCGCGGTCGACCAGATACAGGTATCCGTCGTCGTCGGTGACCGCCACGTCGCCGGTGCGCAGCCAGCCATCGGCGGTCAGCACTCGCGCGGTCTGCTCGGGGTCGTCGAGATAGCCCTGGAACACATTGGCGCCTTTGACCCAGATCTCGCCGGAGTCACCCTGCAGCACGTCGTCGCCTGATTCGTCGACGACCCTGACCGTGACACCGTCGAGCACCTTGCCGACGGAGCCGATCTTCAGCGGAAGGCCGGCGGAACTGGTGACCACTGGCGACGCCTCGGTCAGTCCGTACCCTTCGGCCAACTGCAGCCCGAATCGCTGCTGGAGCAGGCGGGTTGCTTCCTCGGGCATCTTCGCAGCACCGGTCAGCGCCAGGCGCACGCCGGCGAAACTGTCGGCCGCGGCCTCGTCGAACCGGCTGAAGTCCACCCACATCGGCGGCGCACCTGGGATCACCGTGATCCCCCTCTCGCGGATGGTGTCGAGGGTGGTCGAGGGGTCGAATCGCTGTACCAGAACGAGGGTTGCGCCATTGTCCAAGGTGAGGCCGAGCATGACGTTGAGGCCGAAGATGTGGAACATCGGCAGCACCCCGTAGACGACGTCGTCGGCGTGGATGCGCCCGGGTGCGGATCGACCCTGCTGGATGTTGGCCATGAGGTTGCCGTGGCTGAGCATCGCCGCCCGCGGCGACCCGGCCGTGCCACTCGTGAAGATCAGCGCGGCCAACGCGTCGGCGTCGACCTCGACGATGTCGATCGGCTCGGCGGAGATGAGGTCGTCGAACTGGAGCTCGGTGTCGAGCCCGTTTGCATCCGTCGCGATGACGTGACGCACCGATGGGATCGCAGCCGGATCGATGCCGGTCCATGCCGCGGCCGCTATCGGCTCGACCAGAACGACGGCCGCCCCGATCGTGGTGATCTCGCGTTGGATCTCGGGCGCCGGGCTTTGCGGATTGAGCGGCACGATGACCGCTCCAATGCCGAAGGCCGCCAGATACGTCTCGACGAAGTACAGGCCGTTGCCGCACAGCAAGGCAACTCGATCGCCAGGGACGACACCGAGCCGCGACAAGCCTCCGCGCACGCGGGCGACATCGTCGCGTAGCTGTCCGTAGGTGGTCTCCACGCCGCGGCTGATGATCGCCACGTGGTCGGCCGCGTGCTCGTCGATGAGGTGGGCGAGGTTCACTGAGGCTCGACCCGCCGGCCTAGAGCCGGAGCAACGAGATGACGCCCGCCGTCAGGATCAACAGCAACAACAGGGCCAGGGTGAGCGTGGTAGCCGGGCGCATCGGCTCAACCTAGCGGGCACGCATCGTGACTGGGGTGGTCAACCCGATCGGCTGCCCGTCCGGCAGGGGAGCCAACGTGACTTGGTCGCCGGCGCCGAGGCCCAACTCGGCAGCGGCCGACCGTTGGTCGAGCACCAGGGCGAGCATTCCACAGCTGTCGACGACGAGGCCGACGGCGCCCGTGCCGACATCGGCAAAGGTGTGTTGCCGAGTGGCGACTCGTTGCGAATCCCCGAACGACACATGGACCTGCGTCGCCCAATCGGCGATGTCTTCCGGACCAATGTTGAGCTGACAGTTGCCGAAGTGGTCGACCCACAGCACCTCGCCGATCAACCCCTCGGCCTCTTGCCGCGGCAGCGGCACCATGCCGGGCAACAGCTCGTCGGCATCGACCAACTCGCCGAACTCGGCGAGGTCGACACCGTTGCAGAGGTGTCCGGCGACGGGAGCGAAGATGTCGCGGCCGGCGAAGGTCGCGCCGTGCGACTGCAGGTGGTACTCGTCGTTGGTCAGCGTCACCGCCCGACCGCTGCCTCCGGCCATCGCCACGGCTGGTGCGAGCAAGCCGTTGTCGGGCCCGACGAGCACCCCTTCACCGTCGGCTACCTCGATGGCAATCGCTTTGCGGGCGGTGCCCACGCCGGGGTCGACGACAGCGAGGATGACGCCACTCGGAATGTACGAGATGCACCGAGCGAGGGCCAGGCTGCCGGCGCGCACGTCGAACGGCGTGACTTGATGGGTGAGGTCGATCATGTGGGCGTGCGGGGCGATGTCGCGGATGACGGCCTTGACGACGCCGACGAACTCGTCGACGAGGCCATAGTCGGTGAGCATCGAAACGGTGTCGTAGCGGCGGCCCATTGGCGACAACCTAGCCAGGCTTCGTCCGACCTGTGGAGTGTTTGGCGCCGACCTGGGTGCGTCGAGACACTCCACGGCATGCGCAAACAATCGACCCGCGCCGATCGGCATGGTCGGAAAAATCGACAAGGGCCGATGCCAACCCCCCGATGGCACCAGCCCTGTCGGCGCATCCTTGCGGATGCGACTCCGTGTGAGAATCACGCGGCGGTCGTTTGACCTGGACGAAAGGTTAGACACATGCAAGCGGTTGAGAAAAGAGTCACATCAAGAAAATTGGGACTCGCGTGAGTTGCCGAGCGCTCTTCGTGAGGGGCTAGTGGGGTTTGCCCAGCTCCTGGCTGCGCGCCGTGGCCGCCAGCACCGCCTCGAGGAAGGCCGAGCGGGTCGCGTGTTCTTCGAGCACACGAACACCTGCGGCGGTAGTGCCCGCGGGCGAGGTGACCATCGCCCGCAGCGAACTCGGGTCGCTGCCCCCGGCGAGCATGGCTGCCGAGCCGACGAACAGTTGGCGGACCAAGGCATCGGAGACCGGCCGGGTCAACCCAGCGAGCACGCCGGCGTCGATCAAGGCTTCGGCGACGAGGAACAGGTAGGCGGGCCCACTGCCGGTCAACCCCGTGACGGCGTCGAGCAAGTTCTCGGGAACGCGAACGACCGTGCCGACACAGCCGAGGATTGCCTCCGCCCACTCGAGGTCATCGTCGCCGGCGAACGATCCGCCGCACATCGCAGCCGCGCCCTGGCCGAGCAACGCCGGCGTGTTGGGGATCGAGCGCACGACCGCAACATCCTCGCCGCACGCCAACTGAAGCGCGTCGATCGACACGCCCGCGGCAATCGACAAGATCCGACGCGCCCCGCCGTTGACGGCCGCAGTTGCTGCCGCCGGCGCGTCGTGGGGCTTCACCGCAATCACCGCTGCTTCCGAGTCGGGTACCGATTCGGCGACCATCACGCCAGGGAACATGGTGCCCAGCACGTCGCGTCGTGCGGCCGCAACCTCGACGACTGCAAGGTCGGCAGCCGGCCAGCCACCGGCGAGCAGCCCGCCCACCAACGCTGCTCCCATGTTGCCCCCGCCGACCACGGCCAATCGGTAACTGGTCATCGCCGCAGGCTAGCCATCCGGCGCCGGCGATGGGCCGAACGAATGGCGCTGCGACATTCCCCGAAGAGCGCCATCCGTCCGGCATGCACACAGATGAGTGGCCAGGTCAAGGAAGCGGAAAAGACCGGCGCCGATCAGTTGGTGAATTGACTGGCGAACCCGAGTCGGATCATCGCCGGAAAGCTCTGCTCGGCGTAGGCATAGATCGACCCGACGATGCGGTCGACCTCCGCCGCGCAGATCGCCGCGACCGGAAGTTCGCCGCGCAGGAACAGGGCGTCCTCCACCCCGATGGCGAAGTGGGCGCCGACGAGCTTCTCGTTGCGACGCAGAGCCATCTCGTACACCTTGGCGACGTTCTCCTGCGGCGCTGGCATGACGTACGCCTCGTAGCGCAACGTTCGTTGGCCGAGCACGAGCCAGACCGTGATGTGCTCCTTCTCGTCGCCGCGCAAACGCACGTACCACCGATGAGCATCGTCGTCGGAACGATCGACCGCTTCGACGGACGGATTCGCCGCCGCCAACTGGGCGAGCCACTCGTCGATCTGAACTGCGAGCTCCGACAACCGGTCGTCGTCGTGCACATCGCTCACGCGCAGGCCACCAACTCGCGGACAGCGACGTCGGCATAGACCCGACGCAACCGAGCCGCGGCGAACCCCCATGTGTATCGCTGTGCTCGCGCCGCGCCGCGATGCCCCATCAACGCTGCTTGCTCGGGGTTGTCGAGGATGTAGGCGACGTGCTCTGCATACAACTGGGGGTCGCGATTGGGAACGAGGAATCCGCTGGCGCCGTGATCGACCAGGGTGAGCAGCCCGCCGACACCACCCGCGACGACGGGGATGCCGCACGCCGACGCCTCCAGCGCCACGAGCCCGAAGCTCTCGCTGCGGCTCGGCACGATCACGACATCGGCGGCCCGGTAGTACGTGCTCAAGATGTGGTGCGGTTGCGGCTCGATGAAGCGTACCTGCCCCTCGACGCCGAGCTCGGTGATCAACGACCGCAGCAGTCGCATCTCGTCGTCGCCTGCCGCGCCACTGGCACCGCCGACGAGCAGAAGCAGCGCGTCGGGCCGGTTGAGCTCGGCGAGGGCGCGCACCGCTACATCCGGACCCTTCAGCGGCTGGATGCGGCCGACGAACAGCAACACCGGGCCATCGGGCTGCAGGTCGAGTGCTTTGCGGGCACCGCCGCGGTCGCCCGGGGCGAAGAACGCGTGCTCGACGCCTGGGGCGATGATCTCGATCTTGCCGGCCGGGTTGCCGTAGAGGCGGCGGAACTGTCGTTCCTCCTCCGTGCAGCTGACGCAGATCGCGTCGGCGCACCCGATGATCTCGGCCTCCGCACGCTCGCGCAACACGGGCTCGAAGTCACCCCCTTCGGCCTTCACCTTGGCGAGGGTGTGGAAGGTGCTGACGAACGGCAGGTCGAGCTCGTGCTTGATCCGATGGGCCACGAGGCCGCTGAGCCAATAGTTGGCGTGCAACACGTCGGCCGGGAAGTCGTTCTTGATGTGGTCGACCACGGCGTCGCCGAAGTCGTCGAGCACCGATGGCAGTTGTTCTTTGGCCAGGTTGTACGGGCCGGCGGGTACGTGCACCACCCGGTGCCCGGGCTCGACCTGGACCACCTCGGGCAGGCCCGGTCTCGACGCACGGGTGTACGTGGTGCACTCGACGCCGGCCTGGGCCAGCGCGGAAACCAGCTCGCGCACGTAGACGTTCATGCCGCCGCTGTCGCCGGAGCCCGGCTGGGCGAGGGGCGATGTGTGGAGGGAAAGGACGGCGACTCGTTGCACGGCGATTCAAAACGCTATCGAACAGATCAACATTCCGAGAACGTGGGCGGTTTGTGTGCCCGACCGACCCGGCGCTGCCGGGTCAGTGCTTGTCGGTCACGAAGCTGTCGTAGACGTTCAGCAGTGCCCGGCGCTGTTCAGCGGTGAGGTGCTGGTCGGCGGCGATCGCTTCTCGGACACCGACCCGTGGCCGGTCGGTCGGCGACAGGAAGCCGGCGCGCTCGTACAGCGACTCTGCGCTGATCTGCAGCGCTTTGGCGATCTGCTGCAGGATCTCCGCCGAAGGCTTGCGCAGCCCGCGTTCGATCTGCGACAGGTACGGATTGCTGACCCCGGCAAGCTCGGCCAGCCGGCGCACGCTCATGCGAGCCACCTCGCGCTGCGACTTGATGAACTCGCCGACGTCGGCGAGCCGCTTGTCGAGGTCTTCGCGCATCGACGGCACGAGACCGCCTACAAGTCGTCGGCAGCGAGCAGGCCATCGACGTTGGCCTCGCCGTCGCGATAGCGGCGAACGAGCTCCGCGCTGAGCTGGTCGATCTTGGTGAACAGCTCGTGTCGTTCGTGCGAGCGGGCCTGTTCGAACTCGTACAGCGCCTCGGCGTAGCGGGTGATCTCTTCGGTGCTGAGCGACGACAGATCGTGGTCGCCGGCGCGGTCTGCCAAGGCGTCGAACCGTTCCGCCAGCGGGTGGCTGCTGAAGTCTTCGGCGGGTCGCGGCGGCCGCGGAACACCGCCGGTGAGATGGGCCGAGAGGATCGTTGTCAACTCGTCGGAGAGGTTCTCGGGACTGCCATCGACACGGCGGTTCTTCTCGGCCTGGACCAGATCGAGGCGAGCCTGGGCGAGCCGTCGCACGTACGACAGCGCATCGTCATCGTTCTGCAGCTTGGCGCGCAAGGCGCGGAGCTCGACCAACGAGAGCTGCCGGGGGTCTAGGTTCGCAGCCATCATCATCCTCCACTCACGGGCGGTAGCACCGCCACCTCGTCTGCCGCGCTTACCGGATCGGCGCTGCCGGCGGCCTCGCCGTTGACCCACACTCTGCACGATGGCAGCACCCGCGCAAATCCTTCACCGAACGAGGCGACTGCGGCGGCCAGGATGTCACCCACGGTCGCCCCGGCGAACTCGGCCCGACCGGTACCGGCAGCTTCGCGAGCTGACGCGAACATTCGCAAGGTCGCCATTCGTGCCAGCGTACCGGTCCTGCCCGATGAGTCCAGGTTTCACGTGCGGCAACGACGGCGGACGATACCCTCCGGGAACCGTGAGCGACGCCGCACACCTCCCCGGATTCGGACCCGATGACACTGTCATCGCCGCGCCCGAAGTCCCGTTGTTCCGGGTCGAGGTGACCCGCTCGAAGAAGCGACGCAAGACCGTCGGCGCTCACCTGGTGGGGGGCGTGTTGCGCGTCGCGTTGCCATCGTGGATGAGCAAGGCGGACGAAGCGCACTGGGTTCGTGAGATGACTGCGCGGTTCCGCCGCAAGATGTCCGCCGATCGGTTGCGCCTCGCCGAGCGGGCGGCCACGCTGGCCCGGCGACATGACCTACCCCGGCCGGCCAGCATCCGCTGGGCCGACGACATGCGCACCCGATGGGGGTCGTGCACCCCGTCGTCCGGCACGGTGCGGATCTCGACGCGTCTGGCTGCGTTCCCGGATTGGGTGGTCGACTACGTGATCGTGCACGAGCTCGCCCACCTCGAGGTCGCCGGCCATTCCGACGACTTCTGGCGCCTGGTGTATCGCTACCCGAAGATGGAACGAGCAATCGGCTACCTGATCGCCAAATCAGGCGACGGTGACGACGTCGATTGATCGAAGATCCACGGGGCACGGCGCGGGCGCGCCGAGCCGGCCAGCACTCCCGCTGCGATCATGATGGAGACGGCTGAGACAAGCCAGGCGACCGCCGTGCCGTCACCCGGTTGGGCACTGGCAATGGCTCCGCCGAGGGCCAGCAGCGAGATCCCGCGGAGGGCGAGTCGGCGGCCGTCAACCACTGACTCGAGGACGGCTTCGATCGTCACCGCCTGATCGGTGGTGGGCACGAACGCGGGTCGACCCAAACGTTGGCGCGCAGGCTCGACCATGCAGTACTCGATCAGTGGGTTGACCGCCTGTGGCTGTGCATCGGCGAACTCGACCCCGACCCTCCACCGTTCTCCCGACACGCTGCGTACGTTGCGCACCACGATCGGCAGTGACACGTCCTGGCAGCCGCGCGCCGTCGTGATCGTCGCGTCGAGCAGCAGTTGTTGTCTCGGCGACAACTCCCGGTTCGTTTCGAAGCCGGCTCCGAGGGGAGTGATGTCGAACACCGCGACCGGGTTCTCGTTGACCTCTGCCGGTATGGAGGCAACGACGCGCGCCACCCTGCGCAACTGGTTGCGCCGTCCGATCATCCGCAACACGTCGAGTGACATCGCCAGTGACCACAGCGACACCGCGACGAGTCCGGCGAGCCATTGGTAGGGCATGATCCCGAGGGCGTGGGTCCACTTCTCGCTGAGGCCGCGGAGCATCATCACCGCGCTCAGCACGACGACCGACGACACCAGTGCGCCACCGTGTTGCAATGCATGCGGCGTCATGATCGGCGCTCGCCGTTGATCGAACGCCATCGGGTGTCGGAGCCCCTGCCACGACGCGCCGAGGTTGCGCAGCGACCATCGGGCCCGGTCGCCCGGTCGTAGCGTCCAGCCGCTGGCCAGTCCGAGGCCGACGGTGGTCAAGACCCAGCCGGGTGCCCATAGGGCAGCGAGGATCGTCACGTTTGGGCGCATCGGCAACGCGCCGATCAGCAGCGATCCGACCACGGCGGTGATGAACCCGGTGCGGCGCAGACCCGATAGCGGCCGCACGGCGTAGGCGGCGATCGCCAGCCGCTGAGCCGGGCGCAACGAGTTCACCCGGAGGATGCCCCCCGGACCGAAGATCATCGTGCGGGCGACTCGAGCTTGGATGACCCGCCGCTCGTAGACGGTGTCTTGCGATTGGAGGACCGGACGCACGAGCACTGGGGCGCCGACGGCGGCGACCACCTTCCACCCTTGCTCCATCAAGGCCAGCGACCAGCGGGCCTGGGCTTCGATTGGATGATCATCACCGATTTCCACGCTGTCGACGGCAGCGCGGCGAATCAGGGCTCCCGATTCGCAGAGGATCGCCGCGCCGCGCGCTCCGAGCGCCGGATTGAGGCTCTCGCGTTCGAAGGTCAGCTCGTGAAGGCCGTTGGGGCCGTGTTCGGCGGAGTCATCGTCGGCCATCAGCGATTGACCGATCGCGACCGCGACTCGGTCGTCGTCCATCATCGGTAGCAGCAGTTCGATCGCGTCGGCGCTCGGAATGTCGCCGGCGTCCAGCAGCAGGAAGATCGGCGTCGACGAGGCCGCACTGCACGTCCGGAGACCATTGTGATCGGCGATGTCAGGCGCCGCGTACACCGTGCCGAACTCCGCCGCCAACGCGGCGATCTCGAGCCGAGCGCCAAGGTCGACGACGACATGTCTGCCCGAGCTCATCGACTGCATCGACAGCAACGATGCCCGCACCTGGTGTACCGGTTGCCGGTCGACCCGAACCACGACGTCGACCGTGCCGGCCTCGTGTCGGGCCCCACCGTGGATCGCACGTGGCGCGGGCCACAGGGCCCAGGCCAGCAGGCCCGATCCGACGAACCCGACGATCTCGACGGCGAGCGCCAGCACGACCAGCCACGTCGGCGTGCGACTCGGCAACGCGGCGATGCGCCAGCCGAGGTACCCGCCGGTCGACAGAAGGCCGACGCACGCCACCATGCGGCCGATTCCGTGTGCCCGTCGATTCATGCTGCGATCTCACTTGGTTCGAAGTTGTCGCAGTGAACCCCCTCGCCTGCTCACTCAGGGGATCGGCAGATGTTGCGGAGACTTGAGCAGACCGGCACGCCGCGATCATTTGGCACGCAGGTGGTGGGTGCCAGCGCTGTTGGCCGGGCCGCCCGCTAGCCTCCCGTGTTCGTGGGAACCCCAAAACGTGAACGTCAGAAGGCCAATCGTCAGCAGCGGTTGGAAGAACTCGCCCGTCAAGCGCGCGCCGGCAAGCGCAAGCGCACCGGCATGTATCTGCTGTTGATTCCGCTGGTCGCGGTGGCCATCACTGGAATCGCATTCTTGGTCAAGGGCGGTAAGAGCAGCAGTGGCGCGGCCACGGCCGCCTCGACGACCACCATCGCTGGTACGGCGGCGACGCTCGACCTCAACACGGCGACGACGCTGCCCGCACCGAGCACGATCGTCGGTGCCACCCTGACCGGTGACACGCCCTGCCCGGCCGCTGATGGGAGTTCGGCACGCACGATCACGTTCGCCAAGCCGCCGCCGACCTGCATCGACCCCGCCAAGACGTACACGGCGGTGGTCACTACCAACCTCGGCGCCTACACCGTTCAGCTCGACGCCAAGGCCGCGCCGACCACCGTCAACAACTTCGTCGTCCTGGCTCGCTACCACTACTTCGACAGCACGCTCTGCCATCGGGCCATCCCCGCGTTCATGGTGCAGTGCGGCGATCCGACGGGCTCCGGCACTGGCGGTCCGGGTTACACGATCGCCGATGAGCTTCCGACGGCGGGGGCGTACAAGATCGGCTCGTTGGCAATGGCCAACACCGGCTCGCCCAACACAGGAAGCAGCCAGTTCTTCTTGATCACCGGTGCCAAGGGCGTGGCGCTGCCGGCCACGTACTCCCTGTTCGGTCAGGTCGCCGACGGCCTCGACTCGACGGTCAAGACGCTCGACGCGGCTGGAAATTCGGCCAACAACGGGATTCCCCCGCTGAAGCAGATCGTCATCTTGTCGGTCGCGATCACCGAGGCGTAATCAGCGTCACGGCAGATCGCCGTGCACCGTCACGTTGCCGACGCGTTCCCAACCGGAGTCGGTGCGCACCAGCGCAGCACCACTCGGTAGCTCGACCAGTGGCGTGTTGGCCAACTTCAGTGTGCGGTGCAGACGGTCGGCTGACCAGGTCTCGGCTTCGGTCACTAATGCCAAGCCGATCGCCAAGCCGAGTCCGAGGGTGAAGGCGCCACCGCGAGGGTCGACCATCGGGTCGCACATCGCCGCCGCACTTCCGCCGGTCGCGGCCACGACGCCACCGTCGGCCAGCACCTGGGTGATCGCCTCCCACAGTGGCGTGTTCTTCAGCACCGACCGCAGGTGCAAGGGCTGATCGCCGACGAGATACACCGCGCGAGCCCCGTGGATGACCTCGACGACCCCACGGTCCATCGCCTCGCTGCGTCGCATGACCATCAGCGCTTCGACCTCGACGTCGAGTCGCTCGCCCCAAACCATCGCCGCGGCGACGAGTCGTTCGGGGTGTTCGTAGGCGTCGGCGGTGGGCAGCACGATCGCCCGGTTCGCACCGGCCGCGGAGATCAGCCGTCGATCGAGATCATCGTTGGCCGCGAACGGGCCGCCACCTTGCAGAGCGAGGATGCCGTTCATATCCCGGCGAGCGTACGCGCGATCAGACGAGGAGCACCGATTCCAATGTGGCCAGCGTGGCCTCGGTGACGCCGATCGACTTCACGTAGTTGCGGATCGTGCCGTGGGTCGCGCACAACTCGTCGAGGATGTGGCTCATGGCTTCGGGAAGTGCAGCGGTGAATGCCGGCGGCATCGATGCCATGCGGTCGAACCATTCCGGCCATTCGCGAGCGGCCCAGACGCGGAAGCGCGCCATCCCTTCCACGGTGAGCACGTAGTCGGCCACGATGTCGTCGTGTGACACGCCGAGCGACCCGAGGATGAGCGCTGCCAGCAAGCCGGTGCGGTCTTTGCCGGCCGCACAGTGGAACACCGCCGGGAGCGCGCCCGGCGCCGCCAATGCGTCGAACGCCGCGGCGAAGCGTGGTGCGCCGATGGTCAGCATCTCCTGGTAGGCCCAGATGAGGAAGTCCTCATCGCGGTCGTACCCCGGGCGGTCGCCCATCGCCCAGGTGGCGTCGATGATCGGGAGGTGATGGAAGACCACGGGATGCGCGTCGACCGGGAAGCGTCCGCGCTCGTCGAGCTCTGGCGCACTGCGCAGGTCGATCACGGTGCGCAAACCGAGCGGCTCGAGTGCGACGACATCGGCCGGAGTGAGGCGGTAGAGACCGTCGGCGCGGAACAGCGTGCGCCACACCGTGCGCCGGCCGTCGGCCGTGGCGTACCCGCCGAGGTCGCGGAAGTTGTGAACCGCTTCGAGAGCGACCAGGCGCTCCGGTTCGGAGTCCAGGTCGGAAAGCAGTTCAGTAGTCACGGTTCCAGGGTACCGAGGCCGTCCTGCCAGGCTTTGGCGAACCCGGTGAACTGCCGATGAACTGTGTCACGCCGGGTCGACTTGACCGGCCAGCGTTGCCGCGTCGAGTTGGGCGAGGACCGTGGTCCACACGTCGGGCAGTGACTTCTCGATGTGCCGGCCGTTGCGGGCGATCACCTGCGAGCGGCTGATGCCGTGTTCGCGCCACGTGGACGAGCCCTCGGCGAGGTTGAGCATCATCGGCGCGAGGCGATCGATGGCCATCACGAATCGGGCCTCGGCGGTGTCGCCGCGCTCGTATTCGTCCCACAGGTCGCGGAAGCGCTGGCCGGTCTCGGCGGGCAGCAGACCGAACAATCGATCGGCAGCAGCCTCCTCGCGGACCTGTTTCGTGGCGGCACCATCGGCTACGTCGTAGGCAAAGGTGTCGCCGGCGTCGATCTCGACGATGTCGTGCACCAGGGCCATCGCCACGGCCGTACCGAGGTCGATCGGCTCGCTCGCAAACGGGGCCAGCACCATCGCGGCGATGCCGAGATGCCACGAATGCTCGGCGGTGTTCTCGCGGCGCGTGCCATCGGCCAGCCGATTGCGCCGTTCGATGCCTTTCAAACGGTCGGCCTCCATGAAGAACGCCAGTGCGGCCTCGAGGCCAGGTTCACCTTCCATGGTGCGACGGTAGCCCGATTGCTAAGTTACCCACGGGTAGCTAAAGTCGTCGTGATGGCATCCGAGATTCGCACGGTCGCGATCGTCGGCTCGGGGATCATGGCCTGCGGGCTTGCCGAGGTCGTTGCTCGTGCCGGATACGACGTGCGCGTTGCCTCGCGTTCGCAGGCCTCGGCCGACGGCGTTCGGCGGTCGATCGACTCCGGTTTCGCCCGGGCCATCGAGCGTGGCAAGGCCACGGGCGATCAGCGCGATGAGGCGATGGCGAGGATCTCCACCGCCGAAGGGTTCGAGTCGTTGGGAGACTGCGATCTCGTGATCGAGTCGGTGATCGAAGACATCACGGTCAAGTTGGCGTTGTTCGCCGACCTCGACCGGGCCACCAAACCATCGGCCATCCTGGCCACCAATACGTCGACGCTCCCTGTCATCGATCTCGCATTGGCAACCAGTCGGCCCGAGCAGGTCTGCGGCATCCACTTCTTCAACCCGGCGACACTCATGAACCTCGTCGAAGTCGTGCGGCCGCTCACTGCCTGTGACGAGACGATCGGGACAGCACTTTCCTTCGTTTCGTCGCTGGGGAAGGAGGCGGTGGAGGTGCGGGATCACGCCGGGTTCATCGTCAATGCGCTGCTGTTCCCATACCTCAACAACGCGGTCCGCATGCTCGAGCGCGGTACGGCGTCGATCGAGTCGATCGACATCGCGATGAAGGGTGGCTGCAACTTCCCGATGGGTCCGTTCGCGCTGCTCGACCTGGTCGGTCTCGACACTTCGATCGCCATCCTCGAAACCATCCACGGCTCGTTCGGGAACCCAGGCGATGCCCCGGCCCAAACTCTGCGCGAGCTGGTGGCCGCCGGCCATCTCGGTCGCAAGACCAAGCAAGGCTTCTACGCGTACTGACGTCGAGCGTCAGACTGTTGACATGCACGCTGGCCGGCCACCGATCGAGCCGGCGGGCAACCGTTGGCGGCTGCCGCGATCAGAGTTCGCCGATGACGACGGCCTCTGCGGAATCGGCGCCGATCTGGCTCCTGGTACGTTGCTCGCCGCGTATCGCAGCGGGATCTTCCCGATGCCGATGCGCAAGAAGTTGCTCGGCTGGTGGTCGCCGGATCCGCGCGGCGTGATCCCACTCGACGGCCTCATCGTGTCGCGTTCGTTGCGGCGCAGCTGCAAGCGGTACGAGGTTCGCTTCGACAGCAGATTTCGGGAGGTGGTGCAGCGTTGCGGCGACCCGTCCCGACCACACGGCTGGATCACGGCGCAGTTCGTCGACGCATACGAACAACTTCACTTGCTGGGGTGGGCACACAGCGTCGAGACGTACCTCGATGGTCGGCTCATCGGCGGGCTGTACGGCGTGAGGATTGCCGGGCTGTTCGCCGGCGAGTCGATGTTCAGTGATGCGACCGACGCCTCGAAGGTTGCCCTGGTGTCGCTGGTCGATTGGCTTGTCGAATCCGGCGCGACGTTGCTCGACGTGCAATGGACGACGCCGCATCTCGTCTCGATGGGTGCGATCGACGTGCCGCGGCCGAGCTACCTGCAGTTGCTCGAGGAGGCGATCGCCGAACGGTAGGTGGCTGAGGTGTGGAGCCGGGACGGTGCTGCGGTGCCGGTGAGTTGCCTCACCGGCACCGGCTTCCAACCGCTGTGTCCGGGGTTCGCCGCCGTGCCCCGACACCACCGATTGACTCCGCCCGCAGGAAGGTTCCGCCGAATCCTTCGCACCGTGCGATCAAGTATCGGAACTGCCAGTGGTCGACTTGAGAACTTCTTGCAGAAATGTTTTTGATACCAGCGGAAATGGCGTTGGTGCTACGGAGCGGTAACACTTTGACCGTGCCCGATCCTGCCGACCGATCGACTCGCGATCAGCCGTGGCTGATGCGGACCTACTCGGGGCACTCCACTGCGAGCGCATCGAACGAGCTGTATCGGGCCAACTTGGCTAGGGGTCAGACCGGTCTGTCGATCGCCTTCGATCTTCCGACGCAGACGGGCTACGACCCCGACGATCCGTTGGCCCGCGGCGAGGTGGGCAAGGTCGGGGTTCCGGTTGCTCACCTCGGTCACATCAGGACGCTTCTCGAGGGCATCCCGCCCGCGGGGATGAACACGTCGATGACGATCAACGCCACAGCGGCATGGCTGTTGGCCCTCTACGTCGCCAATGCCGAATCGCAAGGTGTGGGGGCCGACGAGCTACGTGGCACCACCCAGAACGACATCGTCAAGGAGTACCTGTCGCGCGGCACCTACATCTTCCCCCCGCCCGCGTCGCGCCGACTGATCGTCGACATGGTCGCCTGGTGCGCCAACCACGCGCCGAAGTGGAACCCGATCAATGTTTGCAGCTATCACCTGCAAGAGGCCGGTGCGACCCCGGTGCAGGAGATCGCCTACGCGCTCGCCACGGCGATTGGTGTGCTCGATGCAGTTCGCGACTCCGGTCAGGTCGCACCCGAGCAGTTCGACCAGGTGTACGGCTCGATCTCGTTCTTCGTCAACGCGGGGATCCGGTTCGTCGAGGAGATGTGCAAGCTTCGGGCCTTCACCGAACTGTGGGACCGGATCGGTATCGAGCGCTACGGAGTCACCGACGAGCGCGCCCGCAGGTTCCGGTACGGCGTACAGGTCAACTCGCTCGGCCTCACCGAGGCGCAGCCGGAGAACAACGTGCAGCGAATCGTCTTGGAGATGCTCGCGGTGACGTTGTCGAAACGGGCCAGGGCGCGGTCGATCCAACTGCCGGCATGGAACGAGGCGCTCGGGTTGCCTCGTCCGTGGGATCAGCAATGGTCGTTGCGAATGCAACAGGTTCTCGCCTTCGAGACCGACCTGTTGGAGTACGACGACATCTTCGACGGCTCCAAGGTCATCGAGGCGCGCACGACCGAGCTCGCCGAGGCCGCGTGGTCGGAGCTCACCGACGTGCTGGATATGGGCGGGGTCTTCGAAGCCATCGACGAATTGAAGGGCAGGCTGGTGCGCTCGATGGTCGAACGCACGCGGCGCATCGAGGCGGGGCAGCAACAGGTTGTCGGGGTCAACGTCTTCACCGACACTGCCGATTCGCCACTGGGGGAACCCGGGCACTTCCTGACGGTCAATCCGGCTGTCGAGGCGGAGACCGTTGCCGAGTTGGGCGAATGGCGCGCCAATCGCGACGATTCCGCCGTCGTCGCCGCGCTCGCCGCGCTGACCGCCGCTGCCCTCGTCGACACCAACATCATGGAACCTTCGATCGAGCTGGCGAGGGTCGGGGGCACCACTGGCGAATGGGCGTCGGCGTTGCGTGCGGTGTTCGGCGAGTACCGAGCCCCGACCGGTGTCGCCGCGGCCGTCGGTCGAGGCAGCGCCGACCTGGCGGCGATTGCCAATCGGGTCAAGTCGATGCCCGGCGGTCCGCCGAGGTTGCTCGTCGCCAAGCCGGGCCTCGACGGTCACTCGAATGGCGCCGAGCAGATCGCCGTAGCTGCCCGCGACGCGGGGATGGAAGTGGTGTACTCGGGCATTCGCCTCACGCCGGCCCAGATCGTGGCGTCGGCGCGCGACGAGGACCCTGACGTCATCGGGCTCTCGATCCTCAGCGGCTCGCACCTCGAGCTCGTGCCGTCGATCGTGCGGGCACTACGTGAGGAAGGTGTCGACGCCCCGGTGATCCTCGGTGGCATCATCCCGGAGGAAGACCGGCCGCGACTCGTCGCCGCCGGAGTCGCCGCCATCTACACCCCCAAAGACTTCCAATTGGCCAAGATCATGGCCGACATCGTCGCCCTGGTCGCCGCCCACCGCACGCCCTGATCCCCTCCGAGAGAAGGACGGTCAGTGGGTGGCGGGGACCGGTTGGTTGGAATCGACCCAGCGCTCGAGGTTCGAGCCTGATTCGAAGCTGGTGATCAGCGCATAGCGGGGAGCGTCACCGTTGTGCACCACCACGTGCCACAGCCGCTGCGTGTCGACCACGAATCGCGCCCCGCGATGCAATGCGGCGCGGATCTCGGTGGCCGGGTCTGGCAGGCCGTCGGGGCCGCTGTCCATCAGCAGCATGTAGCTGTCGGGGTTGTGGGTGAGCTCCAGCCACGAGCGCACCACCCAGCCCTCGTCTTCTGGGTTGAAGCGGTTGTTGTCGTCGCGATGGATCGAACGAATGGCTTGCTCGCGGTCCTGCGGCTCGAGCTTGATCACTCGGACCCGACCGAAGTTGGCGCCGACGGCATCGACGTACGACCGCAGGGTCGGCGAAACCGTTGCGTTCGACGTCCACAGGGCGTCCTTGTCGGTCTTGCCCTTGTCCCAGAAGCCACGGCAGTCGAGTTGGCCGTCGGCCGATGCCAGGGGAGCGAAGTTGGTGTCGCCGCCGCTCTTCCAGTCGAGGTACTCGAGCGCCAACCACTCCTCGGAAGGCACGTCGAAATCGCAGTCGGTGAGCGCTATGAAGCCAGTGTCGTCGAGCACTCGCAGGCGCCGGTGGGCGGTGTGCAGTGGGATCTGCACGCTCCAATGTTGCTGAGTGGGCCAGAAGCTCATGGCCCAAAGCCTACGTGGTGGCCGGTGTCGTGACAGGTGTGGGCAGTGTGTTGTAGACCACTGCGCCGGTCGGGATCTGCAGCTCCTGGCCGGCCTGGATGCTGTCGGCGTTGGTGATGCCGTTGACCGCCATGATGTCGGCGAGACGGACCTGGAACGCCTTGGCGATCTTGCCGAGCGTGTCGCCCTTCTTGACGATGTAGTACTTCTGCACGGTCGTCGTCGTGATGAGGAGGGTGGTCGTCGTCGATGCCGTGATCATCGGTGGCAAGGTGCCCGAAGCAAGGCCGTCGCCGCCGCACGCCGAGGCCGCGATGGGCAACGTCGTTGCCAATACAGACAGAACCCCCAACCGCACCCCGTTCACGACCAAAGATGTTAGGCGGGTTCTGCGACAACTTCCACGCCGTCGTACGCTGAGGCGAATGTCGATGGGCGACTTCCCAGGTGCGATTGCACCCGAACGGCAGTACAAGATCGACGTTGGCGGGCTGGGAATCGCCGTGCACGAATGGGGCGACGAGGCTGGTCAGCCCCTGTTCCTGGTGCACGGCGGCTTCGACTTCGGTCGGACCTATGAGGTCTTCGCACCCAAACTCGCCACTGCCGGTTGGCGGGTCGTGGCGTGGGATCAGCGCGGCCATGGCGACAGCGATCATGTGGCCTTGTACGGCTGGGATGCCGACATCCGCGACGCCATGGCGGTGATGGATGCCATCACAACCGAGCCCTCGCCAGTCATCGGCCACTCGAAGGGTGGGGCGCTGATGATCCAGTTGGCGGATGCCCAGCCGTACCGCTTCAGCCATCTCGTCAACCTCGACGGCCTGCCTTCCAAGCGCCGCGTTCCCGACGTGGCCGAGCACGAACGCAGCCGGATGGTGGCCGGCGAGATCTCCGGCTGGCTCGATCACCGGCGTCGCACGGCCGACTTGGCGAGGCGTCCCGGAACGATCGAGGAGCTGGCTCGCCGCCGCGGCCGGATGAACCCCCGCTCGTCGTTCGAGTGGCTTTGCCATCTCGTCACCGTTGGTGCGCGACTCGACCCTGACGGATGGCGATGGAAGATCGACGCGTCGATGCGCTTCGGCGGGTTCGGCCCGTGGCGGCCGGAGTGGACCATGACGAGCCTGCCGGGCCTCGGCATGCCGTTCCTCGGAGTGCTTGGTTCTGAGTTGGAAGACATGGGTCCGGGCACGCTGCTGCATCACGTCGCCCCATTCATCCCCGAGCGCGGCCGCGTCGAGATGCTCGAAGGTGTCGGCCATTTCGTACACATCGAGCAGCCGGATCTGGTCGCCGCGATGGTGCTCGACTTCCTGGAGTCGGCATGACGATCACCATGTTGCGACACAACAAGATCGATTTGGCGCTGCATCTGCTGCGCGACGGCGTCGGCCGCGCGCTGTTGCTGCTGCACGGGCTCGGCGAGTCGTCGCCGGCGCATGTTCCCGAGTGGGCGGACGGTTGGACCGGTCCCGTGGCAGCCCTCGATTTCACCGGCCACGGAGGCTCGACCGTTCCACCGGGCGGCGGCTACACCGCCGAGATCATGCTGGCCGACGCCGATGTCGCTCTGGCCGAACTCGGCACGGCAACGCTCGTCGGGCGCGGGCTCGGGGCGTACGTGGCGCTGATGCTGGCCGGCGCCCGGCCGCAGCAGGTGCGTGGTGCGGTGCTGTGCGACGGTCCTGGCCTGGCCGGAGGTGCGATTAGCCCAACCTCGCAGAGCTTCGTCACCCTCGCCACCAGCCCCCACCCCCCAGATCCCTACGCATTGTTCGAGTTGTCGCGAGACCTGCGCCCGCCCGACTATGCGACGCTGTTCGTGCGCATGGCCGTCGATTCATCGGGCCTCGACGAACCGATTGCCGTGGCCGCGGTGATTCGCCCGTCCTGGCTGGCGGCGGTCGTCGGTGAGTTCGGGGTCACCACGTGCTCGGTTCGTGAGGGGCTGGCCATGTTCACCCCAACCACTCTGTGACACCGATCTGGAACAATGCACGCACAGAGGTGAACATCATGAGCGTACGTTGGGTGCGACCCGGCGCAGACGTCGCCGCAGGCACAGCAGAAGCGATCGCTGAGCTGCAAGGCGACGATCGACTCGGCGAGGTCATGGTCGTGGTCCCGCCCGGGGCGACGGCGTCCACCCTGCGACGGTTGCTGCCCCGGGCGTCGGGCGGGGTCGCCGGCATTCGCTTCCTGACGCCGATCGATCTCGCGGTGGAACTGGTCGATTCGTCGATCAGCACGATGCGCGCCGTCACGACGCAGTTGCAGCTGGCTGCAATCACTTCCGTGCTGAGCAGCGACGACTGCCCGCAGGCGCTGCGCGGCGTGCGCGACCATCCGGCCACGATCGAGGCACTGGTCGACATCGCGGTGGCCTTGCGAGCCGCCCACATCGTGCCCGCCGCGCTGCGCTCCCTCGCCGGCGATCCGGCCTCCGTTCGCGGTGCGCTCGTCGACGTTGTGGTTCGCGCTCGGCGTCGGCTGATCGACGTCGGCGTGCGCGACGAGAGCGCCACCCTGGCTGCGCTCGACGCTGTCGATGACTCCACGCTGGCCGGTCTCCGCGTCGTCCTCGTCGTCACCGACACGTTCCATCCGGCGCAGGTCCCGTTCCTGCGGCGGCTCTCGGCGCAGGTCTCGTGTCGGGTCGTCGCGGTCGTGCCCGTACGCGACGATGTCGCCCTTGCTGATCAGCTGGGCGCGTTCGGCTGTGGCGTCTTGCCCGAGCCGATGGCCGTGCCCCTCCCGCACGTGATCTCGTGCCCCGATCCCGACGAGGAAGTTCGCCACGTCGTTCGGCTATGCGCGCAGCTGATCGATCAAGGCGTGCCGGCCGACGACATCGCCATCGTCTGCGCAGCGGCCCAGTACCGGCGTCCCGTGCGCGACGAGTTGCAGCGGGCTGGCATCGCCTGGTCGGGTGGCGCGGTCGAACGCCTTCGTGGTTCGGTGGCCGGTCAAGTGCTCCGGCACGTTGTCGATGGTGTCCTCGGCGGATGGGATCGGCCGAGCGTGTTCCGACTTCTGTCGGTCGCGCCGCTGTATCCGGTCGGCGAGCTCGGTGCACCGCGCCGCGTCGGGCAGTGGACATCGCTGTGCCGCAAGCTCGGTCTGGTCACGGTCGACGATTGGGGCAGAGCAAGTGACGCGTTGGCCGCCTCCAATCTCGTCCGCCGTCGTCGCTGGGCCGACGATGTCGATGCTCCACCGACCTCGCGAGAGCGCGCCGACAGCGAGGCGCTCGACCGTCTGCTGTCGCTCGTCGAACGATTGCGCAGTCAGTCGAAGCGATTGCAGCGGGCGACCTCGTGGGAGGCCGCGTCGAAAGCGTTGGGCGTGATCCTGGCCGATCAGATCGGCGCGTCCTCATGGCGCGAACGCGCTTGGGCCGACGGCCCGGCGTGGCAGCGCAACGCTGCCGACCACGTCGAACGCATCGTCGCCGGTCTGGCCGAGCTCGACCTCGACGGGGTTGCCGTGCCCTTCAGCGCAGCCACCATGGGCCAGATCGTTGGCACCCTCCTCGAGGCACCGGTGCGGCGACGAGGCGATGCGGCCGGTGCCGTATCGATCCTCGACATCGGTGCGGGGGTCTGCGTCGGCGCCACACACATCTTCGTCGTCGGGCTCAACGAGGGCGTGCTGCCGGTCGCGACCGTCGACGATCTGTTGCTGGGCCGCGATCTTCCCGATGCCGCGGCAGCCGTCATCGAGGGTCCGCGGGCTGTGGCCTCGCGGGCCGAACGCGCTTGGCATGCGCTCCTCGGCAGCGACGCCGTCGTCACGGCCACCCTGGCGCGCACCGACCTTCGCCGTGGTGGCGAGATGTACCCGTCGCCACTCCTCGCCGGCATGTCGATCGAGCAACACCAGTCGCACGCCGCTGGCCTGCTCGACGGCCACCCGGTCACCGCCTCGGAGCAGTTGGCTCGTGCCGACGCCCCGCTCACCAAGTCGCCGCGCCTGGCGCGCCGCGCCAACGCCCTACGGGCCCGACTGGATCCGCAGCCGACGGAGTTCGACGGACTGGTCGGCCCGCACCCGGCGTTGGCGCCTGCCGGCAAGCAATGGTCGATCAGTGCGCTCGAACGCCAGGCTGCCTGCGGCCTCGACTACTTCGGTCAGTTCGTGCTGCACGTCAGCGACGAGACCGACGCGGCGTCGATCATCTCGATCGAGCCGGCCGAGCGAGGGGTGCTCGTGCATGCGGTGCTCGAACGTCTGGCCGGCCAGTGGCTCGGCCTCGACAAGCACGAACGACCGCCATGGTTGCAAGGCGATCATCTCCCGGCGACGCGGCAGCGGGCGGTCGAGATCCTCGACGAGCTTGCTACCTACATCGGCATCCAGCATCGCCTCGGTCACGCCAGCGCGTGGGGCGCCGAACGGGCCCACATCATGCGGTCGATCACCGCTGCCATCGATGCCGAAGCAGCAGAAGGGTCGCAGCCTGCCGCGTGCGAACACTCCTTCTCCGGAGTGTTGGTCGCCGGAGCTCTGTTCGGAGGCAAGATCGATCGCATCGATCTCATGCCAGATGGAAGTCTGCGCGTCACCGACTTCAAGACGGGTGTGCTCTCGTCGTTGACCGACCCACTCAACGGTGGCGGCCGGCTCCAGCTGCCGCTGTACGCACGCGCCGCCGATCAGGACCGCCCCGTCTTGGTCGACCCGCAACCCAGCGATGCGCCACCCGCGACGGCTCGCTATTTGCTCGTGCGTGAGGCCAAGGCGACCCCGCGAGCCGTGCCGCTCGACCCGGCGTTGATCGCCGAGTTCGAGTCGTATGTGGCCCGTTGGTTGGCCGAGATCGCTGCCGGACGCTTCGTCCAACGGCCCCATGCGCTCACCGACCATTGCCTGATCTGCTGTGTCGATTCGCTCGGCATCGAGGATCTTGCCGAGCGAGCCCGCCTGTTCGAGGTGGGAAGATGATCGAGCTGCCGCCGTGGGTCGAGGTCGACCCGGGCGAGTCGATGGCGGTGTCGGCGGGCGCCGGCAGCGGGAAGACCACCAGCCTGGTCGGTCGGGTGGCTGCACTGCTCCGCCAGCCGGGTGTGCAACTCGGCCAGCTCGTCGTCATCACCTTCACCGACAAGGCGGCGCGCGAGGTCTCGCACCGGCTGCGCCGGGTGCTCGGTGATTCGGTGCCCCTCGACGAGGCATTCATCGGCACCATCCACGGCTTCTGCCAATCGGTGCTGCGTCGGTATCCGATCGAGGCCGGGTTGCCACCAAAGTTCACCACTGCCGACGAGTTGACGTCGGGGGCGATGGCCGACGAGCGCGCCGAGCAGGCCGTACAGACGCTGTACAACCTGGCATCGAAGCAGCCGGCCATCGAAGAGGCGCTCATGGTGGTCGCCTCGTTCGGCGGTATGTATGCCCTACCAGAACTGGTCAAGGCGATCGACAACGACTGGCTTCTGTTCGGCGACCTGCAGCAGGCCACCCCGATGTCGATCGCGGTCGCTCATGCGACCGTTGTGCGCATGCTCGACGAGATCGCGCTCGATCAGCGCTATGTCAGCGCCAGCGCAACGATGCGCAACAAGCTCGACGACGCAGTTGCCGATGCCAAGTCGACGCTCGAATTCGTGCAGTCGGTGCCGGCGCTCGCCGCGGCCGCTCAAGCGCTCAGCGAACGACGCACCGGTAGCTCTGCGCCGTGGGAGCCGTTCAAGGCGGCAATGCGCTTCGCCCGCCACGAGCCGGCGTTGAGCTGGTTGATGTCGGCGCTCACGCCAATCGTGGTCGATACGGCGCGCGACCGCGTAGCCCGCGGTGAGTTGTCGTTCGATGATCTGCTGGTGCTGACCCGCCGGTTGCTTCGTAGTCGGCGCGATGTTCGCGACGCGGTGCGTGCCCGGCATCGGCATCTGTTCGTCGACGAGTTCCAAGACACCGACCAGGTGCAGTTCGACATCCTCACCGAGCTCACCTCGCCCGACGCGGCCAGCCCTCCATCTTCGATGTTTGCGGTCGGCGACCCGAAGCAATCGATCTACGGCTTCCGCAACGCCGATGTTGCGCTGTTCTCCAGTTTGCTTGCCGCCGCTCGCTCCTCCCAACAGCTCACCATCAACCGCCGAACGCGCGCCGACGTATGCGAGTGGATCAACGCGGTGTTGGGTTACCGGTTCGCCCACAGCGACGACCCAAGCCACGCGGATCAGCAGGTGGCCTACACCCCGCTCGAACCGCAGCGCCCGGCCAACAGTGCCGTCGGTGGCCCCGGCGTCGTCGTGTTGGGGATGCCCGGCTGGGTGAAGCTCGATCACGAAACCGCCGAAGATACGGCGCGCGCCGAGGCAGCCGATCTGGCTGCACTGGTTCAGCAGGTGGTCGCCGGCCCCGCGCCGTGGATGGTCGGCGATGGAGCCGACCGTGCGGATCGGCCGGCGAACTACCGCGACATCACGGTGCTCATCCGCAGCCGCACACGGCTCGGTGTGCTCGAGCACACGCTGCGACAGGCCGGTGTGCCGTACCGGGTCGAGGGCGGCACGTTGATCTATGGCACGCGTGAGGTCTACGAGCTGCTGCGCGTGCTGCGAGCCATCGACGACCCCACCAATCAGCTGAAGGTGGTCACCGCCCTGCGAACGTCGGTGTTCGGCATCGACGATCGCCAGCTCATGCAGTATCGCCACGGCCCTGCCGACGGCGAGCTGCTGCGTTTCCCGAACGAATTTCGGGTCTTCACCAAGGAGCCCGGAATCGTCGGCGATGCTCTACGGGTTCTCGACCAGTTCGGTCGCCGCAAGCACGAGCGCACGCCCGCCGAACTGATCGCCGAGCTGTACGACAGGTGGCGGGGCGCCGCCGCGGCATTGTCCGAAGGTCAGCAGGTCGCCCGAGAAACCTGGCGCCGGGTGCGGTACGTGGTCGACGAGGCCCGCGCCTGGAGTGACGCAACCGGCGGAACCCTGGCCGAGTACTTGGCTTGGGTCGATCGCCGCATCGACGATGTCGATCGGGTCGAGCTCAGTACCGACGAGGGCGAGGACTCGCTGCGGATCATGACGATCCACGCCGCAAAGGGCCTGGAGTTTCCGATCACGATCGTCGCCGGTCTCGGTGCGGCCGACGCGTCGAACTCGAAGACGGGTCTGCATTGGCACGACGGCAAGCCACTGGCTCGGCTCGGGAAGCTGACCAGCGCCGGGCTCGCCGACACGACGGCACTCGAGCGCCGACGAGAGCGAGCCGAGGAGGCACGGCTGCTCTACGTCGCGTTCACCCGTGCAAAGGATCATCTCGTCGTCTCGATGCACCACAAGTCCGGCGGTTGTGTGGCCGGCCGGCTGGTCGAGGCAGTCACGTCGGCCGACGCTGTGGCCAACGCGGTGTGCAGCGACCCGCAGATGCCCGTGGCCCATCCCCCCAGTCACGATCGCCCGAACATCGAGACGCTGTTGCACGGTGCCAACGAAGAGCCCGACGAGCTCGACCGTACAGTCGGCCAGGTTCGGCGGATCTGGACGCCGAGCGGAATTGCCAAGGCGCTCGGCGACGCGGCCGGTCCGAGCTCCGATGTCGACCTTGTTCAGGGCTCGCTGTTCGCCGACGACGACGAGACCGACGACGACGCCATCGCACCCGGCGAGCGATTCGGGGAAGCCGTCGGTCGACGCCAGCCCGACGCCGACGACCGCGAGGCTACGGATCCTGGTAATCGCAAGGAGCCCGGACCCAACGACCGCCCCAGCCGTCGCGGCGGCCGGTTCGGAACTGCCAAGGGCAGCGCCGTGCACGCCGTCATGCAACAGCTCGCCCTCGACGACCCGACCCGCGGCCTGTCGACGTTGGTCGACATCGCCGCCGAGGCCGAGGGTGTGCTCGACCGCCGTCACGACATCGAACTGATGGTGCAATCGCTCCTCAGGGGCACCCTGTTCTCCCGAATGCAGCGATCATCGAACTGCCGACGCGAGATGTACGTCGGGGCCCAGTTCGGTGAGGTCACGGTGTGGGGCTACGTCGACGCGGTGTTCGTCAAATCCGACAACACGTTGACGCTGATCGACTTCAAGACCGACACGCTCATCACCTCGACGGTCGAACTGGCTCGGCGCTACCAGCCGCAGATGTCGGGGTACGTGGCGGCCCTCCACCGCGCCACCGGCATGAGGGTCAGCGAAGCGTGGCTGGCCGTTGCCCAACCCGACGGATCCGCCGCCGTGGAGATTCCCATCGACGTGCTCGGCGCCGATGAGTTGCTGGCGGCCCTCGGCGCGCCGACTGCCTAGATGTACTCGGCTAGTGTCCTGGAAGGTTGTTTCGTTGAGAAATGTGGGTTGATCGGGAATTTTCGCGGTGGTGTCGCGTTGGCCTGGTGTTGTCGAGCAACATCAGGAGGACACCATGGCACACCGCGGACGACCGACTCCCGAGATCATCTTGAGCGCTGAGGAACGCGCGACGTTGCAGCGTTGGGCGCAGCGCCATTCGTCGTCGCAGGCGTTGGCGTTGCGCTCCAAGATCGTGTTGGCCTGCGCCCAAGGGGATCTTCATGGTGAGATCGCCGCCAAGTTGGGTTGCCACCCGGTGACGGTTGGCAAGTGGCGGCGCCGGTTCGCCGAACTGCGTCTCGACGGTCTGGTCGATGCGCCTCGCCCTGGCGCGGTACGCACGATCGGCGACGACGTGATCGAGAAGGTGATCGTGGAGACGTTGGAGACCGCCCCGCCGGACGCGACGCATTGGTCGACGCGGGGCTTGGCTGCCAAGCATGGGATCTCCCACACCACCGTCCGCGAGATCTGGCGGGCGTTCGGGCTCAAGCCGTGGCGTGAGGACTCGTTCAAGGTTTCCCCTGACCCCGATTTGGTCGAAAAGATCCGCGATCTCGTCGCCCTGTACATCAACCCGCCCGTCGCCGCGGCGGTGTTCGCGGTCGACGAGAAACCACAGATCCAAGCCTTGAACCGGACCGCGCCGACCTTGCCGATGCTCCCCACGACACCGGCCCGGGCCACCCACGACTACCAGCGCAACGGCACCGTGGATCTGTTCGCCGCGCTCGAGATCGCCACCGGCAAAGTCATCACCGACATCCGCGCCCGCCACACCTCGGCCGACTTCGTCGCCTTCTTGAACAAGGTCAACCGCAACGTCCCGGCTGACTTGGAGGTGCACGTCATCTTGGACAACCTCTCCGCCCATAAGACCCCGACCGTGCACAAATGGCTGCTGCGCCACCGCCGCTTCCACCTCCATTTCACACCGACCTACGGGTCCTGGATGAACCTCGTCGAACGGTGGTTCTCCGCGCTGACCACCAAAAAGCTGCAACGCTCCGCACACCGCTCCGTCCACGAACTCGCCGCCGACATCCAAGCCTGGACCGCAGCGTGGAACGACAACCCAACCCCGTTCGTCTGGCACAAAACCGCCGAAGAAATCCTCGAACGACTCGCCGGCTACTGCGCAGCCATCAACCAGCAAGACCCCAGCACATGACCACACCACTTTCACAGCGCTTCAACCTTCCAGGACACTAGCAGGGTGATGAAGAACACCGTTTCGGGGCGGATTCGCGATACGGAACCCCTGGTAGATGGATTGCCAACCGGGTCAAGAAGCCGAATTTCAGCACCCTGCTAGACGTTGCGCCGGCTCACGTAGTGGGCGAGGGCGATCAGCTCTGCCTTGCTCGGCCCGGTGATGGGAGCCATCTTGATGGCGATGATTGCCTCGTGCGTCAGCGCGGCGATCTGTGCTTCCAGGTCAGCGAGCGCGCCGGTGTCGACGATCACCTCTTGCATCGCGGCGATGTCGGCATCAGCCAGATCCGCGGCTCCGACGCGGTCGAGAACGCGCCGTTGCGCCGGCGTCGCCGAGGCAACTGCACGAGCCAACAGCGGGGTGGGTTTGCCCTCGCGGAGATCGCCGCCAACGGGCTTGCCGGTGACCACCTCATCGCCGAACGCGCCCATCACGTCGTCACGCATCTGGAACGCATCGCCGAGTGGGAGGCCGTAGGCGCTGAGCGCAGGTAGCAACTCTGCCGAGCGATCCGGTGCGGCCAAGACCGCGCCGAGGTGGAGGGGGCGCTCGACGGTGTACTTGCCGCTCTTGTATCGACAGATGCGCTCGGCCTTGTCGAGGCGGCGATCGCCGCGCACGCTGCCGAGGATGTCGAGCAACTGGCCGATGTTGAGCTCGGTGCGCAACTCGTTCCAGATCGCCCACGCATCGCGTGGCGCATCGAGCAGCAACTCATCCGCCATCACGAACGCCAAGTCGCCGACGAGGATCGCCACGCCCTCGCCGAATCGGCGCGACTCACCGGCCCAGCCGGCACCAGCATGCGTGCGGGCGAACACGGTGTGGGTGGTGGGGGTGCCTCGCCGGCTCACCGCGTCGTCCATGACGTCGTCGTGGAACAGGGCGAAGGCGTGCATCAGCTCCAGCGCGGCGCCGGCGTCGACGATTCGTCGATCGTCGGGGTGCCCGCCCGCACCGACGAACCCCCAGTGACAGAACGATGGGCGCAGCCGTTTGCCGCCGCCGAGCACGAGCCGGCCGATGTGCTGAAGGGGATCGCCCAGATCCTCGTCGAAGGCCGTCCAGCGGGCAGTTTCGGCATCGAGCACGGTACGCAGGCGTGCCTCGACATCGGCGGCGATGACCGCCAGCGACGGAGGCGGATCGGCTGCGGGCACCCCCGCAGGCTAGGCGTGAAGTGGGCTCGCTGTACCGTCGACTACCCGCTGCACTGCCTCGAATTGGGTGGCAGCCTTTGGCGCTTCCTTCAGCCATTGGGCGGCCGTGTGATCGGCGATCGCGTCGCTGACGCGGATGAGCGGTTGGCCGGTCGACTGGGCGAGCACCTGCATCTGGCTTGCTCGTTCGAAGAAATAGAGCTTCTGCCATGCGTCGGCCACGTCGACGCCGATCACCATCACGCCGTGGTTCTCGAGCATCACCACGGTGATCTCGTCGCCGATCACCTCGCCGAATCGGCAGCCTTCTTCGGCGGCGTCGACGAGCCCGCCGTATGGCAGATGGGCGACGCGACCGTGGAACAACATCGCGTTCTGGCTCAACTTGGTGTCGAATCCGCCAACCGTCATCGACAACGCAGTCGCGTACGGCATGTGGGTGTGGAAGACCGCCCGCGCCGACGGCCGCGCCTGGTGGCAGCCGCGGTGAATCAGGAACGCCGACGTCTCCCACTCGCCTTCGCCATCGACAACCCGGCCGTCGAAATCGATGGTGAGGATGTCGTGCTCGGCGATCTCGGACCAGTGTGGCCCATAGCGATTGAGCAGGAAGAGATCATCGTGGCCGGGTACGGCGAGCGAGAAGTGGTTGTCGATCCCCTCGTTGAACCCGTGATAGGCAGCAGCGCGAAATGCTGCGGCAAGCTGGCGTTTGGCAGTGAGCACGACGTCACTGGAGATTGAAGTTGTTGCCGACATGGGTACAAAAGTATCACGGCACGTTGTCGCCGAGCTTGGCGACCAGAGATCAGGCCGGTGATCAGGCGGTGTCGTCGCCGAGATCTGCCACGACCTGTTCGATGTGCAGCCGGGCGTTACCGATGCGGTCGCGGCAGAAGCCGATGAGCTCGGCGGCGCGCTTGACCTGGCCG
>JANYKU010000093.1 GCA_025358075.1 Ilumatobacteraceae bacterium
GTCAGGGGTCGAGTGCTCAGCGATCAACACCAACCGGTCTGCGTGTTCGACGAGCAAGTCGCGTTGCGATGGGTCGAGCTGACGTAGCTCTCGACCGAGTACATCGACATGCTCACCCGACACCCGCCCAGCGTCCAGCGACGACTGGAACACGGGCATCTCGCCGGCGGTCTCGGTACGTCGCATGAGCTGTTCGGCCTGCCGCAAGCTCGACCGACCGGCATCGGCGAGCGACTTCTCCGGGAACGACGACACCTTCGCCAACGACCGCGCCAACAACACCTCGCGCCCCTCGACCCACGACTTCAACCGGCGCAGATCCGCAACCGCGACCTCCAACGCACAGCGATCGGCGCAACCGGCATCAACTGCCGCCACCCGCTCTACCAGCTTGCGCACCTCGGCCAACACCATCCCGCCATCATCGCAAAGGGGTGCCACACGGTTTCGGCCCAGCCGAGTTCGGCAGCATGGTGAGATGAAATGAGGACTACACCGCCGGCGCAGCAGACCATCGTTGCGCGCCGCTGCGGCCGTGACAATCCCCGCCCTCACGATGGGCCGTTCCGAAGACCGGGCCGATTCCTGCAACGGCGTGAGATATCGAGCTCGGCCCTGGGAATGCGGCTGACGGTGCGGCGCCGCGGTCTCTGCCTCGCTGAATGCGGGTTGACAGTGCTAGCTTCAGGCGCGAATAAACGGGTGAGCAGTCGCCACTGGCGCGCGAATTGGGGGATGGGAAATGAGAGTTGATCATCGAACCGGTATGGGTCGGGCTCGGCGCAGTTGGGTGGTCTTTGGGGCCCTTGCGTTGTTGACCCCGGTGGTGCTCGCCGTCAGTGCGTCGACCGCCGGTGCCGTCGAGCACGGCGATCATGGCGACGGCGGCGGCAACGGTGGGGTCGCAGCAATCGGGCTCGACGCGCCGACGCCGACCAGCCACAACTTCGGTTACAACGACTTCTTCCCACGCGACGGCGTGAGCATCCATAGCGGCGATGTCGTCGACTTCGGGTGGGGGCAGAACCTCGACGGGCTCCACAACGTCGCCGTGCTGAAGACCGGCCTGACTGCCGACCAAGGATGGGTGCAATATCCGACAGTGGTACCGGATTTCGAAGATGGTGCCGGCTCGCTCCAGTTGAACCCGATCGCCAACTTGGGCAACCACGCGCCCGCAGGCAGCGGCGCACCCGGAGCGTGCGGTGACGCCACGACGCCATGCGTCTACGACGGTTCGTCCGACGTGATCGAAGCGGCAAACCCCACCGACGGTCTGCACCATTTCGAAGTCAAGGTCGACGCGGCCGCCGGCTCGACGGTCACGTTCATCTGCCTCATCCACCCAGGGATGTCGGGTTCGGTCGAGGTCGTCGCCAACGACACGCGCGTGACCACCCCTCGACAGGTGCAGCACCTGGCGAGCGCACAGTTGTCGCATGACACCAGAGGCGCCTTCGCTGCCGAACGGGCAGCGAACCACAAGCAGGTCGAGCGGCAAGCCGACGGGTCGAGATTGGTAACACTGAGCGCTGGCGCGACCGCCGGCCACGTCGAACTGCTCGAGATGCTGCCACGGAATGTGCACATCCGCCCTGGCGACCAGGTGCAGTGGCAGTACACCGCAGGTGACGAGATCCACACGGTGACGTTCCCGCAGGGCACCAACCAGGGTGAGCCGTTGGTTCCCGCATGCGAGAACAGCCCGACCGACGACCCGTTCATCCCGCCGACCACGGGCCCACCGTGCGGCGATCCGTCCAAGTTCGAGCTGCACGTCTTCCCGCAGCCGTTCGGCGCAACGACCATCACCGATCCGACGACGTTCGGATCATCCGGTCTGATCGCCGCGCCCGGCGGTCCAATACCGTCAGCCACGCCCGTGTTCACGTTCCCCAACTCAGGGACGTTCACCTACGTGTGTCACATCCACGATCACATGATCGGCACGATTCAGGTCGGACGGCACCAGCACGACGACTGAGTCAGTCGTGGCGGGTGATCGAACGTCCGCTGATCGCCGACGGCACGATCATCATCCATCGATCTATCGGTCCGGGCGCCCACGGATGCGTGTCCGCCCCGATCAATCGAGCGCGAAACTCCTCATCCGCGACCTCCCAGAGGTTGCCGCGTATCAACACGCTCCACCCTGTTTCGGCAACCGGATCGACGTGGTCGGCCTCGAAGGCAACCCTGACACCGTCACCGAGTGTGTGCAGCATCGAGTCGCCGGCCGTGCGGAAGGCGATCTTGTCGTCGACGACGACACAGTTGACCGGCAACACGATCGGGTCCTCGTCGTACACAAATCCGACTCGACCGACGGCCACGCGGGTGATCAGTCGCCAGCACACAGCCTCCTCGAGATCGTCGTAGTTCACGACGCGCTGTTGCCCAGCGTTTTCTGCCCCAGTGCTGCTGGGGGGCGATGATCCACTCATGTTTCGACTGTGAGCCACCGTTGTGCAACGGTCCAGGGTCGAACGGCCCGACGTTCGACCCGCCCACCACTGTCCGTAGACTGGGCCGACCCGCAGCGTTGAGTGGAGGCCCATGGACAAGCAGGCTCGAATCTACGTCGCCGGCCATGCCGGCCTGGTGGGCTCCGCCGTGGTTCGTCGGCTCGAGGCCGAGGGCTTCACCAACATCCTCACGGCACGGCGCCAGCAGCTCGACCTCCGCGATCAAGCAGAGGTCTCGCACTGGTTCAAAGCCAATCGGCCCGAGTACGTGTTCCTCGTGGCCGGCACGGTCGGAGGGATCCTGGCCAACAGCACCCGGCCTGCCGAGTTCATCTACGACAACATGATGATCCACGGCACGGTCGTGCATGCCTGCTATCTCTACGGCGTCACCAAGTTGCTGTACCTCGGCTCGTCGTGCATCTACCCGCGTCACGCAACACAACCGATCACCGAAGATCAACTGCTGACCGGCCCACTCGAGCCAACCAACGAGTCCTACGCGATCGCCAAGATCGCCGGCATCAAGCTGTGCCAGGCCTACCGCCGCCAGTACGGGTGCGACTTCATCTCGGCGATGCCGACCAACCTGTACGGCCCCCACGACAACTTCGACCTCACCAGTGGTCACGTGCTCCCGGCGCTGATCCGCAAGTTTCACGATGCCAAGGCATCGGGCGCGACCGAGGTCGAGATCTGGGGCACAGGCTCGCCGATGCGCGAGTTCCTCCACGTCGACGACCTCGCCGACGCGTGCTTGCACTTGATGCGTCACTACAGCGACGAATCCCACATCAACGTCGGAACGGGGATCGATCTCTCGATACGCGCCCTCGCCGAGAAGGTCCGCGATCTGGTCTACCCGGCGGCACAACTGAGATTCGACACATCCCGGCCCGACGGCACACCGCGCAAGGTGCTCGACGTGACCCGTCTCGAAGCCACCGGGTGGAAGCCGAAGATCGACCTCGACACCGGTCTTCGAGAGACGTACCAGTGGTTCCTCGATCAGCAGGCTGCGCACGCCGACCTGCGAGGCATCGAGACCCTCGTGTCGGCGACGGACTGATCGCGCCGAGACTCAGACCTTCGTTCGGGCCCGCGCTCGGTCGCCTCGTACTTGCAGTGGCACCCGCCAGACCAGCAGGGCACCTCCGTCGGATTGGGTGGTGAGTTTCAAGTCGCCGCCAAGACCCCGGGCACGTTCACACATGTTAGCAAGCCCGTGGCCGCCGAGCACCTCGGCGGGTACGCCCACCCCGTCGTCGGCGACCGTCAGGGTGACGTCTTCGTCGACCACGACGGCGACGCGCACGTTGCGTGCGTTGGCGTGCCGGGAGATGTTCGACAGCGCCTCGCGCAGCACCGGTATGAGCTGATCGGCGATGCTCTTGTCGATGGTGTCGATCGGACCCTCGAACTGCAGGCGTGGCTCGAACTCGAGACCATTTGTCGCCTCAGTGAGCGTGGCCAGAAGGCGGCCGCGCAGGCCGGCGGGTTGCGGTCGCCGCCTTGCCGCGAGAAGACCGCGAGTCGCAGCTCCTTGATCGTCTGGTCGAGACCGTCGATCGTCGATTGGATCCGTGGCTTGGCGTGATCGTCGACAAGGTTCATCGTCGCCAACAACTTCAGTCCCTCGCCGAAGAGCCGTTGAATGACGGTGTCGTGCAGATCGCGGGCAATGCGTTCGCGATCCTCGGCGATGGCCACGACCTGCTCGGCATCGTGCAGCGCTTGGTGGCTGCGACGAAGCGCAGCGTCGATCGCCAGCCGTGCCGAGATGTCGCGGGCCATGGAGATCACCCACCGACGGCCGTCTCGCCCGGCGGGAGCGGCACGGTAGGTCTTCTCGACCTCCACTTCCGAACCGTCCTTGCGGAGCATCGTTGCCTGTCGCACCGTGGCCGCGGTCTCGTCGGCGAGGAGCCCATCGACGAGTCGGTGGTAGTCGGCCTCGGTGGTGTATGGGTTGAGATGCAACGGCGTCATGGTCAGCAGCTCCGTCGTGCTGTAGCCGATCAATCGCTCGGCTCCTGCATTGACGAACGAGAATCGAAGCGTGTCGGCATCGAACATGAACATCGCGTCATCGCTGGCATCCAGTGTGCGCAGCACGCGGTGAAGTCGATCTTCCGACTCGACCCGTTCACTGATGTCACGAACTGCAGCAACGACGAACACGTCGTCGCCGAGGCACAACGGGCTGAGGCTGATCTCGACCGGAACCATGGATGCGTCCGAACGCAGCGCCGACAGATTGAGCCCCGCACCCATCGAGCGCACGGTGGGGTCTGCCCGAAAGCGCGTGCGGTGGGCACGATGGACCGACCTCAGGGCTTCCGGGAGCAGATCCTCAACCACTCGGCCAAGCAGATCGCCGAGCTCGAAACCGAAGAGGGTGCCGGCATGATCGTTGACGAACACGATCTCTCCACTCCCCGCGACAACGAGTGTGGCATCCGGCGCGGCATCGAGAAGTGACCATGCAAAGTCGTCGCCGAACGACTTGAGCAACGGTGATCGCAGACCCATCTTCTACCTCCTCCTCGCGGCTCACCGTTGGCAGCAGCACGACTGGGTCTTGGCCCTGGCACTGGCGATGAGGTAGTGGGCCATGCTACCAGCGTGTCGGGGGCAAGCCGCCTTACGGTGTCGATGCGGGAGGCGCCTGCACGGGGCTGATCGACGTGGCGGTGGACTCCTGCACCGAAGGAGCCGGAGTCGCTACGCCGACACCACTGCTCGACGAGGAATACATCACGGCGCTGCAGGCGCGGATCGCCTGCGGTGACGGGTCGGCAACCACTCCGGTGACCTTGCCGTTGGCGACCGTGAGCGCCGGCAGACAGGCGGGATCGGTCGAGTCGACACCCTTGCCGACGACCATCGATTCCAGGTAGCTGCGGCTGAGGCCGCCGTAGATGAACGGGGCCAACGGCGAGTCGAACAGGCTCGAACCGGTGGCAGCGTCGTGCAGGCTGGTGGAGACCGAGGCCAGCGCGGTGCCGAGTGGCGAGACGTACCACTTGCCGCTGGACTCGACGACCGAGACCGACGGGAGCTCAGCCAGCCCCCCGGCCAGGAGGAGGATGCTCAAGCCTCCGAAGGGAGTCGCACCACACAGCTGGAAACCGCCGGCGACGGGCTTGGCCAATGGCGAGCCGTCGAGCCCGAACACGTTCTTGACGCCGTCGCCGAGATAGGTCGTACAGCCATCGGCGCGTTCGACGGTGAATGGCCGAGGTCCACCGGTGGTTGGAGTGGGAAACACGATCGGAACGATGGTGCCGTCGGGCATCGCCGACGTCATGTTGTAGTTGCCGGAGACTTGCGGGAAGTCGGTGGTGAACACGATCTCGGCGGTCGTCGCCGGGACCGGGCTGCCTGCGGGAACGAGCGCGTAGCCGGAGCCGTTGGAGGAAGTGACCACGGTCGGCAACGTCGGGTCGGCGTTGGCGCCCGAGGCCTGGTTGAAACCGGCAGGCACGGTGCCTTGCAGCTTGAACGTGATCGGGTTGAGCGTGAGGTGGCTACCGCTTCCGATCGTCTCGTAGGTCAACCCCGAGACCCCCACCTTCCAACCGGCGGCACGTCCGCGAGTGATCGCCGCGTCGGCGTCAGCGATCCAGGATTGAGCCAGCCACGCCATCGCATCCTCGCCGGGAGCAAACCTGTCGAGCGCGCCGCGTAGGTCGAGCGCGGCAAGCCGGTCGTAGAACGCATTGGCCGCAGCCTCCGGTGAATCGGAGCCGATCGGCGAACGGGTCACGGCGTCGGGCAGGTCCAAACCCGCTGAGCGGCGGACGTACTCGGCGACGGTGTATTCGAGGCTGACGTACCAGCGGCCATTGCGTTCGACGGTCATCAGCAACGCCGGCGGATTGGTCGCCGTGCTGAGGTCCTTCGCGTGGGTGCTGGCTTGCCCATCAGTGAGCAACGCCTGCACCTTGGAGCCGAATGGAAACGTCTTCGGGTCGAACGACAGGTTGAACGTTCCGCTTGTGGCGGTGACGGTTGCCAGGCCACCATCGAGATAGTTGGTCGACAGCTTGAGATCGTTGAACGACATGCCGACACCCTTGACGCCGGCGGCGTCGAAGTCCTTGCCGAGCAGATCGAGCCGTTTGGCGTCGGAGGTGGTCGAGTCGACCGCGTCGCGTAGGACTCCGACTTCCTCGGGCAACGTCACGTCGATCATGCCGAGCACGTCGGCATGATCGATCGCCGACACGAACGTCGTGACAGCCTCCTCGGGCGTCGCCGCTCCGCCGTTGTTGCCGGCGGCGAGGAACGAATACGTGGTGAATCCGCCTGCGCCGAGCAGTGCCGTGACAGCGGCAATCGCACCGAGTTGGCGGCCGTTGCGCCTGCGCCGGTGCGTGGCGACCACCGAGATCTCATCCGGCATCCTCACGGATGTCGGCGCGTGGTCGGCGAGCTGGGTGAGCCGCTGGCGCAACAGGGTCTCGGTCTCGACGAATTCCTGGTCGGACAACGATCTCATTTGATCACCTCTCGAAGTTCAGCCAGGCCACGTCGCACCAGCGAGCGCACCGTGGACGGGCGACAGTTCAGGTTGGAGGCGATCTCGTCTTCCGGGAGATCGCAGAGGTAGCGCAGCACGATCGCCGAGCGTTGGCGGATCGGCAAAGCGATCAAGGCATCGCGAAGTTCGACCAACCCGACGTCCATCACCGCGTCGGCCGGATCGTCAGGTTTCGGAGCGGCGACATCGCGGCGGTGCAACGAACGGCAGCGATTGACGACGGCCACCCGCAGGTACGCCGCGGGTTCTTCAAGGGTGTCGATCTTCGGCCCGACCTTGGCGAACACATCGTGCACGACGTCCTCCGCGGCGGGGGCTGAGCCCGTGAGCACGAAGGCAACCCGCAGGAGGTTGCGATAGGCAGCGGTGTACACGGCCTCGGAGCCGGTCCACGCCTTCGACACCGACATCGGACTACGAGACGACTCGGGAACTGCGCCGCTCATGGTGAGATTCATACTCTGTTTCACGCACGAACGGGGCGTTTCGTTGCGCGCCCATCCCTGATCAGCGCGACTACCCGTGAGTGGCCAGCAACACGGCCGAAGCGACGACGAGCGCCGGCAGGCCGACCTTCACCCCGATCTCCGAATAGCGGCGAGCGGAGACCTTGATCCCCATTCGTCGCGCCGTATCGCGCCACAGCAGCCCCGACAGCGCGCCGCTGATCACCAGCACGGGTCCGATGTTCGCGCCGAGGAGCAACGACCACACCTGCGATCGGTCGTGAAGCGCCGCTTCGCCGGCAAGCACCGCCGGCAGGTTGTTCGATGCATCTGATGCGACAACGCCGTACAGCAGCACACGCGCATGGCCGACCGCGCCAGTGGCGTCGAAGATCGAGGCCAGTAGTAGAGACGAGCCCGCACCTGCAACAAGCACGCCGAGACCGGCGGCGACGAGCATGGCCTCGTACGGAATCGCCCGCCACGGCAGGTGCGTTGCCAGCAGCGCCGCCCATGCGACGGCAATGGCCGCGACGATCCATTCGGTCACTCCCAGGGCGGAACCGACGGTGAAGCCGAGCAGCACGAATCCGACGATCGGCAAACCTCGACGCAACGCGGCCCGATCGATCGGTTCGTCGACGGCGATGTGCGACGGCGATTCAGTGGCAAACACGCGTCGGAAGCACAGCCAACCGACGACGCATGCGGCGATCGTCGGCAACAACAAGTGCCGGGCGAAGTCGGCGACACCCAGCCCGAAGCGTTCGGCGACGATCAGGTTGGTGAGGTTCGACACCGGAAGGGGATTCGAGGCGAGGCAGGCGAGCAACGCCGGCTGGAACGCCAACATCTCCGGTGGGTATCCGTGTCGTTGAGCGATGCGGATGTACAGCGGAGTGAGCAACACCACCGAGGCATCGAGGTTGAACACGATCGTCACTGCAGTCGCGAGCAACCACAATCCGGCCGCGAGATGATCCCCACCATCGACCGTCGCTGCGAGCGCCTCGAAGACGCCGATGCGGTCGAGCAGGATCGCCAGTGGCACTGCGAACAACAAGAACAGCAGCGGCTTCGTCAGCAGGTGCAACGAATCCGACGCTGCGTTCCAATGGATGATCCGTGTGGCCAACCCGATCAGCCCGGCGGCAACTGGGCCGACCCAGATCGGTGCGCCGAACGGGCGCAGGAACATCGCCGCGATCCCGATGACGAGAAGTCCGACGGCCGCCACGGGTCGTCAGGCTACGAGCCGTAATCATACGATCGAGCCGCCGATGAGCGTGGTGGCAACCAGGTGCACGCCCGGCCGGTAGACGAAGTCGATCGGGTTGGCCGTGTTGAGGATGATCAGATCGGCTCGCCTGCCGGCAGCGAGCGTGCCGATGTCGTCGCGCCGAAGTGCTGCGGCTCCGCCGGCCGTCGCCGACCACACTGCCTCGTCGATGGTCATGTTCATGTCGCGAACAGCCAAGGCGATGCAGAACGGCATCGCGGTGGTGTAGCTCGAGCCGGGGTTGCAGTTCGACGCAAGTGCTGCAATACCGCCGGCATCGAGCAGCCGGCGGGCGTTGGGGTAGGGCTGGCGAGTGGAGAAATCGGTGGCGGGCAAGAAGGTGGCCACCGTGTCGCTTCCGGCAAGCGCGGCGACGTCGTCATCGGAGAGATAGGTGCAGTGGTCGGCAGATGCGCACCCGAGTTCGACAGCCAGTTGCACTCCCGGCCCGTGCCCGAGTTGGTTGGCGTGCAGCCGCAAGCCGAGCCCGGCACTGCGACCGGCCTGCAGCACCGCGCGCGACTGGTCGACGTCGAACGCGCCGCGTTCGCAGAAGGCGTCGATCCATCGGGAATGAGGCGCGCACGCGGCAAGCATGTCGCCGCAGACCAAGTCGACGTAGTCGTCAGTGCGACCGTCGAACTCGGGCGGCACAACGTGTGCCCCGAGGAACGTGGTCTCGTCGCTGAGCCGCCGGGCAACCGTGAGCGTGCGTGCTTCGTCGGCGGCTGTGAGCCCATATCCCGATTTGATCTCGATGGTCGTCGTACCCGAGCGCCGCGCCTCGGCCAAGAGCTGCGTGGCCCGAGCCAACAGCTGGTCGTCGGACGCGGCCCGGGTCGCCGCAACGGTGGTGCGAATCCCGCCCGCTTCGTAGGGCCTGCCTGCCATCCGCGCGGCGAACTCGTCGGCTCGGTCGCCGGCGAACACCAGGTGGCTGTGACTGTCGACGAACCCGGGCAGCACGCAGCAACCATGTGCATCGATCCGCTCGTCGGCTGGCGGTGTGCGACCGGTACCGACGCTGTCGATCAACCCGTCGGTCACCACCACCCACGCGTCGACGAGCTGTCCAGTTGCTCCTCTGCCGAGCTGGATGTCGTTGGTGATCAACCGACCGATGTTGTCGATGACCAGGGAGCCGCTCACGACCAGACCTGCTTGATGGATCGGTCGAGCTCGGCAGGCACATCGATGGTCTGGTGAACGCCGCCGGCGACCACGACTCGACCACCGACGATGACGTGATCGACGTCCGCGGCTGTCGCGGCGAAGACGACAGCTGCCGCCGCGTGTTGGGGGTCGGTTCCAGCGAGGCGAGGTGATGTGAGCGACACCGTGGTGAGGTCGGCGAGCCAACCCGGCGCGATGCGCCCACCGTCGTGCCAGCCAAGGCTGCGGTAGCCCGCGTGGGTCGCCGCGGCCAACAACTCCCCGGTGCGGTGAGTTCCGCGCTGCAGCGACGACAGCCGCTCGTCGAGCTCGATGCCTCGCGTCTCTTCGAACGGATCGATCACGGCGTGCGAATCGCTGCCGATCGCCATCGCGATCCCGGCGACGCGAAACTCGGCCGTCGGACCGATGCCGTCGGCGAGGTCGCGTTCGGTCGTCGGGCAGATGCAGCACGTCGATTGGCTCGAGTGCAGCAGGCCGATGTCGTTGCCGGCGAGGTGTGTTGCATGTACGGCAGTGAAGCGCTCGCCGAGAACGCCCGCGCGCTCGAGCAATTCGATCGGAGTGCAGCCGTACATGGCATGGCACTGCTCGTTCTCGGCCGGCTGCTCGCTGACGTGGGCGTGCAGAGGTGCGCCGCGCCCCGCCGACCATCCGCCCACCACTGCCATCGCTGCGGGAGCAACACTGCGAACCGAATGGATGGCCGCGCCGATCTTGGCGGTCGAGGTGTCGACAAGGCCATCGACCCGTGCCGCCCAACGATCGGCATCACCGTCGCTGAACCGCCGCTGCGTCGGCTCGAGCGTCGCGCCCGCGGCCATTCCACCCTGCAGGTAACAGGCATCGAGCAGCGTGATGCGGATGCCGGCTGCATCAGCGGCCTCGAGGAGGACCTGACCCATCTCGTTCGGTTGCGCATACCGCGTTCCGGCGCCCGCGTGATGGAGGTAGTGGAACTCGCCGACTGAGGTGAACCCGGCCCAGGCCATCTCGGCGAACGTGGCCGTGGCCAGCGCCCGATACGAGTCGGGATCGAGCCGTTCGGCGAGCGCGTACATCTTCTCCCGCCACGTCCAGAACGAGCCCGTCTCGGCATGGGTGCGACCGCGCAGAGCACGATGAAACGCGTGGCTGTGCGCGTTGGCCAGACCCGGAAGGGTCAGCCCAGCGAGGCGATGCGCGCTCGGTTGCGGCTGACAGCCAACGGCCACGTCGGTGATGCGGTCACCTTCAACCGTGATGCAGACACCGCGCTCGATGCTGCCGTCGAGGGCACCGAGCCACGCCAACTCGCACCAGTAACTCGTCACGATCCCACTCTGGCGACGAACTCGTTGATCCGCTCGACGAACGCGGCGCGGTGGAACCGTTCGAATTGCTCCCACGTCGTGAAGGTGCGCGGGTCGGTGACACGATCGAGGAACAGCACGCCATCCAAGTGATCACACTCGTGTTGGAACGTGCCGGCAGTCAGCCCGCGCTTGACCTCGTCGTAGGCAACACCGTCGCGATCGAGGTACCGCACGCGCACGTTGACGTGACGCATCACCGACCCGCGCAGGTTGGGCACCGACAGACAGCCCTCGTTGATCTCGACCAACTCATCGTCGATCGGCTCGATGATCGGGTTGACCACCACCGTCAGCGGAATGCGCGGCTTGTACGGATAGCGAGGGTTGTCGCCGACCTCGATGGCCGCGATGCGCACCGGCACTCCGACCTGATTGGCGGCGAGGCCGGCACCGTTGGCGTGACGCATCGTGTCGATGAGATCGTCGATGAAACCTTGAGTTTCCGCAGACGCCAACTCGTCGATCGTTACGTCGCGGGCACGTTCGCGTAACACCGGATGGCCGACCGTGACGATGTCGCGAACGCTCACGACTGCTCGCTCATGGGGATGCGTACGCCGCGCTCGGCGGCAACGTCGATGGCCCGCTCGTAGCCCGCGTCGGCATGGCGGATGACCCCCATGCCGGGGTCGCTGACCAACACTCTGGCGAGCTTCGCGGCGGCCATCTCGGTGCCATCGGCGACCACCACCATGCCGGCGTGGATCGAACGGCCGATGCCGACTCCGCCGCCGTGGTGGATGCTCACCCAGGTCGTGCCACAGGAGGTGTTGACGAGTGCGTTGAGCAGCGGCCAGTCGGCGATCGCGTCGGAACCGTCCATCATCGCCTCGGTCTCGCGGTACGGAGAGGCGACGGATCCGGAGTCGAGGTGGTCACGACCGATGACGATCGGCGCCGAGACCTCGCCCGTACGGACCATCTCGTTGAACCGCAGGCCGAGGCGATCGCGTTCGCCATACCCGAGCCAGCAGATCCGTGCCGGCAGGCCCTGGAAGGCCACCCTCTCGCTGGCCAGCTTGATCCAACGGTGCAGCCCTTCATCGTCGGGGAACTCATCGAGCACGGCTCGATCCGTGGCAGCGATGTCGGCAGGATCTCCCGAAAGAGCTACCCAACGGAACGGTCCCTTTCCTTCGCAGAACAGCGGTCGGATGTACGCCGGAAGGAACCCCGGGTAGTCGAACGCCCGGTCGAACCCACCCAACCTGGCCTCGGTGCGCAGGCTGTTGCCGTAGTCGAACACCTCCCTGCCCTTGTCGAGGAAACCGACCATCGCCCGGCAGTGCATCGCCATGCTCTCGCGGGCTCGACGGATGAGCTCGTGCGGATTGCTGGCGGCCATCTCGGCGGTCGCCTCGGGTGTGAGGTCGGCCGGTACGTAGCTGAGCGGATCGTGGGCGCTCGTCTGATCGGTGACGATGTCGGCGGGGAAATCCATCTCGAGCAACTTGGGAACGACGATTGCGGCGTTGCCGACCAACCCGACAGACAGCGGTCGCTTCTCGTCGCGGGCACGCACGCAACGAGCGACGGCATCGTCGAGAGAATCGGCGATCTCGTCGAGGTAGCGGGTTTCGACGCGGCGTTGCACTCGCCACGGGTCGACATCGATGCACAACGCCACACCATCGTTCATGGTGACGGCCAACGGCTGGGCGCCACCCATGCCCCCGAGCCCGGCGGTCAGCGTGATCGTGCCGGCCAACGTGCCCGAGAACCTACGCCGGGCGATCTCGGCGAAGCACTCGTACGTTCCTTGCAGAATCCCCTGCGTGCCGATGTAGATCCACGAACCGGCGGTCATCTGCCCGTACATCGTGAGGCCCAGTGCCTCGAGCCTGCGGAACTCCTCCCAGTTGCCCCATTCCGGCACGAGGTTGGAGTTGGCAATCAGCACTCGCGGCGCCCAGACGTGGGTACGGACGACTCCGACCGGCTTGCCCGACTGCACGAGCATCGTCTCGTCGTCGGCGAGCGTCGTGAGCGTTCGGATGATCGCGTCGAACGCATCCCACGATCGCGCCGCCCGGCCTGTGCCGCCGTAGACGACGAGATCGTCGGGCCGCTCGGCGACTTCCGGGTCGAGGTTGTTCATCAGCATGCGCATCGCCGCTTCTTGCTGCCACCCTCGGCAGGTCAATGTCGAGCCTCTCGGTGCCCGCACGGGCCTCGGTCCGGACATGGCCGTTCCCCTCTTTCTCTCGTTCAGTCGAGTGCGCCGGTGACGTGCTCGACAGCTGCCAGTAGTCCCCCGCTCATCACCAAGGCTTCGGCACGGGCGAGCTCGGGCGAGAGCCACCGGTCGGGCCCGACGCCACCGACACCCGCGTCGCGCAGCGCGGCGACGGCGGCTGCGGTTGGCGCGGCCGGCAGTACCGGGTGTCGCATCTCGATTCCGCGTGCCGCGCACACTGCCTCGCAAGCAATGATCCGCCCGAGGTTGGCCACCGATCGACGCAGCTTGCGCGCCGCACCCCAGCCCATCGACACATGATCTTCCTGCATCGCCGAAGTCGGCAGCGAGTCGACGCTGGCGGGTGCAGCCAGGCGGCGATTCTCGGCCACCATCGCGGCCTGCGTGTAGTGAGCGATCATCAGACCCGAGTTGACCCCTGCGTCTTCGGCAAGGAACGGTGGAAGGCCGTGCGAACGGGTGCGGTCGAGCATGCGGTCGGTGCGCCGCTCGGCGATGGCGCCCACCTCCGCCGCGGCGATGGCGAGAAAGTCGCAGGCGAAGCCGACGGGCGCACCGTGGAAGTGCCCGCACGACTCGACGCGACCGTCGGGGAGCACGCTCGGGTTGTGG
>JANYKU010000107.1 GCA_025358075.1 Ilumatobacteraceae bacterium
CCATCTCGAGCAGCAGGGCGCGGAGCATCTGCGCTTCGGGCGGCGGCACGCAGCCCAGCGCCTCTTCGACGGCGAGGCAGTACGCCAGGTTGTGGCCGACCGCGGTGTCGCCCGAGATCCGTTCGGCCACAACCTGGCGTACTGCCTCGCCGTCGAAGAGGCGCTGGGCTGCGTGCCGCCGCCCGAAGCGCAGATGCTCCGCGCCCTGCTGCTCGAGATGGAGCGGCTGTACAACCACATCACCGACATCGGCGCCATGGCCAACGATGTCGCCTTCGGGATCGCCCACGCCCACACCATGCGCCTACGTGAACAGTTGCTGCGCCTCAACGCCCGAATCACCGGCCATCGCCTTCTACGCGGTGGTGTCGTGCCCGGCGGTGCACGGGCGGAATGGCTTCCCGAGCCGGCCGAGGTCGTCGCGGTCGGCGATGACGTTCATGAAGTGATCGCCATCATGCTGGCCAACACCACGGTCGTCGACCGCTTCACCGGAACGTCCGTGCTCTCCATGGACGACGGTGTGCAAATGGGCACTCTGGGCTACGTCGCCAGGGCCTCGGGCATCGACACCGACGCTCGCCGCGACCATCCGTTCGCCGATGTCTATGGAACCCTCATCGTGCCGGTTCTCGACGGGGGCGACGTCATGAGCAGGTTCCAGATCCGCGTTGCCGAGATCAACAGTTCGATCGGGCTCATCCAACATCTGCTCGGCCGTCTCGAGCCAGGCACCTTTCAATCGCAACTCGCGCCATCGGGCGATGGCCACGGCGTCGGTCTTGTCGAGGGATGGCGTGGCACCATTGCCCACCGGGTCGAGGTCCGCGAGGGATCACTGACTCGCGTCAAGATCGTCGATCCTTCGTTCTTCAACTGGCCGGCACTTCCCGTCGCACTAGCCGGCGACACGATCGTGCCCGACTTCCCGCTCACCAACAAGAGCTTCAACCTCTCGTACGCCGGCAACGATCTCTGAAGCCCGGGCGCTGTCTTCGTCTCGATCGGTGGACGAGAAGAGCACGCATCGGCTAGAGACTCGTGTCATGACAAGCGCGGAGCCGCCCGTGGGCCGGCTCGGATCCGGTCTCTCCGCGGCCGAAGCAGCACGGCGATTGGCAGCAGACGGCCCCAACGTGCTGCCTCCTCCGCCACGTGTGCACACGTGGCGGCGACTGCTCGCACAGTTCACCCACTTCTTCGCACTCATGTTGTGGGCGGCCGCAGTGCTTGCCTTCGTGGCCGGGATGCCGCAGCTGGCAATCGCCATCGTCGTGGTGATCATCGTCAACGGTGTGTTCGCGTTCGTGCAAGAGCAGCGCGCCGAACGGGCCGCGGAACGCCTGCAGGACCTGCTACCGGCCGGAGTCGTCGTGCGCCGCGACGGACAGCCACTGATGGTCGATGCCGCGGAGATCGTCGTCGGCGATGTGGTGGTGCTGTCGCCCGGTGATCGCGTTCCCGCCGACATGACGCTCGCCACGGCGGATGACATCAGAGTCGACGCGTCGACGCTGACCGGCGAGAGTGTGCCGGCGCCACTTGCCGTCGGCGATCGGGCATTCGCCGGTACCTACATCACCACCGGCGCCGGCGACGGCACGGTCGACGCGACCGGCGCTGCGACCGTGCTTGCCGGGATCGCCCAACTCACATCCGGCGCACACCGCCCGCGCACGCCGCTCGCACACGAGCTCGACAGAATCGTCCGCACCCTCGCGATCATCGCCATCGCCGTCGGTGTCGGCTTCTTCACGCTGGCGCTGCTGATCGGCAGCCCCGCCCGTGATGGGTTCTTGTTCGCCGTCGGGGTCACAGTCGCGCTGGTGCCTGAAGGCCTGTTGCCCACTGTCACGCTCTCCCTGGCGATGGGCGCCCAGCGCATGGCCAAGCGAAATGCACTGGTGCGGCGGCTCGAGGCGGTCGAAACCCTCGGCTCGACGACGTTCATCTGCACGGACAAGACGGGAACGCTGACCCGCAACCAGATGTCGGTCACGGCAGTGTGGACGCCCGCGGGCCAGATCGAGGTGACGGGGAACGGCTACGAACCGACCGGCGAGGTCGCCGGATCACCGGAAGCGATCAGCGCGGCCACCATCCTGGCGGTCACCGCTCTCACCGCCGGAATCGGACGCATCGCTTTCGAAGACGAGCAGTGGTCCGCTGCCGGCGACCCGATGGAAGCGGCCATCGATGCCCTGGCTCGTCGGCTCACCGGGTCGGGCCCGACCCCGATCGACCACGAGCCGGTGGTGCGACGGTTCGCGTTCGATCCAGTCCGCCGGCGCGAGTCGGTGCTGACGTCAACGGCGTTGATGGTCAAGGGTGCCCCCGATGCAGTGCTGCCGCGCTGCGCCGACCTCGACCAGGACCTCACCAACCAGACCGTCAACGACTTGGCCGAACAGGGACTGCGCGTCTTGGCCGTCGCTCGCCGACCCGCCTCGACCATCACCAACGAAGACGACGCCGACACGGCTGAAACAGACCTGGAGTTGATCGGGCTCATCGGCCTTCATGACCCGCCTCGCGAAGCGGTCGGCGATGCCATCCGCGCGGCGCGACGCGCCGGCATCAAGTTGGCGATGCTCACCGGCGACCATCCGACGACGGCACGGGCCATTGCCCGCCAAGTCGGGTTCTTCGCCGACGACGAACGAGTGCTGGAAGGTCACGACCTACCCGATGATTCGGCGGTGCTCGGCGCCCTTCTCGATCACGATGGTGTCGTCGTCAGTCGGGTCTCGCCGTCCGACAAGCTGCGCATCGCCCAAGCACTGCAGGCCCGTGGTCATGTGGTGGCGATGACGGGTGATGGCGTCAACGACGGCCCGGCCCTGCAGGCCGCCGACATCGGCGTGGCGATGGGGCGAAGCGGCACCGATGTCGCCCGGGCTGCGGCCGACCTCGTACTGCTCGACGACGACTTCTCGACGATCGTCGCAGCGATCGAGCACGGCCGCACGACCTTCGCCAACATCCATCGCTTTCTCACGTACCACCTCACCGACAACGTCGCCGAACTGACACCGTTCGTCGTGTGGGCGCTGTCGGGCGGGCGGTTCCCGCTGGCGCTCGGAGTGCTGCAGATCCTCTGCCTCGACATCGGCACCGACCTGCTGCCCGCCATCGCACTCGGCAGCGAGGCCGCCAGCCCCGGCGTGCTGCTCCGGCCCCCAGAGTCTCGCCATCTCATCGACCGTCCGCTTCTGGTGCGCGTGTTCGGGGTCTTGGGCCCCACCGAAGCCTTTGCCGAGATGACCGCATTCATCGTCGCGCTCGTCGCCGCAGGATGGCGCCCGGGCCACACGTTCCCCACGGGACACGCGTTGATGGCCGCATCGGGTGCTGCATTCGCGGCCGTGGTGATCGGGCAGATCGCCAACGCCTTCGCCTGTCGCAGCGCCACCCGCGCGCCCGGCCGGTTGGGGTGGCGGTCGAACCGCCTGCTGCTGTGGGCGATCATGGTCGAGCTGATGGCACTCGCCGGCTTCCTGCTGGTGCCGCCGGTGGCCAGACTCTTGAAGCAAGCCTTCCCCCCAGTGGCGGGATTGCTCGTCGCCATTGCTGCTGCCCCGCTCGTGCTGACCGCAGACCGCATTCACAAGAGCCGGCGCGCCGCGAGGCATGCTCGCTCGGTCTGACCCGGCTGCTAGCGATCCATCGGGTCGTCGTCGCGAGCGAGCGTGGCGAGAACCCCGTGAGCCGAATTGTTGCGCACCTTCTCGACGACCCGCTGCAGAGGGCGAATGGCCATGCCCTCCTCATCGAGCTGGTTGGAATCGGCGATCACCGAGCAGTCACGGCCGCGCGCCTTGGCAAGGTACAGCGCGTCGTCGGCCTGCCGAACGGCGTCCTCGAGACTGGCGCACGCATCGGCCGACACCACGCCGAAGCTGACCGTGAACCGAGGCAGGTCGCTGGTCGAGAGCCGACCAGCAAGCTCGAGCCGAATCCGGTCGATCGCCGAGCACGCAGCTTGCGGATCGAGGTTCACGAAGGCGAACGAGAACTCCTCGCCGCCCCAACGGGCGATCAGATCGCCTTCCCGCAGCGAACTGCGGGCGACATCGGCGAACGTCTTGAGGGCTCGGTCGCCGGTCTCGTGACCATGGGCGTCGTTGACCCGCTTGAAGTGGTCGATGTCGGCCATCACCAAGGCGAACGGCGTGCCGGCCCGCCGCATCGAGCGGATGCGCGTCTGGAAGTTGCGGCGGTTCATCAAACCGGTGAGCGAGTCGATCGACGCCTGCTCCGACGTGCGCACCATCGTGCGGAGCATGCCGATCCGAGCCCCGGCCTGCGTCGACAGCATCGTCAGTGCGTCGATCTCCGCCGGGTCGGGCACCACGTTCTCGGCATCGACGGCGTGGATCACGCCCATTGCCCGGCCCATGAACGTGACTGGCACACAAACAGCCGAACACGCACTTTCTCCACGATCGCGGAGGTGCGGGCAGGCGTCCAGCGAGTTGCTCGAGGCAAACGTCACGGCAGATCCACTCCGCACTGCGACACACGAGAACGGTGAGGCGACCGGGCAGCCGGGGCCGTCAGGATGGGGCCCGGCAACGATGGCCTGCTCGAGGTTGGCCTTGCTGTTGTCGGCGAGCAGGAGTTCGGCGGATCGGCCCGGAAGGACTTCGGCGATGGTCAGACCGATCACGCCGAGCGCAGCGACCTCGTCGTCGGCCATCTCCAGCGCACGGTGAACCCTACCGGCCGTCTCTTGACGGCGATGGTCGGCGAGCAACGTTTCCTCGCGGAGCCGAAGCTTCGCCAGCATGCTGTTGAAGGCTCGCGCCAGCCGACCCGTCTCGTCGTCACCGTGCACGTCGGCCACGGCATCGAGGTCGCCCTCAGCAGCCCGCTCGGCGGCCATCTGCACCTTGTGTAGGGGATCACGGATGAGCTTGGTGATCCACAAGCTCGCCACGGTCATCACCAGGAGTGCGACCACCCCGAGACCGATACCCAGGGAGCGCGCTTCGTCTGATGCCTTGTGGAACCGGTCGACGGCGTCGACTCGTGAGTGCTCGGCACGGTCCGCGAACTGCGTCGCGTCGTCGGCCATGAATCCGAAGTCGAGGTTCTCGGCGCCGAGCGTGAGGTTGCGAGCAAGATCGAAACGGCCCTCTTGGAACGCCGACCAGATGAGCTGGTCGGTGGCGAGGAACGTCTGATAGCCGGTGGCGATCTTCTGAATCAGGGCGTGCTCTACCGGGTCGCCGGCACTGGTCCGCAATTTGTCGAGTGCGGCCTCGAACCGGCTGAGCGAGCGATCGAAGTCCGGACGACTCGACGTTCCGCCGAGCACATATGCTTGCTGCGCGGCGCGCATGTCTGCCGCGGTGAAACGGAGTTGGTCGGCTGCCTGCGAGCGGGCGTTGGCGACGCCGACGATGTCGTTCGCGGTGCCCAGCCGGTTGACCGTGAGCACCAGGCAGGCGATGACCAGCGTGAGGAGCAAGGTCAAGGCACCGAAGCCGATCATCAACTTGCTCCCGACCGGCAGGTCGACGATCTTCCGGCGAACCTTGCGGTGCCTAGTCGAGGTGGCCATCGACCGTCACCGCCTCGTTACCAACCTCGATCGCCAAACTGATGTCGCTGGCACCACGAACGGGAACGTTGTTCCCATAGTGGATGTCGGTTGATCCGATCACCACATCTTGCATCAGTGTGGGAGGAACGTCGACGTGGTCACCGGTGGTGCGATTGAAGACGCGAATAGAGGGCTTGATGTTCGAGAGCGGGAGACCTGTCGAGCGGTCGTAGATGTGTGCTTCGACGTGGCGAACACCAGTTCCGATGGGGTCACCAACACCGTGGTCGAGGATCTCCTCGCCCTGAGTCGGGCTCAACGACTTCATCTCCGCGTCCGAGAACATCCTCTCACTGGGCAAGACGTTGACGACCAGCAGGTAGTGCGTTGTGAGAGCGATCCGTGTCCACCCCGCGACCGCGGACACATCTCCAGCGTCTGCGAGGGCGCTCTGTGAATCGTTGCCGATCACGTCGCAAGAGGTCAGCCCGAGCGCCAAGAGCGGCACGAGCAGGCGCGGCAGTACGTGCCTGCCACCCATCGTCCGTACTCCGGCCATGCCCGCCATGATGCTGCCTCTCCCGTGGGAACCTCTGTGTCCCCTCAGTCATCTGTCGGAGCATTAGGGCCAAATCTTGAGAGCTTCTTCGCGTTGGCGCGCGGAAATGTCAACGGCCGTTGCGTGCCACCGCGTTCAGCTCGGTAGTCCGGCCTCGATCGCCGTCACGAGAGCCGGATCCTCGGGTGTGACCGCTGGTGCAAAGCGGGTGACGGAACCGTCGGCGGCGATCACGAACTTCTCGAAGTTCCAACGAATGTCGCCACTGTGGCCCTCTGAGTCGGCCACTTCGGTGAGGGCGGCGTAGATCGGATGACGGTCGCCGCCATTCACGTCGATCTTTTCCATCAAGGGAAAGGTGACGCCGTAGTTCGTGGAACAGAACGTCTCGATCTCGTCTGCGGTACCGGGCTCTTGGCCTCCGAACTGGTTGCACGGGAACCCGATCACGGTGAATCCCCGGTCGGCATACTTCCCGTGCAGCGCTTCGAGGCCCGTGTACTGCGGCGTGAGTCCACATTTCGAGGCAACGTTGACAGCGAGGATGGCTTGTCCTGCGTAGGCGCCAAGCGACGTCTGCTCGCCGTGAAGGGTGTGGATCGGCTCAGTGAAAATCGTCATCCGCCAAGTGTGCCCGCAGAAGAAGCACGTCAACGATTCGACGGCCGCTACCGTCGGGCGAACCATGACCTTGGGATCGGCTCGTCATCACATACGGATAGCACGCTCGGCCACGGTCGTCTGGGAGCTCGTCGGGGATCCAGCACGTCTTCACGAATGGTTCCCTGGCATCACGTCGTGCCAGGTAGACGGCACCAACCGATCGATCACACTCGGATCCGGGCTGACAATGCCCGAGGAGATCCTCGTCAACGACCGGGTCCAACGACGATTCCAGTACCGCATCACGGCGTCGATCTTCAACTATCACCGAGGCACGATCGATGTGCTCGACCTCGGCGACGACACCTGTGTCGTGGTGTATTCGACCGACGCGGACCCGCGCACCATGGCGCTCACGATTGGCAGCGCGACGGCAGGTGCCCTCGACGAGCTCAAGCGGCTGATGGACACGGTCGTCGCGGGAGCTACCCCGTGACGCGTCGCAAGATCCTCTTCGTCACCACCGACCAACAGCGGTACGACACGCTCGGCTGCAACGGTGGCAACGTGGCCCGCACACCAGTGGTCGACGGCCTCGCCGCGCAAGGCGTTCGCTACGAGCGAGCCCATCCGCAGTCAGTGGTGTGCATGCCATCTCGCTCGACGATCATCACCGGCCAACATCCGAGCACCCATGGCGTGTGGATGAACGGCGTCGCCCTTCCGACGGATGCTCCGTCTGTGGCGACTGTCCTACATGACCACGGCTACCGCACGGCGTTGATCGGCAAGCCACACTTCGAACCGTTCCTCGACCCGTTCGCCCGGTTCGCCGAGAACCGCTTCGCCCGTGAAGGTCTCACCGGGCTTCATCGCGGCTTCGAGCACTTCGAGTCGGCAACTCACGGGGCGCTGGGGCCGCTGCACTATGCCCGATGGTTGGCCGCCAACCACCCGGAAGCCGTCGCCATGTTCTACCCCGTGCTCGATATGACGCTGGAGGTCAACGCGGCCGGCGGTGGTGAAACCGGAGCACCGCAGGTTCACGACAATGCCATCCCAAGGGAGTGGTACCACACCGATTGGGTCGCCGATCGCACGATCTCATGGCTCGACTCGCTCGGCGCCGACGACGATTGGTTCTGTTGGATGAGCTTCCCCGATCCACATCATCCTTGGGACCCCCCGGCGTCGGAGATCGGTCGCGTCGATTGGCGCGACGTTCCGCTGCCGGCCGGCTACATTGACGACCCGGCTCGACGCGAGGCGATCCTCGACGCCAAGCCCCGTCATTGGCGGGCCTGGTATGACGGTCGACTGGTCTCCAACTACGAGGCCCCGATGGCTTGGATACCCGCCACCCTCACCTCCAACCAGGTTCGCGAGGTCAATGCGCGCAACGCCGTCGAGTGCGAACTGATCGACGAGGCGATCGGACGGGTGCTCGCCGCCATCGCGCTTCGCGGCTGGAGCGACGATGTCGATGTGATCTTCACCACAGACCACGGCGAGCTGCAGGGCGACTTCGGCCTGCTCTTCAAGGGCCCGTACCACGTCGATGGGTTGATGCGGCTGCCCCTGGTGTGGAGGCCGGCACCATCAAGTGGTGGCGGCCCGGCGACGGTGACCCGCCCGGTCGGCCTCGTCGACCTCGCCCCGACCTTCTGCAAGATCGCCGGCGTGACCGCGCCGGATTGGATGGAGGGCCGATCGCTGCCGACCGACGACGCCGACGCCGATCGACGGGGGTTCGAACGTGTGCTGACCGAGTGGGACAGCGAGCTGTTCGGGGTCGGCGTGCACCTGCGAACGATCACCCGCGACGGATGGGTCTGCACCACCTACCAGCCGGGGTACAGCCACGACGGCACCGAGGGCGAGCTGTACAACCTGGCCGACGACCCGTTGCAACTCCACAATCGGTGGAGTGATCCGTCGTTGACGACGCTGCGCGGCAATCTGCTCGCCGACTTGTGGGATCACCAACCGCAGATGCATGCACCGTTGCGACGGGTGGAAGCTCCCGTGTGACGACTACGCGGTTCCGGACTGCGAGCGCAGCAGACGCCGGCCCTGCACCGTGATCTCCAACTCCTTGTACCAGGGTGCCGGCTTGTCGCCACTTCGCTGACCCCATACCAACGACCGCTCTTTGGCCTCGTGCAGGCAGGTTGCGACAGCCTCGAGATCCCAGCCCAGCTTGGAGGCGAGCACCGAGTTGTCGACCGGCGCGCCGGAATCGTCACCTTTGAGTACGACTCCAAGTAACTGCACCATCAGGCGATCATCCGACATCGAGCCGTCACCCTACCTGCGATTCGACGCGGAGCCGCTTGACTCACCGATCGAGGCGCGCCGGAGGGGTTGCGGATGGCAAGCTGCGCTGATGAGTTCCTACGACGTGATCGTCATCGGGGGCGGCATCGCCGGCGTGTCGATCGGCTACGAGTTGGCCGCCGATCGCTCGGTCGGTCTGCTGGAGATGGAGGCGACGCTCGCCTTCCACACGACCGGCCGATCCGTTGCGACGTTCCTCGAGAGCTACGGCGGAAGAACCATCCGGTTGTTGACGACATCCAGCCGAACGTTCATGGAGGATCCGCCCGACGGGTTCGAGCGGCCACTGCTGAAGCCGCTTCCGCTGGTCTGGGTCGCGCCGCACGCCGACCTCGATGATCTGCACTCGATGCAGCAGGCGGTCACGGAGTTCGTTCCCGACATGCGAGCGGTGTCGGCTGACGAAGTGGTCGAGCTCACCAAGGTGATCCGCAGCGACTGGGTGGGCGGCGGGTTGGTGGAGCCCGGCGCCAGCGAGATCGACGTGGCCGCGTTGCACGGTGGGTATGCCGGCCGGCTCCGCGACCGCGGAGGCGAGATCCACACGTCGGCGGGGGTCGCCTCGATGAAGCGGGCCGGCAACGTCTGGCAGATCACGGATCGCGCCGGCAACTCGCACGCCGCTCCGGTGGTCGTCAACGCCGCAGGGTCGTGGTGCGACCTCGTCGCCGAGATCGCCGGTGCACGGCCCGTGGGTATCCACCCGCTGCGTCGCACCGTCTTCACGATCGGCGCGCCCACCGCGCTCGATCCTCGCAGCATCCCGCTGGTCGCCGACGTCGCCGGAACGTTCTACTTCAAACCGGAGGGGCCGCAGATCCTGTGCTCCCCTGCCGACGAGGTGCCCTCGGAGCCGTGCGACGCGCGGCCCGACGAGCTCGACATTGCCAAGGCGATCGACGTGATCAACTCGGCCACCACGCTCGACATCCGCCACGTCCGCTCGTCGTGGGCGGGGTTGCGAAACTTCGTCGCCGACCGATCGCCCGTCGCCGGGTTCGACGACCGGCTCGAGGGGTTCTTCTGGTTCGTCGGCCAAGGTGGGTACGGAATCCAGATCTCACCGGCGCTTGCGCAAGCCGGCGCGTCGCTAGTGCGCTCGGGGTCGCTGCCCGACGGTCTGACCGCGCGCGGGCTCGAACCCGCCGCGCTCGACCGTCGCCGCCTGGCCAACGCGACGACGCTGGAAGGTCACTAGCCCAAAGACGCGTAGTCTGGCGAGATGATTGCTGCCGGCATTGCTGCTCCCGACTTCTGCCTACCCGACCAGCACGGTCACGACGTGTGCCTTGCCGATCTCCGCGGCCATTGGGTGCTGATGTGGTGGTACCCCAAGGCATCCACGCCTGGTTGAACGATCGAAGGGCAGGCGCTGCGTGACAGCGCCACACGGTTCGCCGCGGCGAACTGCACGATCCTCGGTGCGTCGTTCGACACGCCTGCCGAGAACCTCGAGTTCGCCGAGGCGCAACGCTTCGAGTATCCCCTGTTGAGCGACGTCGACCGTGTCGTCGGCACCGCCTACGACGTCGTTCGACCGGCGGATGAGCAGTACTCGGAGTTTCCGCGTCGGCACTCCTTCCTGATCGACGACGCCGGCATCATCCGCCGCGTCTACATCGTGACCGACGTTGCCACGCATGCCGACGACGTACTCGCCGACCTGGAGAAGCTGCAACGGTGAATCAAAGCCTCAAGGGCCGACCCACCCACATACCGATCGACCCGACGGTCCGCGACGCCAACGCCGATACCTACGCATTGCGACGCAAGGCTCAGCAGGTCGCGCGGGGCGGGGCACGGGCGGCGGTGCTCGGCGCCAACGACGGCCTCGTCACCAACCTCTGCCTGATCCTGGCGGTCGCCGGGGCCAACGCGGCGCCCTCGTCGGTGCGACTTGCCGGGTTCGCCAGCCTCGTCGCCGGCGCGTTCTCGATGGCGGCGGGTGAATGGGTCTCGGTCAGCAGTCACCGCGAGCTGGCGGTCGGTTTGCTCGATGAGCTACGCCGGTTGATTGCGCGCAATCCCAAGTTGGTGCTCGGTGAGCTGACCGCTCAGCTGATCGAGGACGGCTTCGCCGACGACACTGCCGCGCAGGCCAGCACCGAACTGCCCCTCGACGAGGACCGGTTCTTGAACTTCACGGCACGAACGATGTTCGGTGTCAACCCCAACGAGCTCGGCTCACCGCTGACCGCCGCGACCAACTCCCTGGTCCTGTTCGCCGTCGGTGCGCTCATTCCCCTTGCGCCGTGGTTCTTCACGAGCGGCGGAGCGGCAGTCAGCACGTCGATCGTCCTCACCGCGGCGGCCAGCCTGTTCATCGGCGCGCTCGTCAGTCGTTCGAGCGGTAATTCGAGCTTCGCCGGCGCAGGTCGTCAGTTGCTGATCGTGGCCCTCGCTTCGAGCATCACCTACGGAATCGGCGCCTTGTTCGGAACAGCAATCGCTTGATCGGTTTCGGGACGGCTACGTTCCAATGCCATGCCTCATGGATTGCCGATGCTGCCGACGACGGTCGTCGGCAGCTATGCCCATCCCTCGTGGTTCTATGCAGCCAAAGAGTTGATGGAGGCCGGGCGCTTCGGACCCGTCGATGTCGAGGAGACGTTCGATGACGCCGTCGACCGGGCCATCCTCGACCAAGAGGAGGCGGGTCTCGATGTGATCAGCGACGGCGAGATGCGCAGGGCCAGCTTCGTGTGGGCATTCGCTTCGCGGATGACCGGTCTGCGCGACGGTGGCGCTCCTCGCAAGATGGGCCCGATGTCGCTCGACATGCGCAACGTCCAGGAGACCACCGGTCCGGTGGGTGTGCCCAACGGGATGGGCGCCGTCGAAGAGTTCGCCTATGCCTCCACCCGAACGACGAAGCCGATCAAGATCCCGCTTCCCGGGCCATTCGCGTTGACGACCTTCATCCGCCCAGTGGACTACTACACCGACCGCACCCACCTTGCCGAAGCTTTTGTGCCGGCGCTGAACCACGAGATCCGCCAGCTCGCCGCGGCGGGATGCAAGTGGATCCAACTCGACGAGCCCGCCACCCCCGGCTACGCGGCGAACGATCCGCACACAGCCGCCGACATCGCCCGGTTGTTCAACGCCTGCATCGACGGCGTCACCGGCGTGCACTTCAGCCTCCACATCTGCTTCGGGTCGTTCCGCAAGTTGCCGTACGCCAAGAAGACGTACGCCCGCTACTTCCCCGATCTGCTCGAAGCCAGGGCCGATCAGTTCGTGCTCGAATACGGCACGCGAGAGATGGCGGAGATCGAGCAGTGGATGAGTTGGGCGCCCGATCGCGAGCTCGGCGCGGGCATCATCGACATCCGCACGCACTACTGCGAGACGCCCGACGATGTCGCCGAGCGCGTACGCAAGTGCCTCGATCACGTACCGGCCGACAAGCTGTTCCTCACCACCGACTGCGGGCTGCGCTATGTGCACCGCACCCTCGCTCGCCAGAAGATCACCAACCTCGTTGCCGGCGTGCAACAAGTCCGCGAGACGCTGTGACAACAGCGAGCGCCCGCAAGGTCCTCATCGATACCGACCCTGGCATCGACGATGCGATGGCGATCTTCTACGCGTTGGCCTCACCAGAGCTCGACGTCCTCGGGCTCACGTCGGTGTTCGGCAACGCCCATGTTTCGGTGTGCACGACGAACGCCCTCAAGTTGTTGGAGATCGCCGACCGGGCCGACATCCCGGTGGCCAAAGGTGCCGAACGCCCGCTGGCAATGCCGTATCGCGGCCCAGTGGCGTTCGTCCACGGAACCGACGGACAAGGTGACGTCCATCTGTCACCGCCCACCGCGACGCCACAACCGATCGACGCGGCTCACTTCATGATCCGAGCGGCGATGAGCGCGCCGGGTGAGATCACGCTCGTCGCCCTTGGTCCGCTGACCAACGTTGCTCTGGCGATGCTGATCGAGCCGACGTTCTCGTCGCACCTCGCCGGGATCGTGTTGATGGGCGGCAACGCGCAATGCGGTGGCAACGCTTCGCCCGCGGCAGAGGCCAACATCCTCAACGACCCCGAAGCCGCCGACATCGTCTTCG
>JANYKU010000110.1 GCA_025358075.1 Ilumatobacteraceae bacterium
GAAATTATTGGTTCCTGGGTGGGTGTCGGGTGTTGACAGTGACGTCGTTGACGAACGCCGAGTATCTGTTGGGGTCGGTAGCGTTGGGGATCGACGAGTACTACATGGGTGTCGGTGAGGCGCCTGGGGTGTGGATGGGACACTGGTCGGCGGGACTCGGCGTCGAGGGTGTGGTCGAGGCTGATGCGTTGCGGGCGTTGATCGACGGGAACGATCCGACGACGGGAGCGCCGCTGTTGGTCGGGTTGCGGGAGCGCAAGGTGAAGGCGTTCGATCTGACGTTCTCGGCGCCGAAGGCGGTATCGCTGTTGTGGGCGCTCGGGTCCGAACGGGTCGCCGATGTGGCGATGGCCGCTCACCGGGAAGCGATCGCTTCCGCGCTGGGGTTCTTGGAGGAGCGCGCTGCGCTGGCCCGTGTCCAAGTCGACGGGCTGCGACGTCACGTCCCGACCGAGGGGTGGGCGGTTGCCGGGTTCGTGCATCGCACTTCTCGCGCGGGTGATCCGCAGCTGCACACTCATTGTCTGGTCCCCAACGTCGTGCGTCGCGAGGATGGTCGCTGTGTGGCGATCGCCGCCCGGCCGATGTTCGTGTGGGCCCGCGCCGCCGGATCGATCTATCAGGCCGAGCTGCAACGGCTGCTCAGCTTGCGTCTCGGTGTCGAATGGCAGCCGGATCGGAACAACACCCGCGAGATCGCCGGGTTCACGCCGGAGTCGTTGCGCACGTTTTCGAAGCGGACCGTCGAGATCGAAGCCGAAGTCGAAGCGACCGGCGCCAGCTACGAGGCGCCGGGGTTGCGGATGCGCGCCGACGATCAAGCCTCACTGGCGACCCGGCCGGCCAAGGACCACTCGGCCACGCCGGAGTTGCTGTTCGGACGGTGGCAGGCCGAGGCCGCCGAGATCGGTCTGGAGATCGGGAGCGGGCTGGAGGGTCGGGTGTGTTGGCGTGACCCCGACCTGCGAGCGGTCGAGTTCGACGAGATCGCCCGCCGTCTCGTCGACGACGAACATGGATTGTGCGCTCATTCCGCCCGGTTTGCCGAACACGACGTCATTGCCCACGTCGCTGGTCTCGCCGCCGGGCGGCTGTCCACGGTCGAGATCACTGACATCGCCGAGAGATTCTTGGGATCGGATCTGGTCGTCCGGCTGACCCCCACCACCACCAGCAAATCGGGATGGGAACCGGCACGGTGGTCCACCGTCGCCCAACGCCACATCGAAGACGACACCCTCGTCATTCTCAACCGGCTCACCGAACGAGCCGGCCGACCGATCCCCGCACGCACAGTCGCCGAGCAGCTCGATGCTGTCGGGTTCTTGGGAGCGGATCAGTGTCAGGCGGTGTCCACGTTGTGCGGGCCGGGCGGATCGCTCAGGACGGTGCTCGCCCCTGCCGGCTACGGCAAGACCGCAATGGCCCACGTCGCCGCCGGTTGCGCGACCGCTGACGGCCGGGCGGTGCTCGCGGTCGCCACCACGGCGAAGGCGGTCGCCGAGCTCGAGGCGGCCGGTCTTTCGGCGCGCACGATCGCCCGCTTCCGGTACGACCTCACCGGCCGGCCGCTCCCTGCCGGGACGATCGTCATCCTCGACGAGATCTCCCAAACCTCAACCCGCGACGCCCACAGCGTCCTCGCCGCCGTCGACGCTTGCGCCGGCGGTCAGCTGTGGGTCCTCGGCGACCCGCGCCAGGCACCGTCGGTCAAAGCCGGCGGAATCGCCGCGGAGATCGAAACACGCGCCGACGCCGCAACCATTCCCGCAGCCTGGCTGACCGTCAACCGCCGACAAATCGACCCCGACGACCGCCACGCACTGGGCATCTTGCGCTCGGGAGACGCCTTCGCTTCGCAACAGCTGCGCCGCGAGCACGGATGGGAACACACCGCCGCCACACCCGAAGACACCCGACGGGCGATGGCCGACGCCGTCACCACCGACATCCTCACCCACGGCGCCGACAACACGATCGCCCTCGTCGTGTCCCACGCCCAGGCCGAAGACCTCACCGACCGCATCCGCCACCGACTCACCGCCGCCGGCGCGATCACCGGGACCTCGATCAGCGGTCCCGGATGGACATCCGATCGCCACTACCAACAAGGCGACCGGATGCTGCTCCACACCCGCCACGGTGACCGCCACTCCCCGCTCGTCAACGGCACCGTCGGCACCATCACCGCAGTCGACGACCAAGGTGTGCTGTTCCATCCCGACCGCGGCCAACCCGTGCAACTCCCAGCCCGCTCCGTTCAAGGCGTTCGGGCAGATGGCTCGCCGAACGTGTCACACGCCTGGGCACGCACCGTCGACGGCGCTCAAGGAGGCACCTGGGACCACGTCCACCTGCTCGGCACCGCAGCCCTCGACGCCTACCGCGGCTACACCGCCCAATCCCGATCCGTGCAACCCACCCACACCTGGAACACCGCCACCTTGCCCACCATCGACTACGGCGGCCGCCTCGCCCACGATCCCGACCCCGACATCAGAAGACCCGGGCGACCGAACTCGCCGCCACCGCACCACAACGGCACGCACTCAGCCAGAACATCGGCCAACTCGACACCGCTCTCCATCTCACCCGTGTCGACCGCGTGCTGCAACTCGCCGACCGTCCCACCCAGTTCCACCTCGACGTACTCGGACCGTTACCCACCGGGACCGCCGGTCGGGCCGTCTGGTGCCACCAAGCAAACCGACTCGAACGTCACCTCGACCACGCCATCCACGATGACACGATGTGGCAGCGGCTCGTCGACGACCTCAACGTGACACCAACCCTCGCCCGGATCGCCGATCGCCACATCGCGATCCAGCACCCCCATGAGCTCACCGCAACCGACTGGGCCTCTATTACCCAGCACGCCGCCGCGATGCACGCCGCGACCATCGAACAAGCCCGACCGGCGCCGCAACACGGACCGGAACTCGAGCTCGGCCTCTAACTTCAGCATCCAACGGGCGGCGAGCGATCCAGTCGGATCACAAGATGCCGTCACGGCCCGGGCCGTCATATCACCTCGGGCCGCGTGGCCTGCTGGAGCCGCCATCATGCCGGCTCACCAAGCTCGGCGCCGAACAGGCGATCCCATCTTGGGTGGAGAGACGGCGAACTCGACGGTGAGGTGAACGCGTCCCTCTCGACTCCGAGGGCGGCTCCTCTATGCGGACATGGATCAACACGCGTCCGATGCCAACTGACCGGCGGGGCGGCGCTTGCCCACGTGCGCATACTGGGGCTAGGACACCCTTGGCGGCCGCACAGGGGTGTCGCTGAGGGAGTCGCCGTGACGGGGCAGCAACCGGAAGACGCAGATCAGGTGGTGATCTGGCAAGCGCAGGGCATCCTCGTGGAGCAACTCGGTTACGAACCGATCGAAGCCGACTTCTGGTTGCGCTGGCGGGCCCGAATTGACAGGCGAACAGTGGTTGAGGCCGCGGTCCAACTCGTCACGAGGAACACGAACTGGCGATCGCCTGCAGTTCGTTGAGTAGGGACCGCGAAGAACCCCGCGGTCGGGGCGGGAGACGGGACCAGCGGGGCTCTTTGGTACGGGGTTTCGGTACGGGGGTGGAGTGTTGGTGCCCAGATCGATCGGGCTTCAAACAAGCGTCACCCGACGATCGCCTAAGCTCGTCGGGCACGGACGTTCGTGTGTCTACCGCCGGGCGCGGCGACTCAGTTTGTTGTCGGGATGATCGCAAACGCGGTCGAGGTGGCGACCGTTTGGGCGATGTTGGCGACGGTTCCGATCGTGGTCGTCGCACCGGCCGATGCGATCAATGGCGAGCCACCGGCGTGATGCCCCTGTGGGCCGAACTCGGTGACCAAATCAGCCCAGATTCGCGACCGGTCAGCATCGTCTGCTGCTCGCACATCCACTGCGCCAATGTCATCCGTCCGGTGAACCTTCACTGGACGATGAGGCGAGTGGGTCGGGAGTCCTGCTGGTGACGGCGACTTCAGAGTCCGCCAGTCGGTCAGCAGGCGACATCTCATCGTCGACCGGGACCGGATCGCCGGGCATCACGTCGGTCTCGGACACGTGCCACACCGGGCTGTCGCCGGCCGTCTCCACGTTGAACCCATGTTCGAACACGAGGCTTCCGCCGAAGGTCGCACCGACAGCGACCAGCGCGGCGACCATGATCGAGATGACGAGGATCGGCACAGTGGGGTGGGTGCGGGTGTGGTAGCCGTTCAGCCGCAACGCGATGTCGACCAGGGCGAGCGCCGTCACGAAGATCATCGTCCACGCGTGGGTGTTTGCGGTCCGTCGCGCTTGGGTGCCCTTCTCCGTGGAGCGCAGCCAATCCCAGAAGCCCGTCAGAGCTGTGAGCACTGACACGGCGGCACCGCCGATGAAGAGGAAGGTGCCGGCGCGGAAGAAGTCGCGACTCCAGGCCTGGTTCCGACCGACGACTGCGATCACGTCGAAGGTCGCCCCGAGGATGTACGCCGCGACGGGCAGGTCGGCGGCGGGTGTGTCGGTTTGCCCGACCATCCGCGTAGACCCTTGAACGTCCTGCCGCGCAGCGTCAGCGTCGGTCGTATGGAGAACTTGCGCATCGTCGTTCATCCAATCTCGGAAGGTGCTCCGGACTGTCGGGTGCGATGGGTCATCGCGTTTCACCTGTACCCGACGCCACTGCCCGCAAGACATGAAGGCCCCACCGGCCGGTGTCGGCTGTCGTGAGGTTTGGGCCGGACGCCGAGAGGGTATCGAACTGACGTACGTATCACGGCCGAAAGGGCACACCATGTCAAGCGAAGAACTTCATGCTCCGAGAGAACAACTCACCGCGTCGACGTACGCGACACATCAAGCGATCGTGTCGTTGATGGAGGAACTGCAGGCGGTCGACTGGTACGGCCAACGTGCCGATGATTGCGCCGACGCCGAACTCAAGGCCGTCCTCGTCCACAACAAGAACGACGAGATGGAGCACGCGGCGATGCTCATCGAATGGTTGCGCCGGAATGTTCCAGAGTTTGCGACGCAGCTGACCAAGTTCCTTGGGGTCAACGGCTCCATCGCTTGACCACCGACCGCGTGAGTCAGCTCCGACTCGTGAGGGCGAGCATGACTGCGGCGGCGGCCATCACGGTGAACGTCAACCATCCCAGTGTGGTGGACAGTCGGCGGTTGGTCTGTTCGCCCATGATTGCCCTGTTACCGGACACGAGCATCACGATGAGCAGGAACGGTGAGGCCGCGATCCCGTTGATCACGGCGACGAGAACGAGGAGCTTGATCGGGTCGATCCCGGCGGCGCTGAACGCGGTCCCGGCGACGGTTCCGGCGATCACGAGGGCGTAGAACACTGGCGCTTGGCGGATGCTGTTGGTGAACCCGGTGGGTTTGCCCAAGAGACCCGAGATGCCCGAGGCGCCGGCGCCGGCGAGCACCGGGACCGCGAGCATGCCGGATCCGATGAAGCCGAGTGCGAACAGCATTGATGCGAGATGACCGGCAACGGGACGCAGCGCGGTGGCTGCTTCGGCGGCGGAGCTGATGTTGACGGGGCCGTTGGCCCCGAGTGTGGCTGCGGTGGCGGCGATGATCGCGAACATCACGAAGTTCGAGAACGCCATCCCGAAGAACACGTCGAACCGGCTGAGTCGCAGCTTTGACTTGGCTGCGGATCGGAGCCGCCGGCGCAGGGGCACGGCCTTGGTGCCGCCGATGTCCTCCTGGCGCATTTCGTCGACGCGGTTCGTTGTCTGCCAGAAGAACAGGTAGGGCGAGATGGTCGTTCCGAGCACGGCGATGAGCAACGTCAGGTAGCCCTTCGTGACCTGGATGTGAGGGATCACGGTGTGGGCAAGCACAGTCGGCCAATCGAGGTGAACGGCAAACAGCACGGCCACATAACTGAGCAACGCGAGGCACAGGAGTCGGAAGACTCGGGCGATCACCTGGTAGGAGAATTTGACGAGCAGACCGAGGATCGTCAGTCCAGCGATGACCGCCCACAACGTCGTCGGCCCGGCATTCAACAAGTGCATGCCTTCCCCGATGGCTACCAGATCGGCCGCGATGTTGAGGGCGTTCGCCCCGCACAGCACAATGATGAGGGCGCCGATCGCTATCCGCCAGCGGTGGGTGAAGCGGCGGGCGATGAGTCCGCCCAGGCTCTGGCCGGTCGCCAAGGCGGTGCGGTCGCAGATCTCTTGGACCGCGGCCATCAGCGGGAACGTGAGCAGCGATGCCCAGAGCATGCCGAACCCGAATCGTGCGCCGGCTTGGGCGTAGGTCGCCACACCAGATGGATCGTCGTCGGAGGCGCCGGTGATCAGACCGGGTCCCAGTGCACGGGCATAACGTCCCCACCCACCGTTGCCCCGGCCCGAAAGACCCGAACGCGAAGCCGCCGATCCCTTGACCGGACCAGCCTCGGCGCTTTCCGTCACGAGACGGTCGCTTCGATCGGCTGCGGCGTCCGTCCAGCGCTACCGGCCATGTGGGACGCAGAGCACGACGGGCCAGTGCGAAGCCGCGAAGCCTGATCGGCTTGGGGGGCGCTGCGACCGCGCCAACGAGCACCCATACGACGCGCAGCCGCGCCTCCCGACCAACGATCCGAGGAGCGGTGTAAATCGACCACTGCCAAATCGAGCGCCGACAGCATTCGGACCCGTTCCGCGCCGGTCGCCATGCAAAGGTCTGCCCAGGGTCGGGCACCATGGCCTTCGCAGCCTGCAGCGACGGAATGAACCGCTGGCGTCACGCCGGTGGCGCCGCGTCGGAGTCGCCGGTGGGGGCACCCACCGGTTCGTTGACCGGTTCACCCGGGTGCTGAATGGCTTTCTCCGTCTTGCCGAGCACATCGCGACTCGGCTCCTTCTCATTTTCAGGCGGGGGTTTCGACATGTAGAACTTCTACCCGCGAGCCGAAGCTTCTACACCGAATCCGCGCACGGTACTGCCTCCTTGAACACGATCCGCGCCCGTTCATCGCTGGGCGACTCGAGCCGCCACCCGAAGTGAACCGTGGTGATGTACCAAGTTGAGCATCGTGTACGCGACGCTGGTTGCGCAGACGTAGACGAGGTGGTGGACGGCGTCGACGGCGAGGTCTGTCCGGGACCATTGTTTGATCGGTGGTGTGACGTCGAGCGCGGGGAGCATGACCAGTTCGCTGCCCCAGACTGCGGCGAAGTGCACCGTGGCGGCGATGGGTGCGCGCAGGCCGAGCATGGCGAGCACGCCTCGCAGAGTGCCCCAGGATGTGCCGTATCCCCAATGGACGACTCTGGAGAACGTGGCGGCTGCGCCGAGTTCTAGGGGTTCGAGGCCGAATACCTTGCAGGCCGCTTCGGCAGGCACGGTACTGGGCTCACCTTTGCGCAGTCGGGCTTCGGCTGTACTCGAGAGTGTCATGACAGCGGTGCCGATGGCACCGGCAACAAGACCTTTGCCGAGTGCGGCCGCGAAGTCTCCGACCTTCATGGTCAGGGTTCCTTGCTGACGGTGTCGAGGGCGGCGTCCGGAAGGGCGGTGCCGCGGGTCGGTGCGTGATGTTCGAGCCGTACCAGTATCGCCTTCGCAGCCGGCGTTTGCGCGCCGACTCCGTGGTGGTCGAGTGCGATCAGCACGTTGGTTTCGGGGTAATACGCGGCGGCGCAGCCGAGCGGTGTGGGGTACGCGACGATCCGGTAGCCCGTCGCGGTGCGCTCCCTGTCCGAGAACGTGCTGACGATGTCGACGATGTCCCCGTCGGTGAAACCGAGCCGAGTGATGTCGATCGGGTTGACCATGATGATGTGGCGATCGCCGGAGATGCCCCGGTAGCGGTCGTCGTGTCCGTAGACAGTCGTGTTGTACTGGTCGTGAGATCGCAGTGTCTGCAGTGTCAGCTGGTCCGCGGGTCGGACCGCTGTGCTCACCGTGGTGATGGTGAACTTGGCAGTGCCATCATCCGTAGGGAATCGACGCTCGTCGCGGGGCGGATGCGGCAGCGAAAAGCCTCCCGGCACACCGACGCGCTCATTGAACCGCTCGAAGCCGGGAATGACCCGCGCGATGCAGTCGCGGATAGCGTCGTTGTCATCCCGAAACGCTGCCCAGGGGACCTTGTGGCGCGGGCCGAGGAGTTGCTCGGCGAGGTCGCACACGATGGTCGCCTCACTGAGCAAGCTCGCCGACGGAGGCGCCAGCACACCGCTCGACCGATGCACGAGGCCCATCGAATCCTCGACCGTCACGAACCGCGGTCCGTTCGGTCCGATGTCCGCGTCGAGCCGGCTCAGCGTCGGCAGAATGATCCCTGTCGCTCCGCACATCACATGGGAACGGTTCAGTTTCGTCGAGATCTGCACCGTCAGTTGCGCCTGTGTGAGGGCTGTCTCGGTCAGGCCGGTGTCTGGGGTTGCCCGCACGAAGTTGCCGCCCAACCCGACGAAGACCCGCGCCGTGCCAGTGGAGAACGCGCGGACGGCGTCGATGGTGTCAAGACCATCGAGGCGCGGCATCGGTGTCGTGAATTCGGCTTCGAGGGCGTCGAGCAGTTCGGGCTCAGGTCGTTCGAAGATGCCCATCGTGCGGTCGCCTTGCACGTTGCTGTGACCTCGCACAGGGCAAAGTCCAGCCCCCGGTCGTCCGATGTGCCCGCCGAGCAAGGCGAGGTTCGTCATCTCGTTGATGGTGTCGACGGCGTCGAGGTGTTGCGTGATGCCCATTGCCCAGCAGATGATGAGACGCCTGGCGCCGACGATGATCTCGAACGCTGCGTTCACAGCGTCGCTGGCGAGGCCGGTGGCGGCGAGCAGCGCTTCTTGATCGACGGTCTCGTAGTGCTCGGCGAGTTCATCGAAGCCTGACGTATGACGGTCGATGAAGGGCCGGTCGATCGTGGAGGGCCGCTCCATGGCGCGTCGCACCAGGCGGGCATTCCACAACTGGAACAGTGCATGGTCACCGCCGAGCCGGATCGGAAGGTGGAGGTCGGCCAGATCGGTGCCATGACCGAGGAGGCCGCGCAGCTGCTGCGGGTTCTTGAACCGCAGCAATCCTGCTTCGGGAAGCGGGTTGATCGCCACGATCCTCGCGCCGCCGCGCTTGGCGGCTTCCAGGGTTGTCATCATGCGTGGATGGTTGCTACCCGGGTTCTGCCCGGCGATCACGATCACATCAGCAGCGGTGAAATCCTCGAGACTCACGGACCCTTTGCCGATCCCGATGCTGCGTCCGAGAGCGAGGCTGGTTGGTTCGTGGCACATGTTCGAGCAATCGGGGAGGTTGTTCGTGCCGTAACAGCGCGCAAGCAACTGGAACACGAACGCAGCCTCGTTACTGGTCCGTCCCGACGTGTAAAACACTGCCTCGTTGGGGTCCTGTAACGCGCGGAGCTGCCCGGCGATTTCGGCGAAGGCGTCGTGCCACGAGATCGGTTCATAATGGGTGCCGCCCGGCCTTTTGATCATCGGCGAGGTCAGCCGTCCTGCTTCGCCGAGCCAGAAGTCGGAGCGAGAACACAGATCTTCGAGTGAATGCTCAGCGAAGAACGACGCGTCGATTCGCGTCTTCGGTGCAGCCTCGGCCACCGCCTTGGCGCCGCTCTCACAAAACTCCACCCGATGCCGCTGCGAAGGCGGCGCCTCCGGCCATGCGCATCCGGGGCAGTCGTAGCCGTCGGGCTGATTGATCACCGCGAGCGCTTTCACCGCACGGGAGGCGCCCATGTGTTGAATTGAACGGCGTATGGTCACTGCGATCGCTGGCAGCCCTGTCGCCCAGTTCGGCGGGGCGCGGATGACGTGGGCAACGGGTTCGCGCTCAGTTTCGGGTGCCATCGTCACAGGATCGTGCATCGAGTCGTTCGCTCCTCCGACGCCGATCGGCGCCGATCCGATATACCCCAACGGCGGACGGCTCAGACCCGGGGCTTGCGGAAGCTGACCCTCGCCCGGCTGGGACATCGATCGGCAATGTAACCACCTCGGAGCAACACGCCCGATGGCTAGCCGAGCGCAACCCACTCATACACAACTCCGACCCTCGGTGACGCCGCCGACGAGTTCGGCCGTCATGTTGAAAGGATCGAACACGTCAACGGGCGACATCGGCGCGGCCCGAGCAGGGTAACTGGTCGAATCGCGAACGAACACCGTCCGCGACATCTGCCGGCACGGCGGAAGGCGATGTCTGTTGATGCAGTCGGGGAGCTTCGAGGATGGACAGCAAGCTGAGCAGGTGGGCTGGTTGCCCAGCGTGATTGCGTATCGTGAGTGACCCGCCGAGGTCTGTCAGGACCCTGCGTGCGGCGATCAGCGCGCCGTATCCCGAACAGTCCATAAAGGTCACGTCGGTCATATCGACCACGATGGCGAGGTCAACGCCTTGGAGGCAGGCTCGACGAACCAGGTCGCGGGCGGCGATGTCGAGTTCTCCCGAGACATGGACGACGCGATACCCGCCCGCTGGCGTGCTGGACACCGCAAACCCGACGTCGTCAGGATCGACGATCGCCACAGACTCGCTACTGGCCGACGGGTGGGCTGTGAGCACGTTGTCTCCTTGGCAGGCATCGGCGAAACCAAGGTTTGGAGCAACGCGGCTGGGAGCAGGGTTCGCTCCTAGCCGTACCGTATATCGTCGTCGAGCGGCCCGCAACAGCCACACCCCTTGACACCAGTTGCCTCCGCGTCGCCCCGACGAATCCTGCCAGGTGTTTGTCGTCGGCCGCGAGGGGGTACAGGCTCCTTCATCGTCCCAACGAAGGAGCAGTACATGCCGGCAGCCGACAACGATGTGACCACCGTCGTCCTCGAACAACACAAACAAGTTGTTAAGCAACTCGACGCGGTGCGGATCGCGACAGGCAGCGCGCGAGCGGACGAGTTCGATTCGCTCGCGGCAATGCTCGACGTGCACGAGACCGCGGAAGAGACAGTGATCTACCCAGCGCTGCGCAAACTCGGTGACGAAGGGACTCGGGTGGCCGACAACCGCACTCACGAAGAAGACGCAGCCAAAGAGATCTTGACGAAGTTGAAGGGTCTGGACACCGGCTCCCAGGACTTCGAGGTTCTCTTCGGGGAATTCAGCTCCAAGGTCCACGCACACGCCGCGAGCGAAGAGAGCGAAGTCATCCCGTTGTTGACGAGTTCAGTGTTCCCTGAGGAGCGACAGGCGATGGGTGACGCGTTTCTCGCATCACAACACTCGTGATCGCAGTAGCCGATATGATCGGTCACTCAGAGTATTCGGCGTGAGTGAAACGATCGAGGTCCTCGAGCAGGCCCCGACGAGGTCTAGAGCCTGGCGCTGATCTTCGCGGCGGTACTTCACGCCTGGCGTCACGTGTACTGACCCGGAACTAGAAGTGATTCTCGTACCGACCTCGCCGTACCGCCATCTGCGGCGGTCACGCTGGTGATGCTGCGCGAGGGGTAGGGAAGACATCGGGTCCTGAGACGTCGGGCCGGATGCGGTCGGCAGATCGCCCGTCGTCGGGCGCCACGCTTGTTCGACTGACGCTGGACCGGCAGCGACTATCTCGCGTCCAGCTCGTCGGTCACGGCGTCGATACGTGGTAGTAGTACCAACGTCCTGATCGACAACGGCTGGACTATCGACGTTGCGCAGATAGTCGACTTCCGCCGCGTCGCTCAAGCGCCGCTCAGAGGAGCCAATCGCATCCTCATCAAAGCTCTCGGCATGGTCCTGCGGGTCGCTCACGCATATGAGATACCCCTCGCACCACAAATGAAACCCCGACCGAGGATTGCGCGGTCTCGTCGAGCCCAGAACTGCAGAGTGATGAATCGGCGGCTCCAGTGACACTCCCCAGCACGATATCCACAACGCCAGGCGTCATCATCGTGATCGATCGCCCAGCCCACTCACGCGGCTTGATGGACAGAATCGACCGAGGTCCCGAGCGAGGTCCCTGATGCCACGCCAAATCGCCAGGTTTTGGTCAGCCGCCGTCGCGGCCAACCCGAGGCCTGAACGCGATAGAGCCCCGACCGCCATGTGGGCGCGCGTGCTATCACGGGTTGATCGTCGGTGACGTGCCCATCGTGAATTGAATAGTCGGCGACAATGCCAGACTTGAAGCCACGCACCGCCGAGGGACCCGCCGAGCTCGCTCGGTCGGGTCGTCGGCGCTGCCTGGGGGTTAGTGCCTGGTGACCTTGTCTTTCACCTTGTCGACGACATCGTCGGCCTTGTCCTTCACGTCCGCGACGAATCCCTTGGCTTTGCCGGCTCTTTCGTCGGCCTTGCCCTGCTTCTTGAGGTCTTTGTTGCCGGTGAGGTCACCGACCGCCTGCTTGACCTTTCCTTTGGCCTTGTCTACTTCCTTGCCCATGATGTTTCCTTTCCCTGGCGTGGACCCGCGATCCCAGACTCCCGTCGGAGATCGAGGCTGAAGTTGCAGCACCGGTTATCGGCGCATCAACAGAACAACGACGACGATGATCACTATCAGCAGGACCAATCCTCCACCGATGTACATGTTCTCTCCTTTCGGATTCCGCGATGTTCAGCGGAAGTCCTGTGTGATGGTGCTCGAGCGCTTGGCGAACCGTGGTAGCAGCAGCGCCGCGAGTACAACGACGGCGCCTGCGAGAACCGCGAGCCAGGCCATCGATGATTCGAGAGCGAGAGCCGTGTGGAACGACTTCGTCTGCACGGCCCCAATGAAACCGGCGACGCCTAGCACGCCGCCGAAGAACATCGCGCTGGCGCGAGATCGGGCGGCGCCGCTGGCGAGCAGACAGACGCCAAGGCCGATCTCGATCAAGCCCAAGGTGGTGGTGTGCGTGAAACCGAGCACTTTGACGACCGGAACGGACATGGGGCCGGAGAAACCGCCGCGCACGATCGCGATCAACCCGATGACCAGCAACACGAGACCGACGAGCGCGGCAATCACCGCATCAGGCGCGTACCGCGCCCCGGAGGTCGTGCGAACGTGTCGCCCCAACGCGGCCGCTGGTGTGGTCTCGACGACAGCGTCGCTGCGCTCTTGGTGGGGACCTTCAGTAATTGTCATGGCAATTCTCCCTTCTCAAACGACCGGGGTCATGGGATCGACCGATTCGGACTCGGCGAGCAAGGTCAGCAGGTGGGCCGGCTGGCCCGTTGGACGACGAACGATGACCGACCCTCCGCGTTGTTGAATCGCGAGACGAACCGCGACCAACGCGCCGTACCCGGAGCAATCCAGGAACGTCAACCGGGACATGTCGATGACCAGGGCAGAGTGATCACCGGTGACACATGCTTTGTAGAACTCGTCGCGAGCAGCGAGGTCGAGTTCGCCGCAGACGTGGACCACACGGCGGCAGTCATCTGCAGCGATCCTCACCGTAAACGCTGAACCTTCGCTCGCGGTGCGAGTCCTCAACGATCGTGAACGGGGTTTCGTTGAAATCGACACGTGGACACCTTCGTGATGCGAAGCCGAGGGTCCGGAGCTACGCCGTGGCCGACGGAACTTCCGCCAGCGAACACACTCCAATTGTGCGGTGACCAACGACCCTGCCATAGAGCCAAAAGTCCCAAACGCGTGGTGACGCGGATCGCCCGCGCCGACGTATCGTTACGCCCTAATCCGCGGAGCCTGTGCTGCGGAGACCTCAGATCGGGTCGTTGGAGGTGAGCACCCGCCGGGCTGCTTCTGCGTCACAAGTTCGCTGACCAGCAGCACGACGACGTCGCGTACGGACGAATCAAATCCTCCAAGGCACGAGGCGGCGAAGCGCCGCGCGACCCCGACGCTTTCAGGAAGCGCTGCGAGTGCGACTACTTGAATCGGAATCTCCATCAACTTGAATCGGAGTCTCCTCCATCGTCATGTTCAGCCTCAGCCGGTCTACAACGCGCAGGCGCTGACTACCCCGGGGTGCTCGTGGAGAAACCTTTTCCATGTTGCCGATGTACCCCGCTGAGATCATCGCCCAGCGGACAAGAAGGTGATAGTTCCACGGTTGAACCGATCGGAGAATGCGGGTTACCCTGCCTCATACGTTGCGGCGCAAGCGAGGAGGATCTGATCCGTGGCTGAGCTGATCCTCGGCCCGATGCTGCGTCATGTCTCCGAGACCTCGGCCACCATCTGGGTCGAGACCACTGAACGCTGCACGGTCGACGTTCTCGGGACTTCGAGCCCCACCTTCTGCGTTGCGGGCCACCACTATGCCCTGGTAATTGTCGAGGGCCTCGAGGCGGTGTCGTCGATCGAGTATCGACTGACGCTCGATGGAGAGCTTCGCTGGCCGCGCGCCGACAGTTCGCTGCCGCCAAGCCGGATTCGTACGCTCGGTGGAGAAGCGACGTGCAAGATTGTCTTCGGCTCGTGTCGCACCGCTGCGCCACATGACGCGCCGTGGTCGCTCGAGCTCGCGCTCGACTCGCGCGGACGAGGCGTCGATGCGTTGCATGTCTATGCGATGTGGATGGTGGATCATCCGCCGGAGGAATGGCCGGAGTTGGCCGTGTTCCTCGGTGATCAGATCTACGCCGACGACTCGTCTCCCAACGCCCGAGAGCACATCGCCAGGGCTCGAAGGAGTTTGGATCATTACGACCCGGAAAAGAAGTTGCCGCCCGAGCTGGTCGATGGTTTCGAGGAATACACGTGGTTGTATCAGGAGTCGTGGTCACTCGAGTTCGAACAGTGGTTCTTCGCGAACGTGCCGACCGTGATGATCTTCGACGATCACGAGATGGTCGACGATTGGAACATCTCCGACGCCTGGGTACGCGACGTCCGCCAGACGCGCTGGTGGGAGACTCACGTGATCGGCGGGTTGATGACCTACTGGTTGTACCAGCACCTCGGCAACCTGAGTCCAGAAGCTGTCAGATCGGAAGGGTTGGTCGAAGCGCTCAGTCGAGTGGAAGATGGCGAGAAGGTGTTGCGCGATTGGGCGATGCAAGCCGAGGAGTTCACTCCCGTCGCGGGCAGGTACCGCTTCAGCATCGTGCGCGATATCGGTCGGGTACGGCTCGTGATGATCGACTCGCGAAATGTGCGGGTGCTGGAGCCCAAGCACCGCAGAATGGTCGACGACGAGGAGTGGCAGTGGGTGATAGAGGCCTGTCACGCCGATGTCGACCACCTGCTGATCGGCACCTCGCTTCCGGCGTTCGTACCCGGCGGCCTGCACGACTTCCAGGATTGGAGCGAAGCCATCTGCGATGGAGTGTGGGGCTGGCCGGGCCGAAAGCTCGGGGAGTGGCTCCGCGTCAAAGCCGACATGGAGGACTGGTCGGCGTTCCGTGGCTCGTTCAACGCCCTCCTCGATCTGCTGGGCGAGTTGGGTGCGAGCTCGCGACCGGATGCTCCCGAGACGATCTCGATATTGGCGGGCGACATCCATTTCTCATATGCGTCGGAGATTCGATTCCCGCAGCCGATGAAGTCGCGTGTGCATCAGCTGGTGAGCTCACCAATCCGCAACGCCTTGAAGCCGCCCGAGAGCACTGCGATGCGCCTCGGAACCTCGAGGATCGCCGGCGGTCTCGGGCGAGTACTTCGACGGGGTGCGGGCCGCAGACGGCCATCCGTCACATGGCAGATCGATGTTGGGCCGGTCTTCGCCAACACCCTCGGCGAGCTCTCGTTCCAATCGCGGTCGGCGCGCCTGTGCATCTTGCAGGCTCGTCCTCATGTGGATGACGCCAAACCGGAGTTCGACGAACTTATCGAGATCGATCTCGTTGCGGGGGCGCGTTCACAAGCAGGCACCTCGTTGCATCAGGGTGCCTGAAGCCGCCGATGCGTGAAGGTTGCCAGACAGAAGATTCCGTATGCAGCGAATCCGAGGCCGACGATAACGACGACGAAGACGCCCCACGAGTTGACGGCGACGCGGCGCAGCGCGCCATCGAGGCCGGTGGCCTGATTCGGGTCATAGGTCATTGCCGATCGCAGGAGGAAGAAGCCGACGAGAGCGAATCCGATTCCGCGACCGATCTCGCCGATCGATCCGAGGCGCTCACTCCACCGTCTGCGTGTCGGCGAAACGCCCGACATGTCGAGTTCGTCGTCGACATCCATCTTCACGCCCTTGGAAACGCGATACAGGCCGACGGCTATCACGATGACGCCGACCGCGCCGATCACGAATCGGCCGAAGCTGTGCGTCATGAACGAGGCGGAGATGTCGGTGACCTTGGTGTTGCCATTCGGGGTGCCGGGCGTATGACGGGCCAGCGCGATCGCGCTGATCGCAAACGTCACGTACATCACGGCGCTGGCGATGTAGCCGATGCGGTGTGCTATTGCCTTGGCGTCCTTGCCTCCGGGCAATAGTGCAGAAACCACGCGCCACGCGGCATATAGCAACATACCGATGGCGAGCAGCCACAGCAGAGCCGTGCCACCACCACCCGAGCCGGCAACGGTCTTGACTGCTCCAACCGGGCTGGCTTCCTGATCGCCGGTTGTCGGGCTCTTGGCCCAGCCTCCAGCCTTAGCAGCAACCATCAGTGCGAGGTATCCAGCGATCACATAGACGACGCCCTTGGCGAACCAGCCGGCTCGTCCAATCTTGACTACTCCTGGATGCTGGGCGGTGAGATTGCCGACCGGGTTGTGGATGGAAGCAGTCCCATGGCGTAGAGATGACGTTGTCATGCCTGCTGTATTCCCGTTCGCGGCACCCCTGAAACGGCGCGGGAGCGTCCAGTGTCACTGCTGCCTCGCGATGGAGACGCCCGAAGTTGTAGTACGCCGCGCACGCGCCTTCTGACGAGACCATGCATGTTCCGATCGGTGTCTCCGGGGTGCATGCGGTACCGAAGACCTTGCGCTCCCACGGCTTGATGACACCTTTCAGCACCTCGCCGCACTGACATGCCTTTGGGTCGGCAACGCGTACTCCAGGCACCTGGTACTTCAGTTCTGCGGTGCTTCTTGGGTCCGACCGATCCGCACGATCTTCGTTCAGCCCGATCATGACTCCGCCCGGGCCCAGCTCCGCGCTCTCATCGACCAACTCCACCCCTACGCGCCAGAGATCGCGGAACGGCTCGAGGAGATGAAAACCGATGTCCTCGCGGTTCCCGGCCCTGCACCCGTCGAAGATCTGGCGAACAACCCGATCCCAGCGTTGAACGGTGACGCCCAGGGACCTCGTCGTCTAGCAGCCGTGAAACAATCATCTACCAGGTCTTTGGCGCTCCCGGGAGGATTCGAATCTCCGTTTTCAGTTTAGGAAGCCGACGTTCGCAGCGTGCCCCTTGTTGGTCTAGTGGTCGACGTCGTCGTCGTGGTTGACAAGCAACTCGTTGAACAGCTGAGGCGTAGGTCGAGACGATGACGCGACAAGCCCTGACACTTGACGGCGGCTTGCTGGCTGGTCCGACTCGCCCCACGAGACCGACGTTCCCGACGGCCAGTCGATGTTTCACAGCAACGCGGCTTCCAGGCGCTGCTCCGGGCGAGAGCGCCAAGCCGAGTGGGATGACTCGTCACGCTGCGTGAACTTGGCGACAATGTATGGGTGGGTTCTGACTTCTACCGAACTTCTACCGCATTCGGTAGAAGCGATCACCACGGTTCAACATCCGTACCAGCGGCGCTGGCGTCAAACGTCCAGCTCAAGCCGTACGGGGCACCACTGAGCCCTACCCGACGACAGGGCTACAGTGGGTTCGATTCCCCCCAGCTCCACTCTGTCCGAAAATAGGCTCTGACCAGGACCTTTGTAGAAGTAAGGCAAGGGCGGCGAATTCCCCCGGATGACCGCAAGGCTGTGACCAGGGGAAAGACAGCCGAAACGGACGGGGGAATCTGGGGGTACTCACCCCCCAGCAGAGGATCCGGCATCGCGAAGCACCAGGCCAGCGAACTCGACATCGAGGTCACTCTCGGTGAGGGCGGCAAAAGGGCGGATGAGAACAGGCCGGCCATCTGAGGGCGATGTGGAGCCAGCACGCGGATGGTCTCGGGAACCCGGGATCTCTCACTTCTCGAGGGTCCGGCAACCCCCTGGCGTCTACGTGGTTCCGGATAGGGGTCCTAGGCGTGCAAGGGTGAGGAGGGTGGCGAGGCCTTCGGGGGTTCCTGGCCAGTGTCGTTCGAGGGTTTCAGGTCCTGCTCGGCGGGCGATCGAGCGAAGGGCGATCGCGACGATGATCGCGTCGTCGGCGTAGCCGAGGACGGGGATGAAGTCCGGGATCAGATCGATCGGCGAGATCAGATAGATCAGCAGCAGCCACAATCGGAAGCGGACCGAGCGCGCGAGGGTGCGGTCTCCGGCGAGGCGACGTAGGAGTCGCACGACGTCGGGTACGAGCCGCGCGGCGTCGCGCAATCGTGTCTTGTCGGCTGAGTGTCGCTGTGCCCGCCAGAGCAGCGCGAGCATCACCAACCAGACGATCAGCAGCCCGCCTGCGATCGCGAGAAGCGCGCGCCACCACATGGTCAGTCGCTTCCGGTGTGGTTGGTGAAGATGTGGTGTGCTTCGCGGGCGGCGTAGTAGACAATGACCAACCCGGTGGCAGGATCGGCCCACCACCAGCCAACGGCGGCGTTCAGCGAAATGCCCGCAAGGACCGCGACCGCGAGAACGCCGTCGATGAAGGTGACTTTGCCTTCGGTAGTGAGCACGGGGCTTCCGAGAGCCCGGCCGGTACGGGTCTTTCCTCCGGCGAGAGTGAACATGACCGCGGCGGTCGTCGCGGTCCAGATGATGCCGAAGGTGCTCCGGGTGGCGTGATGGCCCGTAAACAGCGCGCCGCTCGATTGGGCCAACAGGTAGATCGCGAGCGCGACGAATGCTGCGCCGATCAAGCGCAATGCGCGTTGTTGGCGGGCCTCGCCTGTGACGGAGAGCTCCCACAGGACCACGGTGCTGGCGCCGATCTCGATGAGGCTGTCGAGCCCGAACCCTGCCAGCGCGACCGACGAGGCACGTGTCGCACTGATAGCGAGCACGATCACGCCGACGATGTTCCAGCCCAACGTGACGCGCTCCAGCCGCACTCCGTTGCGATGCATTCTCGTCGTGTCGGCTCTCGCTGCGGATTGTTCCAAGGCGCCATCGTGTCTTGCGGGCGCTGGCTTCCACAACGTGCGGGGCCATTCTTGGGTTGACCGTTTTGTGAAGTGACGGTTCGTTGCGCTCACAGACACAGCAGCGGCACAGCGATCACCAAGGCGTCCGTTGCTGGGCGGTGCGCGCCGGCGCTTCCGACGAAGTCAGCCATTGGACGTTCGGGTGCACCCGCGGCTCGTCGTTGGGTCTTCGACCTGGTCGTTCAGGGACACCTGGGAAGCCGTCGGTGATGATGCCGGGAATCGGTACATCTCGTCGAGGATCGACTCGGCGACGGGATCGCCATTGGCGGCGATCAACCAGGTGATCTCCCCGGCCCGACCGCTTCGATCTCGTCGGCGCCTGTATCTGCCAGATCGGCGTCAACGTGATCATCAACGCGCCACGCTCACTCTAGAAACAGCTTGACCTTCAGGTCGACCTGAAGGTTTACCCTGCGTGGGTGAACACCGGGTACAAGATCAAAGACGTCGCCGATCGCAGCGGGTTCACTGCCGCGACGCTGCGCTACTACGAACAGATCGGGCTGCTGCCCGAGACGACCAGAACGCCAGCCGGCTATCGCCTCTACGACGACCGCACCCTCGATCGCCTGGCGTTCATCGCCAGGGCGAAACAGCTCGGCTGCAGCCTCGACGAGATCGCCGATCTGGCTCTGGCCTGGGACGGCGGACAATGCGGACCCGTGCAGGACCGACTCCGCGGGGTTGTCGCCGACAAACTGGCGAGCGCGCAACAACAGATCGTGGAGTTGATGACCCTGACCACCGAGCTACAACGAGCCGGCACCACGTTCGAGCTGCACCGACCCGACGGTCCCTGCGACGACAGCTGCGGATGTGTCGCCACCGATGGCGACGATGACGCCATGGCTGCGCAGGCTGTCACCCTCGGCAGGAAGGCCGACCGGGCCGATGGTGTCGTACCGATCGCGTGCACGCTCGGGTCACAGTCGATGCGCGGCCGCCTCGACGAATGGCAACGTCTCCTCGCACACGTCGTGCGCCGGGATCCGATCGATGGCGGGCTGCGAGCCACGTTCGGACCGGGAACGCCACTCGATGAACTGATGCGGCTCGCTGCCGCAGAGCAGGACTGCTGTCAGTTCTTCGGGTTCTCGATCACCGTCGATACCCGCGGCATCGCCCTCGAAGTCCGCTCACCTGACGACGCCTTCTCGGTGCTGCAGTCCCTGTTTGGAACCCCAGCATGAAGATCAAACGGGAGAATGCCGCCATCGTCGGGGTCGGGGCAGCCGCCTGTGCGGCTTGTTGCGCAGGACCGATCATCGGGTTCCTCGCCGCCATAGGCGTCGGCACCGCCGCCGGGTTTGCGCTGTTCGGCACCATCGCCGTCCTTGTCGGCGCGATCGCCGTCATCGTCGTGCTTCGGCTCCGTCGCCGGCGTCGCGCTGACGCCCGCGAGAACACCACATCGCCCGTTGCCGTCGAAATGCCGACCATTCGGGCACGTGGATGACCCTGCGCCAGATCTCGCAGCCGCGTTGGCTGCTCAGCTCGTTGCTCATCGCTGGCGCCGCACTGTTCGCAATCGGCGTCGCAGCCGAACGCAACGCCACCAGTAATCACACCGCAACCGGCGCCGAAACCGTCCACACCGAACAACCCGCAAGCGAGACGACCGCACACGCCTCGGAGTCCGGCGGTACGGAAACTCCGCTCGCCGAGCAACCCGCCACCGAACCGGCCGGCCACACGGAATCATCGCCCGAGACCGTGCTCGGCGTGAACCTCGAATCCACGGCGCTCGTGGTCGTCGCCGCGATCGTTGCCCTCGCCTTGGCTGTGCTCACCTGGCGCCTGAACCTTCGGCTGCTGCTCATCACCACCGTCGCGTTCGCCGCCGTGTTCACCGCCTTCGACGTCGCCGAGCTCGTCCACCAGATCAAGGAATCACGAGCCGGAATCGCCGCCCTCGCTGCTGTCATCACCCTCCTGCATGTCGCCGCCGCGCTCGCCGCCACACAACGAGCCACGAGCGCACCAGCGTGAGGACGCGGGCGAACGCAGTTCGCACCGTCGTCGTCGTTCTCGCCACGGTCACGGCCTTCGCGCTCAGCGCAGCCGCATGTGGCAACAACAAGTCGAACTCGTCGAGTGGTCCGCGATCCGGCGTGCTTCAGTTCAGCGCACCACTCGCCGGCGGCGGCGAGTTCGACGGCACCTCACTCGCCGGACGACCTGCCGTGTTCTGGTTCTGGGCGCCAACTTGAAGCGTCTGCAACAACGAAGCCGCCTCGGTCGAGGCAGCACACATCAAGTGGGACGGCAAAGTCGAATTCGTCGGAGTGGCCTGGGCCGGCGACGAGGGCGCATACAGCGACTTCGTCACCCGACACAATCTGACCTTCCCCCAAACCACATCCTCCCTGCCGGCTATGCGCGTGTTTATACGGGTGATCGCGGCCGTTGTCGCGGCTCGTTGCCGCGCGTTCTGCGCTGCCGCCGACCGGCCGGCCCGACGTTGGCCATTCTCGGATTACCGGAATAACCGCGACCGATCACCGGAATAACCCGGAGCCCATTCGACACGACGTCGGCCAATCGGCTCGCACGTGTTCTGGAGCGCACCTTCTGCTCGGTTCGCGTATTTCCGCGATGGCGCGGATCGGCAGCTATGGACGGCTCACGTCGTCAACCGCCCACATCTCATCCGCCGTGAGGCGCCCAACTCGTCGTCCAAGCCGTTGAGCGTCGACAGCTCCAAGCCGCTCGACGAGCACTCTCGTGGTTTCACCGGCAACCACGACTCCGGGACGAAACGACGCGGCCCGGGCGCTGCGCGAAGTCGGAGCGACGATCACCACGGAACGCTGATGATGTCAACCCTGCATTGTCACCGGACGGTTCTACTGTCCATGTTCACGCGGCAAGCTGACCCCCAACCCGACCGGATCTTCGCGGTCAACAGCGATGGCAGCGGCGAGCACCAATTGATCGCGGATGGTTGCCCGATCGGGGACCGATGCGGTGACGCCATCGAGGGTCACCCCTGGTCGCCCCACGGTCACCAGATCGCATTCATCCGCGCGGTCTGGGTCGGCGCTGAAACAGTCCCGTCCAACGTCGGACTGGTGGCTCATGAATGCCGTGGTGTGCGTACCGGTGCGAGCGCAGGCGACGACCGAAAGACCCAAGCAAATGGCTATCGCGACGGGGCGGAACGGAGTGACTCTCACGCCAGTTGGACGCCCATCCACGGTCATCGGTTCCCTCAAAGCAGATTGCCCATGATCGGATGCGGAAAGGGCGCCGAGAGGCAGATCGGATCGGGCCGTCGAATGTCGGCGTCGACGCAAAGGGCGCTGGTAGCCCGAGCATGCACATCTACGGTGGAACCCGTGATCGCGCACGTCCAATACCGCCGTGGCCTTCCAGCGACAGAGGGCTGCTACAGCGCCTGGACAGCGTTGGAGCAACGGCGAAGAGATGCAGGCGGCGGCACCGGCAAGTTCGTCGAGATCTCCAACGTCGACTGGGCCGGCCTCGTCGGCGCCAGCGCCCCGGCTGAACCGCGGCGCAGTCAGCCGGCAGCCGCCAGTCGGGCCTGCAAGGCGCTGACGAAGGGTCCGAGCATCGTCTTCGCTGCACCCTTGAACTCGGCCTGACCCTCCGACCAGCGCAGGGTAAGGTCCTTCTTGCCGTGATCGACCACGGTGACGCCTTCGAGGCTGATGGTGTGGTCGCTCTGCGGCGACCCGGCGACGTTCGTCGCGACGACGATGATACGCCGATCCATCAACGCCAGCACCACGTTGGTGCTCTGGCGCAGCTCGAACAGGCCGCCGGCCAGCGTGATCGCCCGATGGTGGAACGTCGGGTTCAGCGTCACGCACGCAGCGATCAACGACTCATCCGCGCCGGCAACCGTTGTGATTTGGTCGATCGCCTTCCCGAAGCGGCCCCACCCGCGTGGCAGCAGGTTCTTCTGCAGTTGCGTCTGCTCAGCGGTGATCACCTCGAACCTCCTGTGCGTACCGGAAGTTCAGCAACTTAGCTAAGGGCTCAATCGTTATCAAACCAATCTCACAGGCGCACCCGTCCGCGCTCGTGGATGCCCCGCCATGGGACTACCTCCAGATGCGCGGTCACCCTCGAACAGGTTTCGACTGTTTCCGCGGCGGTTGGCGATCACTCTGATCGCCGGCGCCACCGGCGTCAAGTACGAGCACAACACGACGCTGCCCTGATCGTGGCCGTCCCTCGGCTACTTCGCGCCCGATCAGGCTGTCCAAGCCAGCGCTCCGTTCTTAATTCCGCGGCAGCACAAGTGTCCCAGAATGCTCGTCCCCAACTGCAGGGCTGGGGGTGTCCCGGACCGCCGGATACGCAGCGATCGACGGGGCAGTCGAGGCCGGAAGACCCACCACGCTGAGCGTTCGTCGCGGCGAAGGACTGTTGGCCGTCAGTGGGCAGTTCCTGGTGGCCACTGACATCCGACTCGTTGAGGTCTGGACGGACCCCAATAGGGTCCGCTCGATGAGAGTGCTCGAGTTGTGGCGGTACCCGGTCAAGTCGCTCCAGGGTGAACGGCTCGAGTTGGCGGCTGTGACGAGCGCTGGACTCGAGGGCGATCGTCGGTTCGCGCTTTTCGATGTTGATACCGGCTTCGGGTTGACCGCACGACGTGTCCCGGAGTTGCTGTTCGCGTCGGCCCGGTTGGGCAGCGACGGCGGTGCTGATATCACGTTGCCTAACGGTTCGGTGACCCGCGACGACGACACCTTGTCGGCGTGGCTCGATCGGCGGGTGACGCTGCGGTCAGCTGACTCCGAAGTCAGGCGTCGCTACGAGAACCCGGTCGATTTCGAGGACGAGGCGTCGAGCGAGTGGGCGCCGTTCGAGGGAGCCGGAGGCGCGTTCCACGACTCCGGCAATGCACGGGTCTCGCTCGTTTCGACTGCAACGATCGGGGCATGGGATCGGCGTCGGTTTCGCTCCAACGTCTACCTCGACGGCGAGGGCGAGAATGCTCTTGTTGGAACCACGATGGCGCTCGGCGACGCGGTACTCGATGTAGACATGCGCATCCAGCGGTGCGTCATGACGACGCGCCCACAGGCTGGCGGTGTCAAGCGGGACCTCGACGTGCTGCGAACGATCAATCGCCAACGCAACGGTTGCCTAGCGGTGGGCGCGCTCGTCATACAGCCCGGCGCCGTGCGAGTCGGCGACATGCTCTCACCGTTGTAGCGACTTCGTGCTTGCAGGGATCAGTGATCTGGCCTCTCGACTTCTCTGGTCGATGAGCGTCGTGCGGCGCGTGCCCCTTGGACGAGCACGCCGACGAAGGCCGCCATCCAGGCAACCAGTGCGACGGCGAACGTGATCTTGGGAACCCACTCGAGTGCGTCGAGCTTCACGACAGCGCGCATCTTGAACGTCGCAGCGCCGTACATGCCGAGGGGGAAGACCAGCGCCCAGTAGGAGGGGTGATAGCGGAGCAGGACCTTGCGGACGATGTGGCGCCAAACGCCGATCGCGACCATGAGCGGGAACCAAAATGTGGCCGTGGCCCACGCCAGTGTGACGAGACCTTCGATAAGTGGTGCGAGCCGGTCGACGCGTGGCGACACGGTGCGGGTTGCGAGGAGGTTCGAGCCGGCGAGAACGGTGATCGCGACCGCGCCGGCTGCGATCCACGCGGGCGGGTCGGCTTCGGTGGGTTCGAGCGGTTGGAACGTCCAGCGCAGGAAGACCATGGTCATGACGATCAGGTAGAGGACGAGACCGAGGCAGAACGCGGCGATGCAGACGAAGCCGAGGAGGTCGTTGGGGTGGTGGCCGAGAAGCAGTGCGCCGAGCACAGCGATCGACTCGGTGGAGACGGTGAGCAGGAACCACGAGCCGTTGATACCAGCTCCCAGCCCCGGCTTGTCGTGGCGTAGCACGTCGGCGATCAGTGTCGAGTACACGAGGATCACGTACAGCGGCAGGCTGCACCACCAGAGGATCTCGGCGACGGTCCACCAGCCGTGGATGAGTGCCGATGCACTGCCGAGGACGTTGGTGCCAGCGACGATGGTGAGGAACGCGAACCCCTTCGCATGACTGGTCAAGTCGTCGAAGAGTTGCTTCGTGAACACGATGAGGCGGATCGCGAACAGCACGACGAGCACGGCGTACGCAGCGGCGGTGACGAGGTAGAGGCTTTCGGCGAGCCAGACGATCTTCTGTTGTTTGGCGGCGATGGCGATGATCCCGGTTGCCATCACGAGCGCGAAGTAGCCGGGGAAAAGCGCCGCAACCGGGTTGACGCGGGGCGGTGGTTCGGGCTGGGCTGTGGTGGCGGCCGTCATGGTCGCAGGTAGCGCAGGAAGGCCGCTGCGGCGGCGAAGAGGGCGACGGAGACTCCTGCGGTTGCCCAGGCGAGAGACTCGGTGTCGGTCTGGAAGGCCTCGACGGCGACGGTGATCAGGAACACTTGGAACGCGACGAGGATGATGACGTAGAGCACGACGGCCGACGAGGTGCGCTGTCCGCGGGCGGAGGTCTTCATGTCTGGCGCCCGAGCGCCCAGATCATGCCGTCGGCGCGAACTTCGAGGTCGATGCGGCCGAGTGGTCGCGTCGGTGGGCCGGAGATGACCGCACCGGTACGCGCTTCGAAGTTGCCTTCGTGGCACGGGCAGTGCCAGCGCTGCTGGTCGTGCTCGTAGTAGACGACGCAGCCGAGGTGGGTGCATTTCTGGCTGAACCCGACGACCTCGGTGTCGGTGAGGCGGACGAGGATCGCACGGTCGTCGTCACCCGGGTAGTGGAACAGGAAGGTGCCACCGACTTCGACTGCAGCGAGTTCGGTGATCGCGCGCGGTTCGCCGGCGTTGATGCTGCGCAACTGGGTCCACACAGCGAGCCCGACGTTTGCTGCTGCCATGGTGCCGGCGCCGAGGACGAGGTAGCGGGCGAACTCGCGGCGGGTGACTTCTTCCTCCGACAACGCTTCGTAGGGGAAGTCGCGTTTCCACGGCGGCGCGACGGGGATCGGTTCGATGTTGCCGTTCATGATGTCGCCTGCACGTGGTCGAGGCCGAAGGGGTCGTCGAGCCAGGTCCTCGTGACCCCTGCGAGGACGTCGAGCGGGCCGCCGAGCGCGTCGTCGATGACGGTGTAGACCTTGGTGCGGACCTCTTGGCGGCCGAACATGAAGTCGCGGAACAGCGAACCGCTACGGGTGTCGTTGAACTCCTTGATCGTGCCGTACCAGAGTGCTTCGCTGGGGCACACGGAAGCGCACATCGGCGTGAGACCCTCGGAAGTGCGGTCCGTGCACATGTCGCACTTCATCATCTGGTCGAAGTCGGCGACGTACTTGGGAACGCCGAACGGGCAGGCGAGCACGCAGTTGGAGCAACCGATGCAGCGAGGCTTGAGCGCTGACTGGACGATGCCTTCCTCGGTCTGCTTGATCGCGTCGGCCGGACACACCTGCGCGCACGTCGGGTCCTCGCAGTGCATGCACACCATGGGCGCGGTCTGCGTGCTGGTGGCTCGGTCGACGCGCTCGAGGTGGATCAGCGACTGCCCGCGATGCGTGCCGCATTCGGCGCACGCCTGGACGCACGCCTCACAGCCGATGCACCGGCTCTGGTCGATGACGAAGACAGGGCTGTCGTCGATCCCGAAGCGACCTCGGCTCATGATCTGCCGTCCTGCAGCGTGAGGTCACGTACGTCGGTGGTCTCGACGTGGCCGCCCGCGCGCTCGACACGCACGGCAGCGACCTTGAACTCGGGCATCTTCGACAGCGGGTCGACGGCTCGGATGGTCAGCTGGTTCGCAGCCTTGTGACCGGGCCAGTGATACGGGATGAACACAGTGTCGGGCCGGATGGTGTTGACCACGTGGGCCGGCAACGTGATCGTGCCGCGCCGGGAGGTGACCGTGACAAGATCGCCGTCTGCGATGCCAAGCGGTTCGGCCAGCATCGGGTGCATCTCGCACAACGGTTCCGGATATTGGGCGACGAGCGCTGCGATGCGCCGAGTCTGGGTGCCCGACAGGTACTGCGACACGACCCGCCCGGTGGTCAACAAAACCGGATAGTCGCCGTCGACAACCTCGGCTGACAGCTTGTACGGCACTGCGTGGAAGCGTGCCTTGCCGTCGGGATGGTAGAACTTCCCGCCTTCGTACAGCCGCGGGGTGCCGGGGTGGCCGGCTTCAGGGACGGGCCAGAACAGGCCCATCTCGTCCTCGATGCGTCGCCAGGTGGCGCCGGTGTAGTCGGCGGTGCCGCCGGTACTGGCCCGGCAGAGCTCCTCGAAGATCTCTTCGGTGTTCGTGTACGGGAAGTACTCGCTCTTGCCCAGACGTTCGGCGATGTCGAGCAGGATCTCCCAGTCACGGCGGGCCTCGCCGGGTGGCGTGACGGCAGCGTTGATCTTGATGATCCGTCCCTCTCCGGACGTGGAGGTGCCTTCGTCCTCCTCGTGCAGCGACCCGGGCATGACGATGTCGGCGTGGTGCCCGGATTCGGAGAGGAAGAAGTCGATGACCGCATAGAACTCGAGCTTGTCGAGTGCCTCGCGGGTGAAGTTCACATCAGGCGCCGAGACTGCCGGGTTGAAGCAGATCGACAAGAGTCCCTTGATCGTCCCGTCGTGGATCGCTTCGATCAGTTCCTGCGCGGGGAGGCCTTTGCCCGGGATGTCGGACTCGTCGCAGTGCCACACCTTCGCGACGGCGGCACGGTGCTCGGGGTTGGTGATGTCGCGGTTGCCTGGCAACTGGTCGCACTTGTGCCCGTGCTCGCGTCCGCCTTGGCCGTTGCCCTGCCCGGTGATCGTCGAAACGCCGCAGCCCGGTTTGCCGAACTTGCCGGTGGCGAGTCCGAGGTTGATGGCTGCGAGTACGTTGTCGACGCCCTTGGTGTGCTGCTCGATCCCGCGGGCATGCAGCATCATCCCGGTCGCGGAGGTGCCCCACAGTTCTGCAGCCTCCTCGATGCGAGCCGCCGGCACGCCGGTGATGCCGGCCGCCCAGGCCGGTGTCATGTCGGCGACGGCTGCGGCCGCGTCGTCGAAGTGGAGGGTGTGGGCGTCGATGAAGTCGTGGTCGAGCCAGTCGCGATCGACCAAGACGTGCAGTACGGCACCGAACAGCGCCGAGTCGGTGCCCGGCCGTACCGGGAGGAACAGATCCGCGGTGCGGGCGAGGGGAACGACGCGTGGGTCCTGCACGATCAGCTTGGCTCCGCGATCACGGGCCCGCCAGATGTAGCTCGTGGTGATGGGGAACGTTTCGGCGACGTTCGAGCCGGCGACCCACACCACGTCGGCGAGCGGGATGTCGCTCCACGGGTTGGGAGCCCGATCGACACCGAGGGCCTTCTTGTTCCCGGTGCCGGCCGACACCATGCAGTAGCGGCCGTTGTAGTCCAGATTGGCGGTGTGCAACGCGAGTCGGGCGAACTTGCCGACGAGGTAGCTCTTCTCGTTCGTGAGCGACACCCCGGACAACATCGCGAACGCGTCGTCGCCGTATTCGGCCTGGATTCGTCGGATCTCGGACACGACACGATCGAGTGCCTGATCCCAGGTGATGTTGCGGAACCCGCCGGGTGCGGTTTCGTCGCGTTCCATCGAGTGCAGCAGCCGATCGGGATGACCGCCTTGCAGGTAGCGCTTCACACCCTTGGGGCAGAGCTTGCCTTCGTTGAACGGGAAGTCGTACCACGGTTCGAATCCGACCACCAGGTTGTCATGAACCTTGAGCTTGATGCCGCACTGCTGACCACAGAAGCAACAGTGTGTGTTCACGACCTTGTCGATCTGGAGACCCGCGTCCCATCCGCCAGGTGGGGCTTCGTTGAGGTGCGGCCCGTAGCGGGCGATGAGCTCTTCGTCGGTGATCGGTGGTCGTGCCATCAGCCGAACCCTCCTACTCGCGCCGATTGGGCGAGGGTGACAAGTGCGCGCCGGCAACGGGGGCAGGTGTCCTGGTAGTTGCCACCGCCATCGATCGAGTAGTCGAACCCGACCTGCGGGAGCACTTCTTTGAGATCTGCGATCTGCTGGGCACTGGCGAACGGTTCACCGCAGCGACGACAGACGGCGGGTTCGCCTTCGGCGTTGGCGCGCTTGTTGTAGGCGACACCGAGGTTGCCTGGGCGTTGGAAGATGTGGAACAGCTTGCCGAACGGCAGGTACATCAGCCCGAGGATCACGGTCAGTGCATGGATCGTGTTCAGTGCAGAGTAAAAGCGGCCTTCGAGCCACATGCTCGACACCGTCAGGAACAACCCACTCACCGAAACGGCGAACAGCCCGGCGAGGGCGAGGAAGTCGCCGGAGCGTTCCACCGCCATCGCGCCCGGGTCACGCAATCGGCGGCGCAGAAAGATGAACACCCCGGCGAGTACCAGGACGGCGGCGATGTCGAGGGCATGGAAGATGAGCCAGCCGAGAATGCTCTCGGCATCGAAGCGGAGCGTGCCGACACGCGAGACGTACACCTGGTAGCGGTCGGCCTGCTGTCCGACGCTCTCGAAGTGCAACAAGCCGAGTGTGAGCGGGATGGTCACCAGCCCGGCGAGGATGCACCCCCAGAACACGAGTTGGTGGGCGAGCCAGCGCGCACGGGATCGGCGACGGATGAACCCCTGCGTCAGCAGGTGGGTCGCGACGAGCGACGGCAGCGCCGCGATGTTGCGGGCCTTGCGTTGCCGGAATGCTTCCCAGCCTCGGCGGTTGAGCATCGCCGTCGGCGGCCGGCGCAACCAGACGGCGTACCGATACGCCACACCGAACACGGCGAAGATGACGCCGAACAGGTAGCCGACGAGCGCCGCGTCGAACCAGACGAGACGATCACTGCCGATGAACGTCAGTGCGACCACGACCGCGACACCGACAACACCCCACACCAGCCCGCGCCGATCCAGATGGTTCGTAGAACGGCTCACGCCGACACCCTATATCCGACCTGAGCAGCGACGTTGCGGGTCGCGTGGGGCACCATCAACGCGCCGCCACATCGGTTCGATCGGTGCTGTGCCGCTGGCCGACACGCCCAAAAGCAGGCGTTCCATGGCCGCCGCCATCTTGCGTCCCCGCCCCTTGGCGATCTCGGCACACGGCCCCTGGAACGACGCGTCGATGGTGTCGCAGAACAGCTCGACCCACCGCTCGTAGTGCGAATGCGACAGCGGTGTCCGAGCGTGGACAGGCTCGTGCGCTCGGAGAGGCTGCCCGCCATAGCCGGGCTCACCCAACAGCTGCCAGGCCCAAAAGTCGATCAGCGTCGCGACGTGCGCGTTCCAGTTCACGTGGGCGGCTTCGAACACCGGGCCGAGCACATCGTCCATCGCCGCGTCGCGGTAGAAGTTGCGCACCAACAGTTCGATGTCGTCGCGGTCGACGACGTCTTCACGGGTGTCCTCGAGCAGGTGACTCCAGCAGGGTGGATCGCCGCCCTCGGTCGGCGGCACCGGACTCGCGGTTCCGATCATCCGCGTACCATCGCAGCCCGTTCGGCTTCCAGCTGCACCACCAGTGGGAACAAGACGTTGTTCTCCTTGTGGATGTGCAGGTGAGTGTCGGCCTCCAGCTCCGCCATCGCCGCGAAGCACGCCACATACGACGCGCAGCCGTCCGCCGGTGGTGTGTAGCCATCGGTCAGCTGCCGCAGCCTGGCGAGTAGGTCGCCGACGGCGTCGTGCTCGCTCAACATCACCGAGATCGGGTTCCGCAGCGACCCGCAATGGAACGACGGCATCGCGGTTGAGGTCGCCAGCTCTCGGATCATCGGGAACAGCATGCGCTCCTCTTTCACCATGTGTGGCTCGAGATCCGCGCGCACACGCGCGAAGCACGACGCAACCTCCACGAGCTCGGGATGTCGGGCACCATGGACCGCCACGATCTTGTCGACCAGCCCGGTCACCCTGGGCATCTCGTCCCAGAGATAGCGGTGATGGGTGGCCTCGAGGTGATCGACGAGGACGTCCGCCGTCATCGTCGTCCACTCCGCTGAGCCCGATGTCGCTGCCGCTTCCCAGAGCTCGGCGACGGTCGCCGCCGGGTCCAAGCCGATCAGCGCACACGCTTCGCCGAGCGTTCGGCGACCGCCGCAGCAGTAGTCCAGACCGCGACGCTCGAACTCACGCGCCAACTGAGGAGACGCGTCCACCGCCTCGGCCAACGTCGTCGACACATCGATCGTCACCATCTGCTTCTCCTTCTCGAAGGAGACGCATGACGCCGGTTCACCACAGCACCCCGACCGCCGTCACTGCGACCAGGGCAAGCCCCACGGCCATCTGTCGCAGACCAACCTGCTTCGCCGGGATCGGCGCACGGCGCACCCACACGGACTGCGTGACCGCCAACACCACGACGCCGGCCAGACCGGTCACCAGGCGACGGTCCGCGATCACCGCCACCGCCGCGACGGCGCCGCTCACCACCTGCGCCACATCGCTCTGCCACACCGGTCCCTGACCACGACGCAGACGCATGATCTGAACGCGCACGAACGGGATCGCCCCGACAGCACGAGCGGCCAACACCAGCCACACGCCCGCGGCGAGCCCGCCACTGCGGCCTGCTGCCAGCACGATCGACGCGGCGACCGCCGTGATACCAACGGCACCACACAGCTCAGGCAGCAGCCGGCGGCCGCGGCTACGAATGTCGAACGACAACTCGACCGCCACCAGCGGGCCGGCAATCACCACCGGAGCGAGCCACGACCAACCCGCGAACGCGACCGCCCATCCGACTGCCGATCCGAGCACGATCAGTTCGACGATCGCGATCCGCAGCGCCAGGCGAGATCGATCGAGCCAACGCCCGCGCCGGACGTCGACCGCCACCAGCTTGGCCGGTGTTCGAAGCAAGAACGCGGCGAACGCAGCGACACCCAACGCCACACCGGCACCCGACCATGCGACGATCAGGCCGAGCAACACCGGCTCCAGGGTCAGACCCCAGCCACCATGTTCACTCGGCATCGCCACCGCTCGCCAACCAGCGCGCTCG
>JANYKU010000162.1 GCA_025358075.1 Ilumatobacteraceae bacterium
ACTCGTGGATGTCGAACTTCGGGCAACTACGACGCAACACCGACCGCTTCATCCACCACCGCCTCGACCAGATCGCACTCGCCGTCGCACTCGTGATCACCGTCAAACTCGTCAAGTAGGCCGACCGCTGGAACCCAACCACCTGACTCCACCGGCGCGCGCTCTAAGCCTGGATTCACCGACCGGTTGGTGTGGTGAGGGTGCGCGTATCCGCGTGAAAGGTCTCCTGGGCTGGGACAATGGTGGTATCTGAAGCCCCATTGAGGTATCAGTCAGGAGACACTTTCAGTGACGCGAGTATCGCACGATATTGACCGGATCGAGGTGATATTCGATGATCCGAATCTGGTCGCCAATGCCGGTCTGTTGCTGGTGGCCACCTTGACCCGCCGGCTCGGCTTGGAGGCCCTGGTCAACTCGACGGTGCGACTGATCGGCAGGGTCGGTGGGGCCCTGCCCGGGCGCAAGGTGTTGACGTTGGTTCACTCGATGATCGCGGGCGGCACGCACATCGATCACGCCGACGTCCTCCGCGCCGGCTCAACCGGGGCCGTGCTCGGGCACTCGGTGATGGCCCCGTCGACGTTGGGGACGTTTCTGCGGGCGTTCACGTTCGGTCATGTCCGCCAACTGGAAGCCGTAATCGGCAAGACGTTGGAACGGGCTTGGGGTTTCGGTGTTGGACCGGGTTCGAAGCCGTTGGTGATCGATATTGATTCCACGATCTGCGAAGTCGACGGCAAACTCAAACAGGGTGCCAGCTACGGCTACACCCACAAGTTGGGCTATCACCCGCTGCTGGCCACCCGGGCTGACACCGGCGAGATCGTCCAGGCGCGGATGCGCAAAGGATCAGCGAACACTCAACGCGGTGCCCGCCGGTTCATCGAAGAGGTGATTGCCCGTGTCCGTCGCGCCGGGGCCACTGGCGAGTTGACGGTGCGGGTCGATTCCGGGTTCTGGTCGAACGAAACCATCACCGTGTTGAACCGGCTCAACGTTCGTTACACGAGAGCCCGCGGACTCGAACCCCATCCGCTCGCCGGAATGTTCCGGTACCTCTACGTCGACCCGTGTCCGCCGGCGTTGCAGAACCCAGAGATCGCCGATGTCGCCGCCGTGCAGCCGATGCGGCCAGCCGCCGGGGAGACGCAGGTCACCGAGCGATCGGCGTGGCTCGAAGACCTTCCGCACCGGCCCAGCGTGTATGTCACGTTGGGGACGATCTGGAACACCGACCTCGACGTCTTCCGCCTCGTGATCGAAGCACTGCACGATCGTGTCAATGTCATCGTCACCGTCGGCCGGCAGAACGACCCGGCGACGCTCGGGCCCCAGCCGAGGGGTGTGATCATCCGCAGCTACATCCCCCAGCACGAAGTCCTGCCGTGGTGTGACGCCGTGGTCGCTCACGGCGGGTCGGGTACGGTGCTTGGCGCTCTGGCCCACGGAGTGCCCCTGCTGGTGGTTCCGCAAGGTGCCGATCAATGGAGCAACGCCGAGCAGATCGTCACCGCCGGTGCAGGTCGGCGGCTGCTGCGAGACGAGCTTTCGGCTGAGGCCGTGCGCGATTGCGTGATGGCACTGCTGAGCGAACCGTCCTATCGGAAAGCCGCATCGAAGATCAAGGAGGAGATCCGCGCCATGCCATCCGCCACGGACGCAATGGTCGGCCTCGAGGCACTGCTATGAGCTCCGGCTTCACTGGTGCTAGCCGGCTGTCGTCGGTAGGGTCGCCGCGTCGACGACGTGGACGACACCTTTCTGGCCCATCTGCTGGTGTCCGGGGACGTCGCAGAACATCACGTAGTCGCCGACGGTCGGTTCCTGGCCGGCCTTGACGACGAGCGTTTGCGATTGCCCGGGCGCGAGGACCTGCGTCGAACGCTTCAACAGGACGAGGCTGTGCGGCAGTTGAGCATCGACGTTGGTGACGACGAGTTCGAACCTGCCCGCCGGAAGGGTCAGCTCAGCGGGTTCGATCGTGTAGTGGCCAAGGCGCACCTGGAACACCGGGACGGTGTCGGCTGAGGCGCTCTTCGAGCAGCCGCTGAGGGCGATGGCGGCGAGCGGTAGTGCGGCGATGGCGAGGTGGGTGACGAGGTGACGCCATCTATGCAGTCCCCGCTCAGTCATGGAAGTCGCCGCTGACGGACAAATCGACGGTGTCGGTGGTGCCGTCCGTGTGTTGGACGGGGACGTGGACGGTGATGTCGTGGGGGCCGTCCATCCCCGGATGCATCGAGAGTTCGAAGTTGAACGACGTCTGGCCGCCTGGCTCGAGGGTCATCGGTCCGGCGAAGGTGAACGCCCCGGGGCAGCAGCCCTTGTTGATCTGGGCGTGCGGTTCACCGATGGTGACGACGTCGGTGCCGGTGTTGTGGATCGTCCAGGTTGGGCGCACGGCAATGTTCAATGGCACTACGCCGAGCGCCCACGATGATGGGCTGGCGGTGATCGCCGCGGCGGTGGCGGTGCCACTCGCGGTGCCGGGGGTTTCGATGACGGGCATGCCCATCGCGTTTGTTTCACTGGTACGGACATCCGCGCCGGCCGTCGGTGTGCCGCCCGAGGCGACGGCAGCGATCGCTGCTGTAGCAGTGCCGATGGCAATGACCGCGGCGAGGGCGACCAGGACCTGGTTGCGACGGTGAGCTCGCCGGTGCTGCTTGGCGCGGGTGGTGGTGTTGGTCATGATCTCTGTCTCCTGTCAGGCGGTCGGTGGTGGCCCGAAACGGGCGACGATTGCCCGGTGGACCTCGTTGATCGGGGTGTTGCTATCGAGCTGTTCCTTGGCTGCGATCGCTTCGGCGGTGCACACGCCACATCCCGAGGCATGGGCGTCCCAGTCGCCACCCGGGGTGACGAAGCAGTCCTCGAGACTGCGGTGCCCGAGGCTTTGCTGGCAGCCGCAAAAGCACGGAATCGCCGTGAAGTGCTCGGCGTGGTCGGCCGCGTATTGGTAGGTGTCGGCCATCGCCGACGGCAAGTTGGCGAGGGACACGGTCGCCGGTTTCGGGGCGGCGAAGCTGTCGTTGGGATCGGCGCCGCTCGCACCACGGACGAGCACGCCGACACCGACGAGGATCAGGGCGACGAGCGCAAGTTCGGCGAGAACGATCCGTAACCAGCCACCCGTTTCGGGTTCGCCGGTCGCCGGCCCCGGGGCGTTGGGGTCGACTTGGTCGACGTTGGTGTCATCAGCGTTCATGATCGTGGGCTCACCGTCGCTCGTTCCGGCTCACTGTCGGTCTGGCTTTGCGTGTCCGGGGTCGAGTGCTTCGGTTGGCGCATCAGTAGCCACATGACGGTGCCCATGACGATCGGGCAGATCAGGAAGGCGGCACCGACGCCGGCGGCAATCGGGTTGGCGCCGAACGCGGCGAGCACGGCGACTGCCACGATCGCAGCGAACACGCACGGCAGGAGATGGTTGCCGCGGTGACTCACGGCTGGGTCCCGGGGTGGTGCGCGGCGTGGCCGGGCATGTTGGCCGAAACCGGTGCCGTCGAAGTGGTCATCGCATCGTGTGCTGCGTCGCAGGCGGCGAGGACATCGGCGGGGACGGTGCCGGCGAGTGCATCGTGCATCGCCGCGTGCATGGCGTCCATGCCGCCGGTGCCCATCATCGAGGTGATGTCGACCCCATTCATCATCGAGGTCATGTCGTCGATATCACCCATGTGCCCGCCGTTTGCGGCGTTCATCATCGAGGTCATGTTGGCCGCCCCCGAGATGGAGGAGCTGCCGGCCATCGTGGCACCGACGCCGAGGCCGATCGTCAGAACGACGGTACCGATGGTGGTGAGGATCAATGTGCGTCTCACGGTGAGTCGCCTCCTTGTGTCACTGTCACCATCGCCTGCGGGTGTGGAGATGGTGTGGAGGCGGCGTGCTCGTCCTGCGGTTTCGACCGGGGATGTGCGCTGAACGCTGGTGGCGGCACGATAGTGGGGTGCTGAAAGGAGCACTTGATGGCTGCAACCGTGCTCGTGGTCGAGGATGAGGCGAAGATCCGCGAACTGATCCGCCGCTATCTGGAACGCGAAGGGCTCGCTGTACTGACCACCGGCTCGGGTGCGGAGGCGTTGACGATGCTCGACACCCACCCGATCGATCTGATCGTCTTGGATCTCAACCTTCCTGATGTGTCCGGTGAAACGGTCGCCGCCGAGGTCCGTCTCCGGACGCCGGTATCGACTCCGATCTTGATGCTCACGGCCAAGTCGACTGAAGCGGACCGGATCCGCGGTCTCGAACTCGGCGCCGACGACTACTTGACCAAACCGTTCTCCCCACGCGAGCTGGTCCTGCGCGTGCAGGCGGTCCTGCGACGCAGCGGTACGAGCCACGGCACCACCGCGCGAACGTCGTTCGGCGACGGGACGGTCGTCATCGACGAAGACCGTCACGACTTGGTCGTGCGCGGCCAGCCGGTCGATCTGACTCCGACCGAATGGTCGCTGCTGATCGCCTTGGCCGGCACTCCTGGCCGTGTCTATTCGCGAGTGGAACTGATCAACCGTCTGCGCGGCTACGAGTTCGAGGGGTACGAACGCACCGTCGACTCGCACGTCAAGAACCTGCGCCACAAGATCGAACTCGACCCGCACGACCCGACGATCGTCGAAACGGTGCTCGGCACCGGATACCGGCTGGGGTTGCACCGTGACCAGTAGAAGGATCCTCGGTCCGCTGTTCGTCCGGCTGACCTTCGCCTTCCTGGCCGTGGCCGTGGCGGCGGTCGCAGTGTTCGGCGTGTTGATGATCGCCGCTTCGCGATCCGAGGTGTCCGTGTTGTCAGATCAGCGTCGCCGCGACGATCTCACCGCCACCGCCGCAGCAGCAGCCGACGCCTACCAGCGGGCGGGAGGCTGGACAGGCGCAGACCTGTACGCCGTGGCCACCGTCGCCGCGCGCGGGCAGGCCACATTGACCGTCCTCGACGCCACCGGTGCGGTCATTGCCGCCCCCACCGATGAACTGGCGACGATGATGGCCCGCATGCACGGCCTCGCCGCCGTCGAAGCTCCCCGCGCCGACCCCGTGTCTGCGGCGGTCATCTTGGACGGGCGAAACGTCGGCGCGGTGATGCTCCGCTTCCCGATCAACACGATGGACGCCGAACAACACGTCCGTGACGCCTTGTCGCGGGCGGCGCTCGCCGGGATCGCCATCGCCGTCGGCGTCGCCTTGGTCGTCGCAATCTACGTCTCGGCGCGCGTCACCCGACCCATCACCGCGCTGACCACGGCAGCCGGTGATCTCGCCGCGGGGCGGCGCGACACCCGCGTCGATCTCGCCAACGCACCCGGTGAGTTGCGCACCCTGGGTGGCGCGTTCAACGACATGGCCGACCACCTCGACCGTGAGGATCTGCTGCGCCGCAACCTGCTCGCCGACGTCGCCCACGAGCTCCGCACCCCGCTGACGATCCTGCAGGGCAACACCGAAGCGATCCTCGATGGCATCGATGAACCGACACCGGAGACGATCGGCTCGTTGCACGACGAAGTCGTCCGCCTCCGTCGCCTCGTCGCCGACCTCGAGACGCTCGCCGCCGCCGAGGCAGCCGGGCTGCGACTGCACACCATCCCCGTTGATGTCGCCGACCTCGCTCGCGGCACCGTCGATCTGCTCGCCCCGCTCGCCGCCGAGCGGGACATCACCATCACACAAGCCGGGCAACCGGTACTGGCACTGGCCGACCCGGACCGGCTCCAACAGATCATGGTCAACCTTCTCGCCAACGCGGTCAAGTTCACGCCACCCGGCGGGCAGATCACGGTCACCACCACGAGCGAGCACGACACGACACAGATCAATGTCGCAGACACCGGCCCGGGACTGCGCGACGAAGACATTCCCCACCTGTTCGACCGGTTCTGGCGCGGGCATACCGTCATGGACACGCCAGGGAGTGGCATCGGGCTCGCTGTCGTCGCTGAACTTGTTGCGGCACACCATGGCACCGTCCGTGCCGCCAACCGACCTGGTGGCGGCGCCGAGTTCACCGTCACACTGCCTGCTGCGACGGGTTAGTGAATGTGGGCGATCACCTGGCAGCGCTGCGGGTCGGTGCAATCGACAGGGTCGAGGCCAGCGGCCCGCCGTGCGAGCTCAGCCAGTCGGACGCGGGTCTCACGCAATGTCGTGATCCGTTCATCGATCTCGAGAGGTGACGCTGCACGAGCGACAGGGTGTGCTCGCATGAACGGTGACCGGTGTTTTTGAGCTCGAGCACGCTGGTCACCTCGGCCAGCGTCAAGCCGGCTGCCTGGGCGTCGCGGATGAACTGCACTCGCTCAACCATCTCGGCCGGATAGTCGCGGTACCCCGACGCGGTGCGCACTGGGTCGGGGAGCAACCCGATCGACTCGTAGAACCGCAACGTCTTCGTGCTGACCCCAACCGCGTCGCCGACCTCCCCAATCCTCATCCCGGACAGAATACCTCTTGACCTTCCACTGCGATGGAAGGTTTACGATGTTGTTGTCAACGCGAACCACCCACAAGGAGGTCGGCGATGCATCCCATGACCGAGCACCACCACACCGGCCCTGACCACACCGAACAAATCCACGACCATCACGGCGGAGACGTTCACGCCGGGCACGACCGACATGCCGGGCACGACCGACATGCCGGGCACGGCGCCCACGGAGAGGTGTTCCGCCGACTGTTCTGGTGGAACCTGCTGCTCGCCGTTCCCGTGGTCCTGACATCGTCGATGGTCCAGGACTGGTTCGGCTACCACCTGACCTTCTGGGGCGCAGGTGTCATCGCCCCGGTTCTGGGCACGGTTGTCTTCGTCGCCGGGGGTCGCCCGTTCCTGTCCGGTGCCGTCAGCGAGGTCCGCGAACGCACGCCGGGGATGATGCTGCTGATCGCTGTGGCGATCAGCGTCGCCTTTGCCGCGTCGCTCGGCTCGACGTTTGGCGTTGGTGATCTCGACTTCTGGTGGGAGCTCGCTGCGCTGATCGTGGTCATGCTGCTCGGTCACTGGCTGGAGATGCGAGCCATCGGCCAGGCTTCGGGGGCGCTCGAGGCGCTGGCCACTCTGTTGCCCGACCGGGCCGAGCGCATGATCGGACATGACGTCGAGGAAGTCGCCATCGCCGATCTTCACCCGGCTGATGTCGTGCTCGTTCGTCCCGGCGACGCGTCCCGGCCGACGGCACCATCATCGAAGGCGAGGCGACACTCGACGAGTCGATGATCACCGGTGAGTCCCGTCCAGTCCATCGCAGTGTGGGTGAGCGCGTCGTGGCCGGCACCGTGTCGACCGATTCGGCGTTGCATGTCCGCGTCGACGCGGTCGGTGCCGACACCGCTCTTGCTGGGATTCAACGCCTCGTCGCCGACGCCCAGGCGTCGAGATCGAAGGCGCAGGCGCTCGCCGACCGCGCCGCCGCCGCGTTGTTCTACGTAGCCATGTCCTCTGCCGTCGCGGCGATGATCGTGTGGTCCGCGCTCGGCCATCCATCAACAGGGATCGTCGCCGTCGTCACCGTGCTCGTCATCGCCTGCCCCCACGCCCTCGGACTGGCTATCCCGCTGGTGATCTCGATCTCGACATCGGTCTCGGCCCGCGCCGGCATCCTCGTCAAGGACCGGTTGGCGCTGGAGCGGATGCGCAGCGTCGACGCCGTGCTGTTCGACAAGACGGGCACCCTGACCCGTGGCAACCATGCCGTCATCGGCCACACAGCGATTGCGGGCCGTAACAACGACGAAGTGCTTCGACTCGCCGCCGCGGCGGAGGGTGACAGCGAGCATCCGATCGCCCGAGCAATCATCGCCGCCGCACAAGCCGCCGGACCGCTGCCCGCCGCAGCCGGATTCGAAGCACTCACCGGTCGCGGCGTGCGCGCCGATGTCGAAGGGCGCGAGATCCGAGTCGGCGGACCCTCCCTGCTGCGCGACCTGAACATCATCGAACCCGACGAGCTCGTCGCGGTCACTGACGACTGGCGTCGGCGTGGCAACGCCGTCATCTACGTCGTCGACGCCGGACAGGTCGTCGGAGCGATCACCGTCGCCGACGAGCTCCGACCCGAATCCAAAGCGGCTGTCGCTGCGCTCCACGACCGCGGCAAACGGGTCATCCTCCTCACCGGAGACGCCCGGCAGGTCGCCGACGCGATCGCGGCCGACCTCGGCATCGACGAGGTGTTCGCAGAAGTCCTTCCTGCCGACAAGGACGCAACTGTCTCCGCCCTGCAGCAACGCGGTCTGCGTGTGGCGATGATCGGCGATGGAGTGAACGACGCGCCAGCCCTCGCCCGCGCCGACGTCGGCATCGCCATCGGCGCCGGCACTGACGTCGCCATCGAGTCAGCCGGTGTCGTTCTCGTCTCCGACGATCCTCGCGCTGTCATCGGCGTCATCGATCTTTCCTCCGCGAGCTATCGGAAGATGATCCAGAACCTCGTCTGGGCCACCGGCTACAACCTCGCGGCGATCCCGATCGCTGCCGGCGCGTTCCGCTTCGCTGGGGTGACGATCCCACCGGCGCTCGCCGCCGTGGCGATGTCACTGTCGACGATCATCGTTGCGGCAAACGCCCAACTGTTGCGACGCCTCGACTTGCGCCCGGCGGAGCAGCTCTCGATGTCTCCACCTCACTGGTCGAGATGAGGCGCGTGCGCTGACGACGCAGTCACGTCTTGTCAACGCACGGTGTGGTCTCGCCATGAGCTGCCAGACTTGACTCGATGGCGAAGATGAACGTCAACCGAGCACGAGGTGGTGACGACGACTTTGGTGCCGTCGGTGCCGAACCGACGATGCCGGCGAGGTACGCCGGGACGTGCGCCACGTGCAAACAGCAGTTCGTCGTCGGTGACCCGATCGCCTCAGTTCTCGTCGACAAGAAGATGACGTACCACCACGGAGCATGCCGCTACCCGGCAACGGCGCTCCTCGCGCCGGACTCCACCGAGACAGCCGTGGCTACGGCGCGCGAAGCACCGAATCCGGGAACGTGTCGAGCGACGACCAACAAGGGCAAGCCGTGCAACAACGCCCCGCAGAAGGGCGAGCAGTTCTGCGGCCCGCATCTCACCCAGCTCGTCGCCCAGCCATCACCGGGTAGGCAAGCAACCAGCCAGCCCGACCCGTACGACGAACCGCTCTGATCTAACTCGGCCGCGTAGGCTCCGGCCGATGGCGGTGCTGCACACTCACGAGTTCGGTGACCCGACGAGCGACCCGTTGCTCGCGGTTCATGGTGTCACTGGCCATGGCCGCCGCTACCGCCGGCTCGCGGAGGAGTCGCTGTCTCACCGGCGCACGGTTGCTGTCGACCTCCGCGGTCATGGACGTTCCACGTACGACGGACCATGGTCGATTCCTCAGCACGTAGCCGATCTTGTCGACACTCTCGACTCGTATGGCCTCGGTGCCGTCGATGTCGTCGGCCATTCGTACGGCGGAGCGATCGCCCTGGCGCTGCTGGTCGCTGCCCCTGATCGTGTCCGCCGTCTCGTGCTGCTCGACCCGGCGTTGGCGCAGTCCGGCGAGAAGACTTCGCAAGCGGCGACCAATACGATCGATGATCCCGGTTGGGCCACTGTTGAGCAAGCCACGATCGCCCGCAACGCCGGGCTCGGCGACGAGATCAATCCCGGTGTTGTGGAGGACATCGCCGAACACCTGGTCGAAGGCCAAGACGGGCGGTTCCGTTTCCGATTCCACAAGCCCGCCGTGGTGACCGCGTGGGGCGAGGTCTGCACGCCGTTGCCGGATGAGATTCACGTGGTCCCGGCGCTGCTCGTCGTGGCTGACCGAGCGGAGCTGGTCACTCCCGACATCGAGGCGGGACTGGTTGCCCTGTTCGGCGGCCAGCTCGATGTCGTGCACCTCGACAGCGGCCACATGCTGTACTGGGATCGATTCGACGAGACCGCCGCGGCGATCACCTCATTCCTGAACTGACCCGCACTGCGGTGGCGTAGCGTTCTCCGTGATCGCAGGCGCGAACGGAGGACACGATGCCAACACGAACGGCGAAGACGGCTTGGACTGGAACGCTGCAGCAAGGTTCAGGGCAGGTGGAGATGACCAGCTCTGGGGTCGGCACGTACGAGGTGTCGTTTCCCAAGCGAGCGGCAGACGACGCTGGGGGTACGACAAGCCCGGAGGAACTGATCGCCGCCGCTCACTCGGCGTGCTACGCGATGTCGCTGTCCAATGAGGTAGCCACAGCAGGCGGCACGCCGAAGAGGCTCGATGTCGAGGCCGACGTCAGCCTCGGTCCCGATCCGGCCGGTGGTTTCCGGCTGACGGGGATCACGCTCATCGTTTCAGGCGACGTCGACGGGCTCGACGCCGCTGGGTTTGAAGCCGCGGCTCAGGCGGCGAAAGTGGGATGTCCGGTCAGCAAAGCGCTGACTGGCGTCGACATCACTTTGGAGGTCAGAACGTAGCGCCAGCCGGCGCGACCTCGAGCGTTCGGGATCTCTCAAGGTTTGGGCAAATCGACGACGCGCTCTCACGGAGGAAGTAGCCTCCCGATCCTGCGGGTCACTTCGGTGGCGATGGGATGGGGGATTTCGATGCGCAAGGTCACATCTTCGAACATGGTAACGACCGCGACGAGGCGTCGGAGGGCAGTAGTCGCTGCGCTCCTCGCCGGTGCGTTGACGATCGGTGTGTCGGGTCTGCCTGCAAACGCCGCGGCGGCCCGAGTCGATCCGGCCACCAATCGGCATGGCCACAAAGTGGAGCATCCCACTGTCGAGGGTGCGCGCAACCGGTCGCCGAAGCCGGCGGTCGGTGCGGCAGGGTCTGGACAACTGACCTACCACGGCGGTGTCGACGGGATCGGTGTCACCTCCGGGCCGCCGAAGGTGTACCTGATCTTCTGGGGTGCCGGGTGGGGCACTTCAGGCATCAACGGTTCGGGTGAGACCACGCTCACCGGCGATTCTCGTGGCGTTGCCCCGCTGCTGCAGAAGTTCTTCAAGGGGCTCGGCACCGGCGGCGAACTGTGGTCGGGCGTCATGTCGCAGTACTGCGAAGGCGTTGCCGTCGGCACCGTGACCTGCTCGGCCGCCGCCAGGCACGTCGGGTACCCGACCGGTGGAGCGCTCGCCGGAGTGTGGGTCGATCCGTCGACCACAGCGATCACGTCGTCGGGGTCCAGTGCGACGAGCCCGGTCGATCACGATCTGGCGGCCGAGGCGGTGCTGGCTGCAGCGCACTTCCTCAACACCACTGCCGCGTCCAATCGCAACGCCCAGTACGTGATCCTGTCGCCGACCGGCACCCACCCGGGCGGATTCAACAACCCGCTGCAGTGGTGTGCTTGGCACGACTACAACGGCGACAGCACCCTGGTCGGCGGTGCGGCCGCCTCGCCCTACGGTGACGTCGCGTTCACCAACATGCCGTACGTGACCGACGTCGGTGCCAGTTGCGGCGCGAGCTACGTCAATGCCGGCGGCGCGCTCGACGGTGTCACGATCGTCGAAGGTCACGAGTACGCCGAGACGGTGACCGACCAGAACCCCGCCGGCGGTTGGGTGGACGCCGCCGGGTACGAGAACGGCGACAAGTGCGCGTGGGTCGGTGTCGGTGGCACCGGAGGCGCGCAGAACATCGCCCTCACCTCTGGCTCGTTCCCGGTGCAAGGCACATGGTCGAACGACGGCGCCAGGTGCAGTGTCTCGCACCTCATCGTCTCCAACGCGACCGACGACTTCTCGTTGACCGCTAGCCCGACCTCCGTCACGGTACCGAACGGCGGGTCCGGTCAGTCGACGGTCACCACCGCGGTCACCCTCGGGGCTCCCGGAACGATTGCGTTGTCGGTCGGCGGCTTGCCATCGGGGGCCTCCGCCTCGCTCACTCCCACGTCGGTTGCCGCGGGCTCATCCTCGACGCTCACGATCACGCCCACTGGCGCGGTTGCGGGCACCTACCCCCTGACCGTCACGGGTGTGGCCAGCGGCGTGACGCACACAGCCACTGTCTCGCTGGTGATCCCGGGCCTGACGAACGGTGGATTCGAGAGCTCGTTCACCGGATGGAGCCGTGCCGGCACGACCAGCATTGCGACGTCGCCGGTGCACTCCGGCGCCAGGGCTGCCGTGGCCGGCAGCGTGAATTCGCGCACCAATGGTGATTCCTCGGTCACGCAGACCTTCGTCGCCAACGGCCCGACGCTGTCGTTCTGGTATTGGGTGCGCTGCCCCGAGACCGTCAGCGTCGATTGGGCAACGGCAACACTCGTCGACAACACCGCGAGTGTCAGTACGACGGTTCTGCCCAAGACGTGCACGAACACCGGCACTTGGGTGCAGGTCTCGACTGCAGTGACTGCGGGGCACAGCTACACGCTGAAGCTGACCAGCCACGACAACAACAGCCGCACCTCTGGCCGCAACACCTACACCGTGTTCGACGACGTCATCAACTGACTGGGGGTTGTCGCGCCATGACCGTCCCTGAGACGGTCACGGTGTGACAACCCTCTGATTATTGGCGAGGGTGGAGGTTCGGGTGCGGGTCGGCGAAGCGTCAGCGCGACAGGTTGGCGTCGAGGTCGGCCCACAGGTCTTCAACGTCTTCGATGCCGACGCTCATTCGCAGCAGGCCCGGCGGCACGTGCGCGTCGCCGGCGTACTTCTGGCGACGCTCGATGGTGGTCTCCACACCACCAAGACTGGTGGCGGGCACCACGATGCGCACGCCTTCGCACAGGGCGTCGGCCGCGGTCGCTCCGCCGTTGACGATGAACGACACCATCGCCCCTTGACCCGGGTAGCGCACGTCGGCGACGGCCGGATGGGCTCGCAGCCGTTCGACGAGCACGGCCGCGTTCTTCTGCATCGCGGCGAGACGGATGGGCAAGGTGCGCAGGCCGCGCAATGCGAGGAAGGCCTCGAGTGCTCCGGGAGTAGCGCCCTGGAACGTCCGCGCCTTCACCAGCCGGTCGTACACATCGTCATCGGTCGTGACGCACAGGCCGATCAACAGGTCGCTGTGACCGCCGATGAACTTCGTGCCGCTGTGCAGCACGATGGTCGCTCCGTGCTCGAGCGGCCGTTGCAAGAGCGGCGTGGCGAAGGTGGAGTCGACGACCATCTGCGCGCCGGCTGCATTGACACCTGCGGCGATCGCCGGCAGGTCAGCGACGTCGAGCGTCGGGTTGGTCGGTGTCTCGACCCACACCACATCGCTCCCGACCGCGGCGCTGACCACCTGTGCAGTGTCGGTGATGTCGACGGGCCGGAGCTCGACGTGGCCCTGTGCGTGATACTCCGAAAGCAGCGAGCGCACACCGAGGTAGCTGAAAGTTGGGATGACCACGACCTTTGGCGTCAGCGCGTAGACGATGGCCGCTGCGGCCGCCATCCCGCTGGCGAAGGCGATCGCCCGCCCGCCTTCCAATGCTCCGACCGCAGTTTCGAGCGCGGCCCACGTGTCGGTGCCGTGGGTGCGCGTGTAGTCGCCGCCCGAGCGGAAGTTGGATGCCAGCACGATCGGCTGGTTGAGTGGATCGCCGGCGGCCGATGGACGTCCGGCGGTGACGGCGATGGTTGCGGGGGAGAGCGGTCGGTCGTCCGGCATGTCGCCATGTTCACATACGTGGCGTGGTTTCGATCAGGCCGCGATGACCCCGGTTCGAAAGCCGCTCCACGTCGAGATGGCATCGACGTCGACCACGATCGAGCTGGTTCCAGATCGCGTTCGCCCCGGGGTCGCCTCGCCGCGGGCGATGATCCCGGCCTTGTCGGAAGGTCGTGCAGCGTCGCTCGAGTCGATCGTCACGCAGGCCCGACCCGGCAGCCACGAGTCCATGGCCGTGAGGACGGCGGAGTTGACGCGCACCACGGAGCGAGACGCGTTCCATCGTCCCGGGAGCACAACGGGCCCAGCGTCGCTGTCGAGTCCCAGCCAACACGAGCCGTCGACGTCGAGTGGCGATGCTCCGCGTTCGTCGTGGACGGTTGTTGCCGTACGCGGGAGTCGATCCGGGCGGTCACGGGGGTTGCCGTCAGGTCGAAATCGCGCGGTCTGGTGTGTGATGGTTCCGTCGTCGGTCCAGGAGAGCTCGTCGTCGTGACGCACCGCAATCAGCACCCGTTTGTGCAGCCTCCACGCCTTGGGCGTTGAAGCTCCGTCGGCGGCGTATCCCACCAACTGCTCGGGATAAACCGCAGCAATGAGTGCCAACGCGGTTCCGGCGAGCGTGAAGACGGGAAGTTCGCGTATCGCGTCGCACGGACGAGCCGGATCGACGACGACGGCCCGCCCTGCGCGAAGCATCCACGAATCGTGCTTTCGAGAGAGCACCGCGGCAACTGGGTCGTGACGCAAGGCATTCACCTTCGCCGCACTCCGCGAGGTTGTCGTCCAGAAGTAGCCGGCGAAGTCGACGCCGGCGTGGAGCGTGACCACGGGCCCGGTCGTGCCGCGCACCACGAAGGCTTGGAAGGTGGCCATCAGCTGCGCAACTGCTTGATCTTGATCGTTGACGGGTCGAGCCCAAGTCGATGGTAGAGGTTGATCGCGAACCGTCTACCCGCGTGCTGCATCGAGGCCTTCATCACCCGTTCGACCGCGCCTGCCGACAGACGAGGCAGCGGCAGCTCGACCTTCAGGGCGATGTCCACCTTGAGTCGGGTCCCGTCACCGTGCGGCGTGAGCTCGTACGTCCCGTCGGCGCCGGCTCGTTCATGCTCATCGTCGGACGGCTGATGGTTGAAACGGATGAGTCGAGGCTCGATCAACTCCATGCGTTCGGTGAACTCTGGGGCGACGCTGACCCCCAACGCCTCGATGCCGGCGAGCTGCCACCGCCAGAGCTCTCCCTCCACGACGATCGAACGGACCAACGGGGTGAGCGCAGTGAGGGAGGCAGGGTCGGAGATCTGCGTCCAGATGCGATCGGCACTCACTGGAACAGTGGACGCGGAGATGTTGCGGGCGCTGAAAATTGCCATGGACAAAGGCTTACCCCTCTTTCGCATTGCTAACCAGGATCAACGAAAAACCAGCGGAAGGGAGACGAGCATCGATACCGACCAGGTCACGTGGGTGAGCACGGGTGCAAGAACGCCGTCGGTGGCTCGGCGCTGCAAGCTGACCACGGTCCCGAGCAGTACCGACGCAACACCCAGCATGATGTTGCCCGTTGCCATCGTGACGGCGGCGTAGATCAACACGGTGCCCGGGATTCGGATGTTCTCTGGCAAGGCCGGTTGGACGGCACCGCGAAAGAACACCTCCTCGGCAACCCCGTTGGCGACCGTAAGCGACAAGACGGCCGGCCATGAACCATGACGGGCGTAGGCGAGCAGACCTTCGACCCGATCCGCAAACAGTACGATGTGACGCACCAGCAACGCCCCGACGACAAAGATCGCAGCGAGGGCCGCGCCGACGACGATTGGCGCAAGGATGGGGCGACGAAAGTGAGCCTGGCGCACGTGCCAGCCGAGGTGGAGGGGTCCGGCGAGCGGGCCACCCACGACCCACACCACGACCAGCGCGAACGTACTGAGATAGAACCGTCCGCTGCCCGGGTGTGCCCGCAAGCCCCAAGCCAGCACGGCGGCGCCGATCGCCCCGAAGACGACGACCACGACTCGCCGACGAAGAGTGGACACTTCCTGCGAGCGCTGTCGAATGACCAGGTCGCCCATCGAGTCAGGCTACCGACGGGTTCGCTTCAGGTCGGCTCAATGTGCGTGAGCGTTCTCCAGCGATGGGGACGGCTCGCTACCCGACGGCGTATCGAACCGCAGGGAGAACCTCAGCGGCGCACGCCTGGAACGCACGTAGACGAGACCGAGGTACAGCCGCGGAGCAACCTCGCGGATCTCATCGCGAACCCAACCGGCAACGCGTGACGTCTTCGAGTAGTCGAGCACGATGCACGGCCGCCCATCGAGACGGCTGGCATCGCGGTACACCTCCGCCTTGATGGCCGCACAGCCCAGCGACGATCAGCGCCGCGCCGATGGTGATGTGCAGCACATCGTCGGCCGTCTTCCAACGGAACCATCGCTGCGGAAACCAACCGCGGCGGCTGGCGACCGCCTGGTAGAGATCGATGGCGCCGAACCCGATGTTGAACGCCTGTGAGGCGCGATTGCGACGCGACGATGC
>JANYKU010000164.1 GCA_025358075.1 Ilumatobacteraceae bacterium
ACCAGGTATCTCGCGGCCTGCCCCGAGCAGTCAACAACCTCGCCGTGCAATCACTCGTCGCCGCCTTCGCCGACAACAAAGCAATCGTCGACGAGTCCTCAGCCCGAGCAGCCGTCACCGAAGTGACGACCGAGTGACCGCCCCGACGCCAACCGCCTGACCATCACGCCGCCGATCGTCATCACGGCGACAACACGTCCACCAACTGATGCTCACCGAACACGTCGCCTTCGTGCTCAACGAGCGTGGCGGCCGACAGTCCTGGCCGTCGGCCGTGATGGTCACGGCGTGGGATCCATCCGTGAAGCCTCCGAAGGTTCGAGTCGTGCTGCCGCCTGCGGCGACGGTCACGTTCTCGACGGCGTTGGTGGTCGGGTTGACATGGAAGATGACTGCCTCGGTGCCCTCGTTGGCGAGGGTGATCGTGACGGCGCCGTCGTGGTTCGAATCACACACGACCGAGCTGGAGACCTTGGGCAACGGGTGATCACAATCGACGGTGAACGACTGCGAGTAGTCGGCCGCGCCGACCTTGATGATCACCGTGTAGTCGCCGTCGGCGAAACCGGAGAACGTGCGGGTCGTCGAGCTGTCGGCATTGACCGTGACGTGCTCGACCGTGTTGGTCTTCGGGTTGGTGACATCGAACACCACGGCTTCGCCGCCGGTGTTGCTCAAGGTCACGACGACTTGCCCGTCACCGTTGGCACAGGTGACCGTCTTGGACGTTGCCGGGATCGGCGAGTCGCAGTCGACGGCGAACGTCTGGCTGAGATCCGTGGCGCCGGAGGTGATCTTCACCGAGTGGGAACCATCCGCCAAGCCGCTGAACGTGACCTGCTTGGTCTGGCCGGCAGCAACCGAATAGGTGCTGAACGTGGAGAGCTGATCGGGGTTGTACACATTGAACGAAACGTTGGATGCGAAGCCACCGGCGTTGTTCGACAGCGTGAGGACGATGGTTCCGTCACCATGACCGGCCGATGTGTTCGAACACGGCCTTGCTGACGCCCGGTTGACCTGGGCAGTTGGTCGGCTTGCTGACGGTGACCGAGCTGCCGACGTTCGACACGACGCCGTTACCCCACGCCGCGTTTGGCGTCGACGTGACCGTGATGCTGGTGGCGCCCGCCGGCCAGGCGAACGTTCCCGAGAACTGGTAGTTGTTGGCGTTGTTGAACGCCCCTTGACCGACCTGCGTGGTCGTGGTGCCGACGGTCTTGGTGACCCGGATGTCGGTGTTGGTGCCCTCGGCGCCGGTCGACCATGACTTGGCCGTCCAGCTGACCGTCCCGTCGCAGGCCACCGAGGCCTCGATGTTGGAGTGATGGGCACTGGCGAGCCCGCTGAACACTGGCACGATGGTGATCGCACCGAGGAGCAACAGGATTGCTGTGAAGAGGCGCCGTAGTTGTCGCATGATTTTCCCGCTTTCGAGGCCAGACAGGGAGGTGTGTCTGGGTATGCCGCCGGGAAGGTTTCGCTCTAGCTTCCCCGCTGACGAAGCGACCAATTGCAGCCAGCGGATCAAGGCATCCCTGTGTCACTCAACGTAGCGGTCGAATTCGCAGAGTGGTATGGGCCGTTCGGCTCAATGACGTTGATGCACGTCAAGCGCTCGTCAAGCTCAGAGGTCGAACAGCCCCTCGGGCGGATCGATGGTCGTGACTCCACCACTGCAAGTGAGAACGAACGTCACGGGGACCAGCGCGCCAGTGTCGAGTTCGATGATGTCGTGAGCCGGATTGTCGAGCACCGCAACGCACGTACCACGGTCGACACCCTGCCGGTCGACAACTCGCGACCCGATCAGTTCGTGGACCCACAGTGCGTCATCGCGGTCGTCGACCAGGGGTTCGGCGAGAAGGATCGAGTTCGTCAACTTCTCCGCCATGGTGCGATCGTCAACGCCCTCGAAGTGGACCAACCAACGCTGCTGTTGCGGACGGGATTCGCTGACGGTCAGCCACTGCGATCCGGCAAGCAGGCGCGCGCCAGGAGCAAGACGCTCGACCCGGTCGGTGATCAGCAGCACGTAGACCTCGCCACCAACGCCGTGGGCACGGCCGATGCGCCCGACCTCGCGAAGGGCGTCAGTCGACAAAGTCGACGTCGACCTCGACGCCGTCACGCGTTGCCGCGGCACGCACGACGGTGCGGATGCTCTGTGCGGTACGACCGCGACGGCCGATGACGCGACCGAGGTCGCCAGGGCCAACTTTGACTTCGAGCTTCAAACGGTTGCGTCCCTCGACGGCATCGACATGAACAGCGTCGGCATCGTCGACGATCGAGCGGACGACGTGGGTGAGCACTGCGGTCGCGGTCGGCGCCTGGATCTCGTTGGCGCGCTCGACGGATTCGGAGGGCTGGTCGGTCGCCGGCTGATCGGTCATTTGGCCGCCCGGGCGGCGGTGAACTCAGCCATCGCGCCGGACACTTCCAACAGCTTCTTCACCCGCTCGGTCGGCTGAGCGCCGTCCATCAACCACTTCACGGCCTTGGCGTTGTCGATGTTCAGCGTCGAAGGATCGGTCCGCGGGTTGTAGGTGCCGATAATTTGGATGAATCGGCCGTCGCGCGGTGAGCGGCTGTCGGTGGCGACGACGCGATACTGCGGCTGCTTGGTCTTGCCAACTCGGGTGAGACGCAGTTTTACTGCCATACGACTTCAGGGCTCCTTGCACGATAAGAACGACGCGAGGCTATCAATTGAAGTTGGGGAAGCCACCAGGCATGCCGCCCATGGCCGGCAGGGCGCGGCCTTTCTTGCCCTGTCCCTTTTTGTTCTTGCCGCTTCTGCCCAATCCCATGCCGCCCATCTTCTTCATCATCTTCTGCATCTCGCTGAACTGCTTGACCAGCCGGTTGACGTCGCCGACTGCGGTGCCGCTGCCGTTGGCGATGCGCGTGCGGCGGCTTCCGTTGATCAGCTCCGGCTTGCGGCGCTCCAGCGGGGTCATCGAGCGGATGATCGCCTCGACCGGCTTGAGCTGGTCATCGCCGATCTGAGCACTCTTCATCTCCTTCGGCATTCCCGGCACCATCCCGAGGAGGTTGCCGAGAGGACCCATCTTCTTCAGCGCCTGCATCTGCTCGAGGAAGTCGTCGAGGGTGAACTCGCCGTCCATCAGCTTCTCGGCAGCGGCCTCGGCCTGCTCCTTTTCGAAGTGCTGCTCGGCCTGCTCGATCAGGCTGAGCATGTCTCCCATGCCGAGGATGCGCCCGGCCATGCGGTCAGGGTGGAACTGTTCGAACTCGGTGAGCTTCTCACCGGTGGACGCGAACGCGATCGGCCGGCCGATGACCTCTTTGACGCTCAGCGCGGCGCCGCCTCTGGCGTCACCGTCGAGCTTCGACATGATGACCCCGTCGATAGCCAGCGTGGCGTGGAACGCCTCGGCGACTCCGACTGCGTCTTGGCCGGTCATCGCGTCGATCACCAAGAACGTGTAGTTGGGCTGCACCGCCAGGCTGATCTGACGCACCTGCTCCATCATCTCGGCGTCGATCGACAACCGCCCGGCGGTGTCGACGATCAACACGTCGCGGCCCAGCCGGCGAGCCTCTTCGAGACCGCGCCTTGCCGTGCTGACCGGGTCGCCGGGCTCGCTGAACACCGGCACGTCGATCTGGCGGCCGAGTGTGCGCAGCTGCTCCACAGCTGCGGGGCGCTGGAGGTCGGCACCGACCATCAGCGGCTGTCGGCCCTGGCTCTTGAACCAGCGCGCCAACTTCGCTGCGTTGGTCGTCTTGCCCGAGCCCTGCAAGCCGGCCATCAACACGACCGTCGGCGGCCGGCTGGCATACGTGATCTTCAGCGTCTCGCCGCCCAGCAACGCAGTGAGCTCGTTGTTGACGATCTTGACGATCTGCTGCCCCGGGTCGAGCGCTTGGCTGAGCTTGGCACCGACCGCCTGCTCGCGGATGCGGGCAACGACGTCGCGTACCACGCCGACGTTGACATCGGCCTCGAGCAGCGCGGTGCGGATCTCTTTGAGGACGTTGTCGACGTCGTCGTCGGTCAGCCGCCCCTTGCCGCGGATCTTCTTGATGACACCTTCGAGGCGAGAAGACAGTGTGTCGAACATCGCCTCGAAGGCTATCGGCCCGGCTTCGCAGCGCTTGATGCCGTCCTAGGGCGAAGTGGTCAGGGGGGTCGAGGTGCTGGCGTTGGTGGTGGGGACGGGCATGAGGACGGTGTCGGGAACCGGAGAAGTGGAGTTCGGACCTTGCGCCGGCTCGGTCGTGGCCGGCTGCACTACGGGCTGCTGGATGAACTCGTCGGCAACTGCGATCACCGTGTAGACGCCACCGTCGGCTGACCCGAACGTGTAGGCCGGGAGCAGCCAGATGGTGCCATCGTCGGCCCACACCATCGTCAGGTCGCGCTTGACGCTGTTCAGCGTGACCTTGACGGGCTCGGGATTGCCGTTGCCGCAATTGACGATGTCCGGGGTTGACGCGCTTGCGCCGGCAGGTGCAGTTGCGTCAACTGGCGGCATCGGGACGTTGGTGTCGGGCAGGCAGATCGGAGCGATGCTTGCCACTCCAGGCGCCACGACTGCGGTGCCGGCGACCGCCGTCTGCGGCACCGCCACCTGATTGGTCGCGGCCTTCATCACTCCGCCGCCGCGACCACCGACGCCGAGGTACTGGAACTGCTGTGTCTTCAGCCGCTCGAGGCCCTTGGCCGCGCCGACGGTGGGGTAGTCAGCACCCTGCTGTGGCACGGCGAGCGAGCCCGACGCATAGGTGACCGCGCCGTTGGCGCCGAAGCCGACCGACAGCGTGATAGGGGCCTTCATGCCGCCGACGACGAGCGAGGCGTTGACGCTGGCGTTCCATTCGTCGGCATACGGTTGATCGAACTGGTACGAGTTGATGTCGTACCCCCACGCCGCGAAGAGCTGCTGGGCCTTGGCGAGGGCCTCGTCTTTCGTCGGCACACCGGCCGGAGGTTGCGGTGCCGGGCAATCGGGCACGGGAACAGGAACGACCGCGGGGGTCGACTCGGTGGGTGTGCCGGCGGGGACGGTGTCGGGGGGAAGCGGAGCAAGGACGGCGGTTCCCGAGCTGACGATGCCACCGGTGCCCGCCGCTGGTGCGGTGCCCTGGGAGGTGATGGCACAACCAGAACCTACTGTTGTCTGCGCCGAGCTCAACCACCAGCTGAGCATCCCGTCGGAGCCGACCGTCAGGACCGGTCCGCTGTAATCCTCGGGACCGACGGCCCAGCCGCCGCCCTGATCCTGCGGCAGGGTGCGCACTTCGCCCTGTACGCCCAGCGACGCAGCGAGCTTGGCGATCTGCTGAGGAGCGGGCTTCTGCCCGGGAGCGAAGGACCACGATGGGGCCGGACCATCGAGCGCAGGGAGGGCTCCGTCGTAGACGAACTCGGTCGGAGCCATGAAGGCGACCTTCGAGTCTGCGGCACCTGCTGTGGGCATCGCCCCAGCGGGCCCCCGCTCGGCGGAGACACCTTGGCTTCCGGCGAGTTGGATCACCTTCGGCTTACTGGCAAGCGGTGTGGTGGCGCTGCTGCTGCTGCCCGGAGCGCCACAGGCGGCGATTCCGAAGCTGAACGCGATGGCGACGAGGGCAAGACGGCGTGAGCGGATCATGCCTTTTTGACGTTGCCGCCCGCCGCGCTGGTTCCCGGGCTCGTCAATCTTCTTTGACCAACGCATCGATGAACTCCTGTGGGTCGAAGAGGACCATGTCGGAGATCGACTCGCCGAGCCCGACCAACTTCACCGGCAGGCCCAGCTCGGTTTCGATCGCGAACACGATGCCACCCTTGGCCGAACCATCGAGCTTGGTCAGCACCACTCCGGTGACACCCACGCCATCGGTCATCGTCGCGTCGCCGAATTCGCGCGCCTGGGCAAGCCCGTTCTGACCGGTCGTGGCGTCGATCACCAACAGCACCTCCGTGACCCGGCCGGCACCCTTGGCTGCGACGCGGCGAACTTTGCGGAGCTCGTCCATCAGATTGGTCTTGGTGTGCAGACGGCCCGCCGTGTCACCCAGTACGAGGTCGATGTGACGAGCAGTCGCGCTTTCGATCGCGTCGAAGATCACCGCGCTCGGGTCGCCGCCTTCGTTGCCTCTCACGAGCTCGGCCCCACTTCGCTCGGCCCAGGTGCCGAGTTGCTCGACCGCCGCAGCACGGAAGGTATCGCCCGCGGCCATCAGCACCGAGCGACCCAACGCCGCCTGCTGCGCTCCGACCTTGCCGATCGTGGTGGTCTTGCCGACGCCGTTGACGCCCACGAACAGCCACACGTTCGGCCCACCAGGCGTCTCGTCGAAGGTCAGGGCGCGGTCGGCATTCGACAGTCGGCCGACCATCTCCGCCTGAAGCGCGTCGAGCAGTTCGTGCGGTTCGGTGATCTCCTTCGACTTGACCTTGGCTCGCAAACCGCTGAGGAGATCGTCGGTGACGCGCACCCCGACATCGGCACGGAGCAGCGCTTCTTCGAGATCGTCCCATGTCTGCTGGGTGATGCCACTGCGAGCGCGGATACCGAGCAACGTGCCGGCCAACGCGCTCCGCGCTTTCGACATGCGGCTTCGAAAGTTGGGATGTTCGGGTTCCGCGCCGAGCAGGGCGGCAACTTCGGCGACGACGACCTCTTCCTCCGGGGTCGAAACCGGCGGAGGTGCCTCGGTGTGGGCTGAGGGTTGTGGTGTCGGAGCCTGCGGTGTTGCGGCACTGCGTCGGCGATTGACGACGACGACGCCCAACCCGACGATGAGCACGACAGCGATGAGAACGAGATAGATCCACGGCATGACGTGGACACGCTATCGGGGTGGGCTCAGCGGGTACCGCCCGTCAATGGCCCGTCGTCGGTGGTCAGTCGCTGCGCGACCCAGACCGGGATGACCGACATCAGCATCACCACGGTTGCCACCACCGTGACGATCGGTTGTTGCTCGCCGCGGCTGAGGTTGCGGAAGATCCAGATCGGCAACGTCTCCAACCCGGCGCCGGCGGTGAACGTCGTGACCACGATCTCATCGAAGCTGAGCCCGAACGCAAGCAGACCGCCGGCCAACAATGCCGTGCGCAGCAATGGCAACGTGACGTAGCGAAAGGTCTGGAAGGTGTGGGCACCGAGATCTGCCGAAGCCTCTTCGAGGTTCGGCGACAGCCGGCGGAGACGGGCGAGCAGGTTGTTGTACAGCACGACGATGCAGAAGGTGGCGTGGGCGATGATCAAGGTCAGCAGCCCGAGCTCCAGACCCGCTTGTCTGAAGGCGGCATTCAGGGCGATGCCGGTGACGATGCCCGGAAGGGCGATCGGCAGCACGATCATCAGGTTCAGCGACTCGCGTCCGAAGAACGTGAAACGGTGGACTGCGAGCGCGGCCAGCAGGCCGAGCACGAGTGCAATTGCTGTGGCGCCGCACGCAGTCTTCAGACTGACGAGCAACGCGTCGCGCGCCCCCGTGCTGTGCAGCGCGGACTGCCACCAGTGCAACGTGAAGCCCTTCGGCGGCCACGACAACGAGCTCACGGTGTTGAACGAAAGAACCGCGATGATCAGCAGCGGGACGTAGAGGAACAGCAGCACCAGTCCGGTCGTACCGCCGAACAGCATGCGCACACGTCGGGGAAACTGCATCAGAGGTTCTCCAGGGCCCCGGTGCGGCGGATTCCCAGGATGTAGGCGACCATCACGATCACCGGAATCACCGCGAACGCAGACGCAAACGGGAGATCGGCAGAGAAGTTGTCGTAAACGACTGACCCGATCACCTGGGTCTTGCCACCGACCAGGTCGACGGCGATGTAGTCACCCAGCGACAACGAGAAGGTGAACACCGACCCAGCGACGATCGA
>JANYKU010000171.1 GCA_025358075.1 Ilumatobacteraceae bacterium
CCCCCAACACTCTCACGCCGACCGGAGATGGACGCACGTCTACTCCGGTCGGCGTGTTTTCGCATAGCCTGAAATCGTCAACTTTCGTCGGACAGGGGGGTCCATGACAGCGACAGCCGTACCATTGAGTGACACCAAGGAGCCCGATTCGCCGGTCGTGCACGCCGACGAGCGAATGTCGCATCGCGGCCCGATGCAGCGGTGGTTGATCTCACCGGAGATTGGCGCCTTGATCGGCGCAGTCATCGTGTGGATCTTCTTCTGGGGCAACGCACGCACCTTCGGTCAGGCCAACTCGACGTTGAACTGGCTCGACGTCGCCGCGCCGACGGGCATCATGGCCACTGCCGTCGCCCTCTTGATGATCGGTGGCGAGTTCGACCTGTCGTCGGGTGTGATGACCGGTGCCAGTGCAATCACGATCGGCCTCATGTCTCGAAAGTTCATGGGCGCCGGAATCAACATCGGCTGGGCGATCGGCGCGGCGTTTCTGCTCGCCGCCGCGGTCGGCTGGTTCAACGGATACATGGTCAACAAGACCGGCCTACCGAGCTTCATCGTCACGCTGGCCTCATTCTTTGCAGTGAGAGGCATGGTCGTCGTGCTGGCCCAACGCCTCGTCGGCAAGGTTCAGGTCGATTCGATCACCAAGCAACGTGGCGCCGCGGGTTGGAAGACCTGGGTCGCCCACGAATGGCAGTTCAAGGAGTTCAGCGGGCGCGACTCGTTGTTCCTCGGGCTCGTCATCGCCGGCGGCGTCGCGTTCCTGTACGGCCTGTTGGAGCAGTCGTTCATCCGCCGACCCTCGGTGAACGCACGCGCCGCGCTGGTCACGGTGGTAGGGGTCGCCGCAGTCGTGGTCGGCTTCGTCGCACTGCTGAACACCGATGGCGTCGGCACGAACCTGCTGTTCGGCGTAATCGGTGGCGCCGGCTTGATCGTCCTGATCGTCGGGCTGGCGATGACTCGCTGGCAGAGCCGCCCCCGCGTCGCCGCAGTCAAGACGGCGATCCCGAGGTCCATCGCGGCGCGCGTCGGGTTGGGGATCGTCGGCATCTTCCTCGCGTGCATCACGCACATTCCATTCGACCGCCACCAGCGCCTTCCCGTGTTGACGTGGACGGCCGACAGCCTTCGTCCAGTGATCGCATCGATCGCCGCACTGGCGGGCATCGGTCTCGCGGTGCGCTCGATGCTGCCCTCGCTGCGCGAGCACTGGAACGCCGCCAAGGTGGTCAAGCTCGTCTTCATCAGCGCCTATGGCGGGCTCTTGCTGATGGCCGGAGTGCTGTCGTTCTTGCAACTCACCACGGTGGAGGCGTTGCGCACCATCGCCATGATTCTCCTCGGCGGTGGCGGTCTCATCTTCATGTTGTCCGCTCGCGGTGAGGCAGGCAGATCGAATCGCTACGTGCAGTTCATGGTGGGTTCGTTGGTCTCCGTTTCGGTGGTCGTGCTGGCGGTCGTGGTCCGGGCCGACTCGGCGACACGGCGATTCCGTACCGGCATGTTCGCCGCCATGATGCTCGGCGCACTGATCATCTTGGCCAACACGCTCCTCGAGTACTCGATGGTCAAGCGACGCAGTGCCGACCATCGCGCCGACACCTTCGGCAAGAAGCTGCAGATCGTCGGTGCAGCTGCAGCGCTGATCGGGCTGATCATTCGACTGGTGTTCACCAACTTCACCGCGGCGCATGCCGCCAGGATCAAGGCGGCCGGAGGCAACGTCGGCCAGAACGTGCTCCGCGAGACCGTCGTGTGGTGGTTGCTCGTCGCCGCGATCGGCGCCTTCGTGCTGACCAAATCGAAGTGGGGCAACTGGATCTTTGCGGTCGGAGGCAACAAAGACGCAGCGCGAGCCATCGGCGTTCCGGCCGGTTCGGTCAAGATCAGCCTGTTCGTCACGGTGTCGCTGTGCGGCTGCCTGGCCGGAACCCTGATCGCACTGCGCTACGGCACCGTGCAGGCCAACCAGGGCATCGGGTTGGAGTTCGAGTACATCATCGCCGCCGTCGTTGGAGGTTGCTTGATGACCGGCGGGTACGGCTCGGTGATCGGCGCCTCGCTCGGTGCGATCATCATGGCGATCTCGACCAACGGTGTGCAGAGCACTGGCTGGAACTCGGATGGTCGGTACACCTTCCTCGGTGGTGTGCTGCTGCTGGCCGTCCTCGTCAACAACTTCACTCGCAAGAAGGCGCAGGAAGCACGATGAGCCCCTCGACCGACGAGCACGCACTGCTCGAAATGCGCCACATCTCCAAGTACTTCGGCAACGTCACGGCGCTCGAAGACATCTCGACACGTGTCGAGGCCGGCAAGGTCACCTGTGTGCTCGGCGACAACGGAGCGGGCAAATCGACGTTCATCAAGATCCTCTCCGGCGTGCACCAGCCGAGCTCCGGTGAGTACACGATGTACGGCACGCCGGTCGAGTTCGCCTCGCCCCGCGACGCCCGCAATTCCGGGATCGCCACGGTCTTCCAAGACCTTGCACTAGCGCCCCTGCTGTCGGTGTGGCGCAACTTCTTCCTCGGTGTCGAGCCGATGCATCTGGGCGTCATCATGCGCAGCGCGTTCATGAAGAAGACGGCGAAGGAAGAGATGGCCAAGATGGGCATCGACCTGCGCGACGTCGACCAGCCGGTCGGCACACTGTCCGGTGGCGAACGTCAATCGGTGGCCATCGCCCGTGCCGTGTACTTCGGTGCGAGGGTGTTGATCCTCGACGAGCCGACTTCGGCGCTCGGTGTGAAGCAGTCGGGCGTCGTGTTGAAGTACACCCGCGCCGCGGCCGACCGTGGCCTCGGGGTGATCTTCATCACGCACAACCCCAACCACGCCTTCCCGGTCGGCGATCGCTTCCTGCTGCTCAACCGTGGGCACAGCCTCGGCGACTTCGCCAAGGACGAGATCTCCCACACCGAGCTGACCCGTCTGATGGCAGGTGGTGCCGAACTGGAGGAACTCGAGCACGAGATCGGTATTCGCTGACCATCGATGACCGCGCTCCCCGGCCCTTGGCTCGAGTTGATCACGGTTGGCCGGATCTCTGTCGATCTGTACGCGAATGACGCCGGCGCAAGCTTCAACGATCCGCAGACGTTCACCAAGTCGATCGGCGGCTCGGCGACCAATGTCGCCATCGCTGCGGCGCGACTCGGCCACCGAGCCGCGGTGTTCACCAAAGTTGGCGACGATCCGTTCGGGGTGTACGTGCGGCACAAGCTCGACGAGTTCGGAGTCGACACTCGCTTCGTGTCCACCCATCCGTCGCTGCCGACACCGCTCGCGTTCGCGGCGATGGATCCGCCCGACGATCCCAAGCTGTTGATGTACCGATACCCGATCGGCCCCGACCAGACCGTGGAAGTCGATGAGATCGACCGGCAGGCCGTGATCGACGTCCCGATCCTGTGGCTGACCGGGGCATGGTTCTCCAAGGACCCGGCTCGGGCTACTTGTTGGGAGCTGCTCTCCATCCGGCAGCGCAAGGCGCATGTCGTGTTCGACCTCGACTACCGGGCCAACTTCTGGTCGAGCCCCGAAGCGGCCAGCGCCGACATCGGCCCAGTGCTCGACCACGTGACCGTCGCCGTTGGCAATCGCGTCGAGTGCGAGGTCGCCGTCGGCTCGTCCGATCCGCCGGAAGCCGCACGTCGACTGATCGAGCGCGGCGTGGAGTTGGCCATCGTCAAGATGGGCGGCAATGGTGTGATGGTGGCAACTGCTCAAGGCACCACGGTCGTGCCGCCGCTCGTCGTCGAGGTCGCCTGCGGGCTGGGTGCCGGCGATGCCTTTGGCGGCATGCTCGTTCATGGATTGCTGTCAGGTTGGGAACCCGTTCGAATCGTCGAGTACTGCAACGTGGCCGGAGCGATCGTGGTCGGTCGGCTGCTGTGCTCCGACGCGATGCCGACACTCGACGAAGTCGAAGCAGCGTTGGAGGACCGCCGTGTCGCTGGATGACGACGCCTACGCGTCGCTGACCGAGATCCGCGTCAGCGCGCCCCACGAGATCGGCGCGGCCCACGCCGCCCGGCGACGTCGCACCAGCCTGACGCAGGACGGAATGATGTTCATCGTCGCGGCCGATCACACGGCGCGTGGCATGGTCGGCCTGTACGACGATCCACTGGCCATGGCCGACCGTCGCTCGATGCTCGATCGCCTGCTCACGGCGCTCGAGCACCCCCGAGTCGACGGCGTGCTCGGTAGTGCCGAGATCCTCGATGATCTGGTGCTGCTCGGCGCGCTCGACGACAAGGTCGCGGTGGGCACGATGAACCGTGGCGGACTTGCCGGGGCCAGTTGGACGATCGACGACCGTTTCACGGCGTTCGATACGGCGCATCTGCGGGCGTCCAATCTCGATGCCGGCAAGCTGTTGCTGCGAATCGACTATCACGACGCCGGCACTGTCCCCACGCTGCTCAGCGCGGCACAGGCGGTGCAAGAGCTCAACGACGCGCAGATGATGGCGATGGTCGAGCCGATCCCGTACACCAAAGACGCCAACGGCGATGCCGTGTGGGACAACGATCCGCTCGCTCTGGTGAAGGCGGTCGGAATCAGTGCGGCGCTCGGTGGCTCCAGCGCCTACACGTGGCTCAAGATCCAAGCGACTGCCGACATCGCCACCGTTGCCCGGGTCACCACACAGCCGCTGCTGTTGCTCGGCGGGGCGCCGGGCCCAGATCCGGAGGCCACGTTCGCCCTTTGGGAGGCCGCCCTTCACCAACCGACGGTGCGCGGACTGGTGATCGGTCGGTCGTTGTTGTACCCAGCATCCGGTGACGTTGCCGCGACGGTGTCGCGTGCAGCAGACTTGGTCGAGCAGGCCGCAAAGGACAAGCAATGAGTCCATCACTACATCGACCCGCCGGCACGTTGGCCGACGGCGACCTCCAGGTTTTGCTGACCCCTGAACAAGCGGGGTGGACCTACACGGGCCTCCAGGTCATTTTGTTGGAGCCGGGAGTAGAGCGCTCTATCGATCTTGGCGACAGCGAGGCGGTGGTGCTGCCGTTGTCGGCAACCGACGTCGTCGTCACCATCGACGATCAGTCGTTCGTCCTCGATGGCCGCATTTCCGTGTTCGACAGAGTTACCGACTTTGCCTACGCACCACGCGGCGCGAACGTTCGCCTGACTGCACCTTCCGGTGGAGAACTGGCCATCGCCACATCGAAGTGCGATCGGCGCCTGACCGCCCGCTACGGCTCGGCCGACAACGTCGCTGTCGAGCTCCGTGGAGCAGGCCCGGCGACTCGTCAGGTCAACAACTTCCTCAGCCCCGAGGCGTGGCCCGAGGCCGACAAGCTGATGTGTGTCGAGCTGATCACCCCCGACGGCAACTGGTCGAGCTATCCGCCCCATCGGCACGACGATTCGCCGGAGTGTCCAGTCAACAACGAAGAGATCTACTACTTCCGAATTGGCGTGGCTGATACTTCCGACTACTCGAAGGAAGGCTTCGGCATGCACCGCACCTACACGCCTGACGGGTCCATCGATATCAACATCGTCGTGCGTGATGGCGATGTGTTCTGCGTGCCGCGCGGATATCACGGGCCGTGCATCGCTGCACCCGGATATCCGATGTACTACCTCAACGTGTTGGCCGGTCCGGGTGGCGGTCGCTCGATGGCCTTCTGCGACGATCCGACGCACCACTGGGTCCGCGACACGTGGGAGGGAATGGCCACCGATCCACGGTGTCCGGTGACGACCAAGGAAGGGCGAACAAGGTGAGCACGATACGAATCGGTGTGATCGGCTTCGGTTGGATGGGGCAAGCCCATAGCAGGGGGTGCCGTCGCGCGCCGAGCTACTTCCTCGACCGCGACTACGAACCGGAACTGGTGGTCGTCAGCGACACCGTGGCGGCACGACGTGACGACGCCGTGCGATCGTTCGGGTTCCAGCGGGCCGTTACCGACTGGCACGAAGTGATCGATGCTCCCGACGTCGACGTCGTCTTCGTCACCGCGCCCAACATGCTCCATGTCGAGATGGTTGAAGCTGCAGCCGCTGCCGGCAAGAACGTGTTCTGTGAGAAGCCGGTCGGCGGCACGCCGCGACAGACCGTCGTCGCCGAGCGGGCAGCACGCCACGCCGGAATCATCACCGGTGTGGGTTACAACTACCGCTGGGCGCCCTTGGTGCAGTACGCCAAAGAGCTGATCGACACGGGCGCACTCGGGACGATCACGAACTACTACGGCAGGTTCTTCTCGATGTACGGCAGCGACCCGCTGGGTCTGCTGTCGTGGCGATTTCTCGTCGAGCAGGCCGGCCACGGCGTCAGCACCGACATCCTCAGCCATTCGGTCGACCTCGGCCACTATCTCGTCGGCGGGATCAGCAAGGTCCTCGGCACCGGGGAGACGTTCATCAAGCAGCGCCCACTTCCGACCGGCGGCGGCACGCACTACGACCGCGGCAAGCCGGGCGACCCCACCGGCGAAGTCACCAACGAGGACTACATCGGCATGATGTGCGTCTTCGAGAACGGCGCCAGGGGCACCTTCGAGGCCTGCCGTTCGATGGTCGGGCCGGAGAGCCAGAACAGCTTCGAGGTGTACGGCACGAAGGGTTCGGTCGCCTGGAACTTCGAGAAGATGAACGAGCTGCGCGTCTACATCGCCGCCGAGCACAAGCACACCGGCTTCACGACGGTCTACGGCGGCGATCGATTTCCGCCGCACGGCAACTTCGTGCCCGGCAGCGCCAACAGCATCGGCTTCGAAGACTTGATCTGCATCGAGGATCACGAGTTCCTGCAATCCCTGGCCGCAGGCCGGCAACACACCCCGGGCTTCACCGACGCGCTGCGCTACGTGTCGGTGCAAGACGCAGTGCTGCGCAGCTGGGAGAGCGGTCATTGGGAAGACGTCCACTCACTGAAGGAGGACTGAAGATGTCGACAACACGTCTCACGACCGCGGCGGCGATCGTGCGCTATCTCATCGCCCAACGAACCGTGATCGACGATGTCGAGGTGCCGCTGTTTCCCGGCGTCTTCGCCATCTTCGGCCACGGCAACGTCACCAGTCTCGGGCTCGCCCTGCAGGCAGCGGGCGACGACCTGCCGACCTGGCGCGGCCAGAACGAACAGGGCATGGGGCTCGCCGCTGTCGGCTACGCGAAGGCGATGCAACGGCGGCAGATCATGGTTGCCACCTCGTCGGTCGGCCCGGGCGCACTCAACATGGTGACCGCAGCAGGCGTAGCTCACGCCAACCGGTTGCCGGCGCTCTTCCTCGTCGGTGACACCTTCGCCAGTCGGCTACCCGACCCGGTCTTGCAACAGGTCGAGCACTTCGGAGATCCGACGATCACGGTCAACGACGCGTTCAAGTCGGTCAGCCGCTACTGGGACCGGATCATGCGCCCAGAGCAGATCATCCACTCGCTGCCACACGCGGTCGCGGTCATGCTCGATCCCGCCGACTGCGGCCCCGCAGTCATCGCCCTGCCGCAAGACGTGCAGGCCGAAGCCTTCGACTTCCCCGACGAGTTCTTCGCGACCACGGTCCATCACGTCGCTCGGCGACGTCCCGACCTCGGGCAGCTCGAACGGGCGGCCGCGGCCCTGAGATCGGCGAAACGGCCGCTGATCATCGCCGGCGGGGGAGTGCACTACTCACAGGCCACCGCCGATCTTGCTGCGTTTTCCGAGGCTCACGGAGTTCCGGTGGTCGAGACCACTGCCGGACGCACCTGCCTGCCGGCGGTGCATCCGTTCAATGCCGGGCCGGTCGGTGCAACCGGCTGCACGAGTGCCAACGACCTGGCTGGGGCAGCCGACGTGATCCTGGCGGTCGGAACCCGGCTACAAGACTTCACGACTGGGTCATGGACGGCGTTCGCTCGCGACGCTCAGCTGATCGGGCTCAACGCTGCCACGTTCGATGCGGTGAAGCACCGCTCGCTTCCGCTGGTCGGAGATGCCCGTGAAGGTCTGCGCGAGCTGGATGAGCGGTTGTCCGGCTGGGTCGCCGACGAGGATTGGGCACTGCGCGCCAAGAACGTCACGGCCGACTACCACGCCTACATCGACCGCATCGCCGACCCAGCCGCGGTTGGCGAGAGCGGACGTCCGACCTACGCCCAGGTGATCGGCGTCGTCGATCGAGCGCAGCAGCCTCGCGACTACGTGTTCGCCGCGGCCGGGGGTTTCCCGGGCGAGCTGATCAACGGCTGGCGTGCCAAGGAAGTTGGCGACTTCGACTGCGAGTACGGGTTCTCGTGCATGGGCTACGAGATCTCCGGGGCGTGGGGCGCCAAGATGGCTCGTCCCAACGACGAGGTCATCACGTTCGTCGGCGACGGCTCGTACATGATGATGAACAGCGACCTGTACAGCTCGGTGCTGTCGGGGCACAAGTTGATCGTGATCGTCTGCGATAACGGTGGGTTCGCGGTCATCAACCGGTTGCAAACCAACCAGGGTGGCCTGCCGTTCAACAACCTGATCGAGAACGCTCGCCACCACGAGTTGGTGTACGTCGATTTCGCTGCGCACGCGGCGGCCATGGGTTGCGACAGCGAACGGGTTGCCAGCGTGCACGAGTTGGAGGGTGCGCTCAAGCGGGCCAGGCACAACGACCGCACGACGGTCATCGCCCTCCTGACCGACGCGTACGCCTGGACCGGCGGCGGCGCGTTCTGGGAGGTCGGCGTGCCCGAGGTCAGCGATCGTCCGGAAGTGCAGGCCGCCAAGGCGAAGATGATCAGTGGAAAACAACAGCAGAGGATCGGTACATGACAGACAGTGCGGGAAAGCTCGCGGGCAAGGTCGTCGTCGTCAGCGGCGGTACTCAAGGTCTCGGTGAGGCAGTTGCCAGACAGGTGGTCGCCGACGGCGGTGCCGGGCTGGTGATCGCCGGGCGCAGCGCGGACCGAGGTGCGGCGCTGGCCGCCGAGCTCACCGCGCTCGGCACACCGACGTTGTACATCGAGGCCGACATGACCGATCCCGCGGCACCGCGGTCCGTCATCGCGGCAGCGGACGAACGATTCGGTGTGATCCACGGTGTGGTCAACGTCGCCGCGGCAACCTGGCGCGACACCGTGTGGACGGCGACCCCGGATGGGTTCGAAGAGATGATCGCCGTCAACGTTCGCGCCCCGATGTTCATGATCCAGGCGGCGGCCGAGGTCATGCGTCGCGAGGGTGTCGCTGGATCGATCGTCAACATCGGCTCCACCAGCGGGCACGGCGGCCAGCCGTTCATCCTCAGCTACTGCGTCTCCAAGGGCGCGCTGGAGACCATGACCAGAAACCTGGCCTTCTCGCTGATGCGTCACCGGATCCGTGTCAACGAGGTCGCTCCAGGATGGATGGACACCGAGTCCGAGGATGCCACTCAGCGAAAGTTCCATGGTGCAACCGACGGCTGGCTGGAGCGCGCCGAGGCCGAGCAACCCATGGGGCGGCTGATCAAGCCACCGGAGGTCGCCAAAGTGGTCGCCTTCTACCTCTCCGACGACTCCGGAATGCTCACCGGCAACATCGTCGACTACGACCAATCCGTACACGGCGCCGGCGATGCCCCCAAGCCTTCACTTCAGGAGACCCCACAATGACGCTCAGAATCGGTGTGCTCGGTGTCGGCCGGATCGGGAAGATGCATGCCGAGCTCGTCGCCCGTCAGGTACCGGGTGCCTCGCTGGCGATGGTGCAAGACATCAACGCCGAGGCGGCCGCTGCGGTCGCCGCGGAGCTCGACGTTCCCTTCACGACCAACATCGACGAACTGCTCGGCTCCGGCGATGTCGACGCCGTCGCGATCTGCAGCAGTACCGATACCCACGTGCCGTTGATGATTGCCGCGGCCGGTGCCGGCAAGGCGATCTTCTGCGAGAAGCCGGTCTCGCTCGACCTCGCCAAAGTTGACGAGGGTCTCGCCGCGGTCGAGGCAGGCGCAGTGCCGATCCAGATCGGCTTCAACCGGCGCTTCGATGCCGCGCACGCATCGGTGCGTGCGGCTGTCGTCGACGGGTCCGTTGGTGACCTGCACATCGTACGGATCACCAGTCGCGACCCGGCCCCGCCGCCGATCCCATACATCAAGGTGTCGGGTGGATTGTTTCTCGACATGATGATCCACGACTTCGACATGGCCCGCTTCGTCACCGGCAGCGAAGTCGTCGATGTCTACGCACAGGCTGCAGTGCGTGTCGACCCGGCGATCGGCGAGGCCGGCGATGTCGATACGGCCGTCGTCATGCTGACGCACGAGAACGGCTGCATCACCACGATCGACAACAGCCGTCAGGCCGTGTACGGGTACGACCAGCGAGTCGAGGCCTTCGGGTCGGGTGGCATGGCCGCCTCCGAGAACCCGTTGAGCCACACCGGCATGCGCCGCTCCGCGGCCGGCACGATCAGCCAGACGATTCCGTACTTCTTCCTCGACCGCTACATACCGAGCTACATCGAAGAGTGGAAGGCGTTCGTCAGCTACGTGACCAGCGGCGGGCCGTCGCCGGTTTCCGCCGAAGACGGCCGGGCGCCGCTGGTGATCGGGCTCGCCGCGTGGAAGTCGTATCGCGAAGGGCGCCCGGTGCGCTGCGACGAGATCGGCTGAAGCCTGTTGGCAACGCCCCGCAGCCGACGGCTTCTGCTGCTATCCCGTCGAATGCTCGGGCGCCTGAAGCGCCTCCGGCGTCGGCGAGGAACCGCGGTCGCTCCGCCAGATGCGAGTCTGCCGCAGGAAGTCGCCAACTTGCGTACGAGGATCCAGGTCCTCGAGGCACAGTTGGGGGCCACCGAGGATCACTTCTACGTGCCGAGCACAAGTCTCCAGCCGACGTCGTCGGAGTCCTTCATGCAGCACTCGACGTGCAGCGCAGCAGACGTGCTCCACCAGCGGTACGCGGAGATCTGCGCGATGTTGAAGCATCCGTGTGATTGGCACCGAAAGCTGTGGGAGTGGGTCTTCATCGTTCACCACCTCATCGAAGCCGGGGTGGTCGGGCCGGGAAGCAGGGGACTGGTCTTCGGTGTTGGGACCGAGCGTCTGCCGGCACTGTTCGCCAGTCTTGGTGCCGCGATCGTCGCGACCGATGCGCCCGGTGATGTCGGAGCGGCGCAGGGATGGATCGAGACGGGTCAGCATGTCGGTTCATTGGATCGGATCCGCTATCCCGAGATCGTGGACGGCGCGGTCTTCGACGCAAACGTTTTGTACGCCACCTGCGACATGCGGGACATCTCGCCGGAGTTGACCGGGTTCGACTTCAACTGGTCGTCGTGCTGCTTCGAGCATCTCGGCGATTTGGGCGCGGGCATGGACTTCGTTGTCAATGCCGTCGAGAAGACCCTCCGGCCGGGTGGCATCGCCGTGCATACGACCGAGTTCAACTTGTCGTCGAACGATCAAACCGTTGCCGAAGGTGCGACGGTCATCTACCGGCAACGAGACATCGAGGAACTGATCGCGCGGCTGCGTGATCGCGGTCACTCCGTGAAGGAGTTCTTGGTCGCCCCGGCGTCGCATCACTGGGACTTTCACGTCGACACGCCGCCGTACACGAGCAAGGTTCATCTGAAGCTGCTGCTCGAGCGATACGTGACCACGTCGGCGGGGATCGTCGTGCAGCGCGGCGACGGCTGAGCTCGCTCGGTCAGCGGTCGAGGTCGAGCACCCTGTCGGCGACGTCGGAGACTGCCGGATCGTGGCTGGCAACCACGATGCAGGTGCCACGGGCGACAATCGATCGGCACAGCTCGAGCACGGTGGCGCTGTGGCCGGCATCCTGATGGCTCGTCGGCTCGTCGGCCAGCAGCACGATGGGGTCGGCGACCGCGGCCCGAGCCAGGGCCATTCGCTGTTGCTGACCGAGTGACGCGTCAGACGCAGCTCGGTCGCTCTCGTCGGTGAGGTCCAATTGGTCGAGCATCGCCCGAGCCCGAGCCTGCGCTTCACGCCGCGGCGTGCCCGACAGTTGCAGCGGCATTGCCACGTTCTCGCTCATCGTCAACTCGGCGATCGGCGCGATCACCTGCGGGAGGATCGCGGTGCCCCGCCATGTGCGCTCCACGTCAGTTTTGCCCCAGGGGCCGAGACGGGTCAGTCGTCCGCCATCCGGTGCGATCCAGCCGGCCAGCAGCGCCAGCAGCGTCGACTTGCCACTGCCCGATCGGCCGCGAACGACCACCAGTTCCGCAGACGACAGCGTGAACGAGACGGGCTTCAGCCCGGCTTCGTCGTCCCAGTGCTTGGCCAGATCGACTGCCTCGGCGAGCAGCACGACGCGATCGACGTTCATCGAACCCGCCGGCCGTGGTCGAGCTCTGCGATCACATCAGCCGCTTCGGCGACCAGTGGATCGTGGGTAGCGATCACCATGGTCGATCCCCGAGCGGCGACGGCGGACAGCACGTCGACGAGCGTCAACGCGCTCGCCCGGTCGAGCGACGCGGTTGGTTCGTCGAGGATGATCAGCTCGGGCCGCCCAACGAGTGCGCACGCCACGGCGAGGCGCTGCTGCTCGCCGCCCGACAACTCGCGTACCCGACGTGCTCTGGTGGCGGCGAGGCCCACCGAGTCGAGGAGCTCATCGAGATCGTCCGACTGATCGGCGACGTGGCGCCGACGGGCCGCCCAACGCAGGTTGGTGATGGCATCGAGTTGATCGAGCAGGTTCTCGCTCGGTTGCGGCAGCACGATCCCCAGTCGGTCACGTCGCAGCTCGCGTCGAGCGCCGCGTCTGAGCGCCAACACATCGGTCGTCCCGATCATCACCGAGCCCTCATCTGGTCGTTGAACGCACGACAGCACTGCGAGCAGCGTCGACTTCCCCGAGCCCGACGGGCCGGCGACCACCGTCGTCCGCCCAACGGGGAGGTCGAGATCGACGCCGTCGAGCGCGGTGACGTCATCACCGGCAACCGGGAAGCGCCGCACGACACCGCGAACCTCGGCAGCCGGCACGATGGTCGACCTATGCGGTTCCACGCATCACCTCCATCACCCGGGTGTGTTTGATCATGACGACTCCGACCACCACGAGCACAGCAAGCGAAGCAACGACACCTGTCATCACCGGCAATGTCGCTGCCGGGTGGGCGATCACACGAGCGGGTGGCCGCAGTTGGCGCAGCGAATCCAGGCGGGCGATCGAAATGCGGGTGACCAACCAGCCGATCAGCACACCCAACACTGCACCGCCGGCGAGCGCTGGGGCGAGTTCGGCGACGAGCCCGACGGCCTCTCCACGCGCGGTCAGGCCCATCCGGGTCGTCAAAACATGAGCGGCTTGGCGAGTCTGGCGCCGCGCGTCGAGCACGAGGAGTTGGGCGAGGAGCACGACGATCCCCACGAGCGCGCCGAGGATCGAGAGGGTGGCGTATGCCCAGCGCACGGTGAGAAAACTGGTCACGTCGAACACCTGCGAGAGATCGCGCGGGTTGCCGACGACGAGGCCCGCCGCCGACAACTGGGCAAAGGCATCGGGTGGAGGGTCGCGAAGCCAGATCTCCGAACGCGTCGTGAAACCCGACGCGACGAGTGCGTCCTTGTCGACAACGACGAGGACTGCTCCATTGTGCAGCCCGGGAAACCAACGTGCCGTTGCGACGGCGTGCACCTCCATCGGCCTCAGTGTCGGGCTCACGAGGTGGGTGTCGGGCAGCGACCCGCCGACCACGACCGCCGGAAGCGAGGTGGATGCGCCGGTGCTCTGACCGCTTGGCAGTTGCACGGCCGCCACCAGTTGCTCGAGTGATCGGTCAGATGCATCGTTCCGCCAATGCACGGCGCGAGTGAACGTTGCCTGGTCGATGCCGAGCAGGTCGACCGACTGCGAACCACTGTGGCCTTCCGTGCGTGTCACGACGGTGCCGGTCGTGTCGAACGGTGGGGGAAGAACCTTCACGTCGTGTGTGGTGATCGAGAGGTCGCTCCCGAGGAAGACGGCGGCCTTCTCGGAGAGCAGCACGCCGGTGCTGTCGGTGAGCAGCCGGGCGAGGGTGAACGACCCCGCCGCCAGCGCCGTGGCCAGTAGAACTGCGGCGGTGACACCTGGCTCTGCCAGGGATCGCCTGAGCCCAGTCAACACCGCAGGAGGGAAGCGGGCGCCGGCGAGTCACCACCGCCGCAGTAGTGCGACCGTCGGTCTGGCCAGCACCGCGAGGGGGGCGATGATGGCAAGCAGCGGAAAGCACTGAGCCCAGAAGTCGGCGTGCCCCACTGCGGCGCCGGCCTGCTGGATGCCGCCGAATCGGTCGAGTCGGGCAAACGTGGCGACTGCGGCGGCCACCGGGATCAGCTCCGACGGAGCGAACCGCGCCCGCGAGCGGCGGCGTGACCGCCCGTCGACCAGCGTTCTCGCTTTGGCCGCGGCCACGCAGCCAATGAGTACGAAGGCCGTGATCGAGCCGACTGCCGCACCCACCACCGCCGAATGCACCGCTGCAGACTCGAGCGCCGCAGCGGGACCGAAGAAGTGAACCGCCGCCCAGGCCATGGCGCCACCGACAACGGTTCCGATCGCGACCGCGCTGGCTGCGGTGCGGGCGACGCGAAAGCCGAGCAGCCAGGGTGATTGCCCCTTCAGCAATCGCAGGCGTAACTCACGCTGTCGCTCGCGAGTGGGCAACGTAGTGGCCGCGCCGAGCAGTGCGAGTGATGACAGCAGCGCCACGAGGCGCACCGGGGCCATCGTTCCGGCCACAACTGCGGTCGACGCTCCGGCATGACGAACCACGGCTCGCAGCGGTTCACCGTCGATGACCGTGCGGCCCCTCATGTGCTCGTCGATGTCGACGAGCCGGTGTGCGGCCTGGGCGATCTCGTCGAAGCGGTCGGCCAGGACCGCAGCGTCGTGGCGGGTCAGTCCGGCGGTATCCGGTCGGAGCTCCCACTCGGAGATCCTGAACACCTGGGCCGTTCGTATCTCGACCGACGTCGTGAACAGCACGGGAGTCGGTGGGTCGGCAGGGTCGTTGCTCGTCGAGCGAAGCAGAGATCGAAGCCCGCACCAGTACGACGACTCGGGACGGGTCGGAAGGAGTGGGTACGTGTCGGCCACGCTGACCAGCCGCTTCCACGGGAGCTGTGAATCCGAGCCGGGGACCGACAGTGTCAACACGTCACCGGGCGAGGTGCCCCCCGGAGGGTTCATCCACTCGGGCGCGAGCACCTCGCCGTCACGCAGCGTTTTGACCGGTCTCAGCAGGTTCTGTGCCTGGCCGGTGCGGTACACGAGGTAGGCCTTGATCGGTCTGGCCCCGGGGATCGCCGCGGCGACCGAGATGGACGGCGCGATCCGCGTGAGCACGCTTGGTTGAGTGTGGGCGGCCAGCGGAGCGGCCAGATTCTCCAGGCTTGTGATGACGTCGGGCTGAACTCCGCGCATCGGGATGCGCAGGCCGACGTCAGCAAGGCATGTGCGTGCCAGTTCGCTCTGCAGCGCTGCTGTGGCGACCGACGAGAGGTACAGGGGCGACCCGGCCAGACACGCCGAACCAAGAGCGACGATCGCTGCGACCGCGACCCATCCGGCGCTGCCCGAACGGCGAAAGCGCTTCGAGGTGAGCCCTGGCACGGCTACAGACGCGGATTACGAACGGGGGATGTAGTTGGCGCGGGCGCTGTGGATCTCGCGCCATGCTTCGTCGCGACCGGCGATGCCCGCAGTCGAGGAATCCTTCCCCGGCTCCAGTGCCTTGTAGACCTCGAAGAAGTGTTGGATCTCGCTGACCAGTTGCGGCGTGAGATCGGCGAGATCGTGCACGTCGTTCCAACGCGGTTCCTTCGGCGGAACGCAGAGGATCTTGGCGTCTTCGCCGGCCTCGTCGCGCATGTACAGCACACCGACAGGGCGAGCGGCCACCCACACACCGGGGTACACCGCGTCTTCGAGCAGAACGAGGGCGTCGAGCCGTCGCCATCGCCCCCGAGCGTGTCAGGGATGTACCCGTAGTCGGCCGGATACGTGGTCGCCGTGAACAGCCGCCGGTCGAGGAACACTCGGCCCGTGTCGTGATCGATCTCGTACTTGTTCCGGCTTCCACGCGGGATTTCGATCACGACGTAGATGCAGTCGTCAGGCAGCGCACTGAGAGCCATCGGGCCATGCTCGCATATCTGCCGTCGGCGTCTGGATCGCAGCAAGTAGCGTGAGGCACCTCTATGGAGTTCCGCCGAATCACCAATCTGCCGCCGTACGTCTTCTCGATCATCAACGGCTTGAAGATCGAGGCACGGCGAGCAGGGGTCGACGTGATCGATCTCGGGTTCGGCAACCCCGACATCCCCTCACCCCAGATCGCTGTCGAGAAGCTCAGCGAGGCCGCCCACATCGCCCGCAACCACCGCTATTCGGTCAGCCGCGGCCTTCCCAAGTTGCGCGAGGCAGCGGCTGCACTCTACGAGCGCAATTGGGGCGTCCAACTCGACCCGGAGACCGAGATCACCAACACGATCGGGTCGAAGGAGGGCTTCAGCCACCTGATGTGGGTGCTGCTCGACCGGGGCGATGCGGCAATCGTTCCCAGCCCGAGCTATCCGATCCACATCTATGGGCCGTTGTTCGCCGGAGCAGACCTGCGCCAGGTACCGATGCGCCATCTCGCCGATCCCCGCGTGCAGGGCGACTTCACCGGCGACTTCTTCGACAGCCTGACCACCGCCTACGACGTCGGGTGGCCGAAGCCACGGGTGCTGGTGATCTCGTTCCCGCACAACCCGACGGGCGCGGTGGTCGATCTCGACTTCATGCAGCGGGTCGTCGATTTCTGCCGCGAGCGCGAGATGATCGTCGTGCACGACTTCGCCTACGCCGACATCGGCTTCGACGGTTACAAGCCACCAAGCATCCTGCAGGCCGAAGGGGCCAAGGAATGCGCGGTCGAGTTGTACTCGATGACCAAGAGCTTCTCGATGGCGGGTTGGCGGTGCGCGTTCCTGCTCGGCAACAGCGAGGTCGTCCAGGCGCTGGTCAAGCTGAAGAGCTACCTCGACTACGGCACGTTCCAACCGGTGCAGATCGCCGCCACGGTGACCATGAACGAGGCGCCGGACTATCCGAAAGAGGTCTGCTCGATCTACGAGGGACGGCGCGATGCTCTCATCGACGGCCTGGCGCGCATCGGTTGGGAGATCCCGAAGCCGAAGGGCTCGATGTTCGTCTGGGCGCCGATTCCCGAGCCGTACTCCGACATGCAGTCCGTCGAGTTCTGCTCACACGTCGTTCGTGAGTGCGAGGTTGCGCTGTCGCCCGGTGTCGGCTTCGGTCCCGGCGGAGAGGGCTTCGCCAGGTTCGCCTTGATCGAGAACGAGCGGCGCATCGCCCAGGGGATCCGCAACCTCAAGCGAGGCCTGCCGAAGCTCGGCTGACCACCCCATCGGTGTGGAGTGTTTCGACGTACCCGGGTGAACCTCAGACACTCCACAGGGTTAGGGGTAGAGCTCTCTGACGTCGGGCGGTGCACTGCCGTCGGGCGGCGTGCAGGGGTTGGAGATCGGTCCGCCGACGGTCATCGGCTTCGGGCACGGCTCCACGAAGAGCGCCGAGATCCATCGTGAGATGTAGTCGGCCGAGCCGAGGGCGCCGAGCGGCATGTAGTGGATGCCGTCCGACACGAACCAGTTCCGCACCGGGGCCGTGTAATCGAGCCAGTCGGCGATGACGACGTCGGGATACGCGCCGCTGGCCACCTTGGCGAGAAGGGTGGCGTTGTTGGCGACGTACGACGGGTTGTTGTCGGTACCGGCTCGGGTGAGGCCGTCGCGCAGGCGGTAGTTCATCCACAGGATGCGCACGGCACCAGTGGCACGCGCCGCGGCAACGATCTGATCGAATGCCGATGGGAACTCGAAGCTTCCTTCGTTGTAGCCGGTGCCGATCACGACGGCGTCGAAATGGCCGGGCGCGCCCTGCAGCGCCTCGAGAGCGGTGTTGGGGGTATTGCCGGCCAGGCTCTTGCACGACGCCCTGACCAGGCGTCGGCATGACTCGCCATCGAGCACATAGGTCATCCCCCCGATTGCTGCCAATGACGGCGGGTAGAACTTCAACCCTTCGAGCGATGAGTCGCCGAGCAACAGCACCCTCGGCACCGGGGGCGGAAACGTCGGAGTGACCTGCACTGCCGTGCCGCGCCTGGCCGGAGCCGCCGCGCCCGCGCCATCGTTGACGTTCACGTTCAGCGCTGAGGCCGCCGAGGTAACGAGGAGCGCGGCGAGGCTGCCTGCCACGACAGCGGTGCGGCGATTCACGGCGAGCCGACCCAGCTGCGAGATCGACCCACGGCGCGCAACCACTCGCCATGACCCAGATCGGCGAGCAGCCGATCGGGCTCCGGCTCGAACGTCGCCTCGATCTGCCAGCGATCGCTGATCGCATCGAGCGACGGCCAAACTCCTTCGGCGAGCCCGGCGAGGTAGGCGGCGCCGAGCGCGGTCGTTTCCTGATCGCTGGGGCGCTGCACCGTGACACCGAGCTGATCTGCTTGCATTTGCAACAACAGGTCCATGACCGAAGCACCGCCGTCGACTCGCAACGCCGCAAGTGATGTACCGCTGGCGGCTGACATCGCCTCGACCACATCCCGGGACTGGTAGGCCATCGCCTCGACAATCGCACGGGCGATGTGGGCCTTGGTCGTGCCACGAGTGATGCCGACGACGGTGCCACGCGCGTACGGATCCCACCAGGGGCTACCGAGGCCAGTGAAGGCCGGCACCAGATAGACGCCGCCATTGTCGGCGGCGCTCTCGGCCAGCGGACCGATCTCCGCCGCTGAGGAGATCAGGCCCAGACCATCGCGCATCCATTGGATCGCTGCGCCGGTCACGAAGATCGCGCCTTCGAGCGCGTAGGCAACCGAGCCGTCGGCGAGCTGCCAGGCGATGGTCGTGAGCATGCCGTCGGTGGGGGATGGGCACGACGAGCCGACGTTCAGTAGCACGAAGCTTCCCGTGCCATACGTGTTCTTCGCCATGCCGGGCACGAAACAGGCCTGACCGAACAGGGCCGCCTGCTGATCGCCGGCGACGCCGGAGATCGGGATACCTTCGGGGCATCCGGCAGCTACCGAGGTGAGGCCGAAGCGACCGCTGGACGGCTGCACCGCCGGCAATGCAGATGCCGGGACGCCGAACAGGTCGCACAGATCGGCCGACCACTGCAGGCTGCGGATGTCGAAGAGCATGGTCCTGCTGGCGTTGGTTACGTCCGTGACGTGCACCTCGCCGCCCGTGAGGTTCCAGATCAGCCACGAGTCGATCGTGCCGAGCGCCAGGTCGGCGTCGATCGGGATGTCCCGATGCGTCAGCATCCACTCGAACTTGGAGGCGGTGAAGTACGGGTCGAGCACGAGCCCGGTGGTGTGGCGAACCAGCGGGAGGTAGCCGCTCTCGCGCAGCGCTTCACATCGATCGGCGGTTCGCCGGTCCTGCCAGACGATCGCGTTGCCGTACGGCTTGCCAGTGCTGCGGCTCCATGCGACTGCGGTCTCGCGTTGGTTGGCGATACCGATTGCAGCGACCGAGTCACTGCCGACGCGACCGATCACCTCGTTCAGCGTCGACCGGACCATGGCCCACACCTCGTCCGCATCGTGTTCGACCCAGCCCGGCTGCGGGTAGATCTGAGCGAACTCGCGATACGACGCGGGACCTTCGCGGCCATCCTCGAACACTGCCCGGCTACGAACCCCGGTGGTGCCTGCGTCGATGGCGATCACGCAGCGCCCCACATCACGACCCATCGACGTCACCGTAGTCAGCGGCGGCGCTTCTTGGTTGAACGGTTGGGTCGCTGAGAGGGGCCCGTGCTGGTGCGCCGAGTTGGAGCCGGCCGCTGTCGCCCCGTTTGTGCGGATGCGGTCGGGCGCGCCGCAACAGCTTGGCGACGCTCCCGAGCCTGGCGAATTGATTGTCGCTGATACCCGAACTTCGACAGGATCGCGACAAAGCCGACGTAGAAGATCATCCCGAGAACCAGACCGAGGTAGGTTCCCGGCTGCTTGTGCTTCACGAGCAGGGTGAGGGCCAGACCTCCGACGACCAGAAAAATCCCGGCTTCGCGCGCCAGTCGTCGCCACGGTACGGGCCGGTTTGCGTCCCAGGCCAAGTGCACTCCTCCTCTTTTCGGTCGCCGTGCCCTAGCGTGTGCACACGTGCGCGTCGGCATTTTGACAGGTGGCGGTGATTGTCCGGGACTCAACGCGGTCATTCGGGCAATCGTCCGCAAAGGTGAATTGAACTTCGGCGATGAGCTCGTCGGCTTTCTCGATGCTTGGGATGGCGTTCGAGAGCGTCGCACGATGGCGCTCGACGTCCGCTCGTTGCGGGGCATGCTGCCGAGAGGTGGCACGTTGCTGGGCACCCGCCGTGGCAGCCCGTACGACGATCCCGATGGGCCCGAGCAGGTCGCTCAGACCTTTCGCGACATGGAGATCGATGGTCTCGTCGTGATCGGTGGCAACGGCTCGTTGACCGTCGCCTGCAAGTTGCATCACGACCTCAACCTCCCGATCGTCGGTGTGCCGAAGACGATCGACAACGACATCGTCGGTACCGACATGACCTTCGGGTTCACGACGGCGGTGCAGATCGCCACCGATGCCATCGACAGGTTGCACACCACGGCCGAGAGCCATGACCGGGTGATGATCGTCGAGGTGATGGGCCGGCATTCGGGGTGGATCGCCACGTACGCAGGTATTGCCGGTGGTGCCACCGCGATCATCATCCCCGAGGAACCGTTCGATATCGACCACATCTGCCAGTTGCTGCACCATCGCCACGAGCGCGGGCGGTACGCCTCGATCGTCGTCGTCGCCGAAGGTGCCGAGCCACGCGAAGACACGATGCCGACGCGCGAGAAGATCTACGACCGCTTCGGCCATGTGCGCCTCGGCGGGATCGCCGACACCATTGCTCATGCCATCGAGGCCCGTACCGGCCTGGAAACCAGGGTCGTGTTGCTGGGGCATGTGCAGCGCGGTGGCACACCGTCTGCGTACGACCGGGTTCTTTCCACCCGATACGGGATCGCTGCGATCGACGCGGTCCACAACGGCGACTGGGGCAAGATGGCGGTCCTTCGTGGCACCGACGTGACGATGATCCCGCTCACCGAGACCGTCGGCAAGACCCGCTACGTCGATCTCCACCTCTACCACGACGTCGCCGAGATCTTCTTCGGCTAATTCCCAGCTCCGCCAGTTGGTCGCCTGGGTAGTGTCGGAAGAAATGAGTCAACCCCTCGTCTCGGCCCGAGGCCTCGTGAAGCAGTACGGCGAATTCGTCGCGGTCGACGACATCGATTTCGAGGTCGAACGCGGCGAGGCCTTTGGCTTCCTCGGTCCCAATGGCGCCGGCAAGTCGACGACGATGCGGATGATCGGCTGCGTCTCCCCGCTCTCGGCGGGCACCCTGCAGATCTTCGGGATGGATGTCTCGACGCACGGTCGGCAGATCCGTGCCCGCCTCGGCGTGGTGCCCCAACTCGACACACTCGACAACGAGCTCAGCGTGATGGAGAACCTGATCGTGTACGGCCGCTACTTCGACATCCCGCGGGCCGAGTGCCGTCGTCGGGCGAAGGAACTGCTCGAGTTCGTCCAACTCAGCGAACGTGCCGACAGTATCGTCGATCAATTGAGCGGTGGGATGAAGCGTCGCCTGTCGATCACCCGTTCACTCATCAACGAGCCCGACCTGCTCCTGCTCGACGAACCAACGACCGGTCTCGACCCACAGGCCCGGCACGTCCTCTGGGACCGGTTGTACCGGCTGAAGGCCGACGGCGTCACCCTGATCATCACCACGCACTACATGGACGAGGCCGAGCAGCTGTGTGATCGATTGGTGGTGATGGACGGTGGCCGGATCGTCGCCTCCGGTTCGCCGCGGTCGCTCATCGAGCAGCACTCCAGCCGAGAGGTGCTCGAACTTCGATTCACGCCGAACGGTGATAGCCCGTCGGGGCCCGACATGTCGGGCATCGGTGAACGCGTCGAGGTGTTGCCGGATCGAACCCTGGTCTACGCCGACGACGGCGAGGCTGCGCTGGCCGCGGTGCATGCTCGCGGCGTGCTGCCGATCAGCTCGTTGGTCAGGCGAGCCAGCCTCGAGGACGTGTTCTTGCACCTCACCGGGCGAACACTGGTGGACTAGCGATGGCGATGGCAACCCCTGGCCCAGTTCGCGTCGCGTTCTGGCATGCCACCCTGTTTCGGCGGATGTGGCTCAGAAACCTGCTGGCGTCGATCGTGCAGCCGTTGCTCTACCTGCTCGGTCTCGGCGTCGGTGTCGGTTCTCTGGTCAATCGAACCTCGCGGGCGACGAACATCCTCGGCGGCGTGTCGTACGTGTCGTACATCGCGCCGGCGCTGATGGTCACGACCGCCATGGCGTTGGCTGCCACCGAGAGCCTGTGGCCGATCATGGGCGGGTTCGTCTGGCAGCGTTCGTACTTCGGGATCTCGGCGACGCCACTCGGTCCTGGCGACATCGTCGGCGGGCATGCGTTGTGGATGGCCCTTCGATGCGTTGTGGCCAGCACCGCCGTCGCGATCGTGCTGACGTTGTTCTCCGATGCGCGCGATTGGGGTCTGATCCCCGGCATTGCCGCAGCGGCGCTGACGGGAATGGCGTTCGCGATGCCGCTGATGGCGTTCTCCATTCCGCGAAAGACCGATGGTGGGTTCGCAGCGATGAACCGGTTCCTCATCATTCCGCTGTTCCTGTTCGGGGGAGCGTTCTACCCGATCACACAACTCCCGGTCTGGCTGCAGACCGTCGTCAAGGTTCTGCCGTTGTGGCACGGTGTCGAGCTGGCACGTGGCTTCACGCTCGGACATCTCAGCGGTTCTGCGGGGCTCGGGCATGTTACCGTGCTGCTCGGTTGGATCGTCGCCGGAACCGTGCTCTCCCATCGGCTCATGCGAAAGCGGTTGTACGTATGACGATGGTGTTGCGGATGCTGCCGCCGATGCTGCGCGACGTACGTCGTCCTCAGCGGATGGTCGGTCGCAATGTCGTCGCCTATCGACGGCAATGGATGATCATCTTCAGCGGGTTCTTCGAGCCACTGTTCTATCTGTTGTCGATGCGCGTCGGCCTCGGCAGCCTCATCGGAGACGTCAAGGTCGCCGGTCGATCGGTTCGCTACGACCAGTTCGTTGCGCCGGCGTTGATGGCTGCGTCGGCCATGAACGGCGCGGTGTACGACTCGACGATGAACGTGTACTTCAAGATGAAGTGGGCACACATCTACGACGCGGCGCTGGCAACGCCGATGTCGGCAGGCGACGTGGCCGTGGGGGAGATCATGTGGGCGTTGATCCGCGGGCAGATCTACGCGGTCGGGTTCCTCGGCGTGATGTGGGGCCTCGGCTTGGTGGGGTCGCCGTGGGTGGTGCTGGCACTTCCCTGCTGTGCCGTGATCGGTCTGGCCTTCGCATCGGTCGGCTTCGCGGTCACCACGTTCATGCGTGGGTTCAGTGACTTCGAATTCGTGCCGACCGCGGTCATGCCGATGTTCCTCTTCTCGGGCACGTTCTACCCGATCGA
>JANYKU010000085.1 GCA_025358075.1 Ilumatobacteraceae bacterium
TTCGGGGTCGCGATGAGCTCGGCCCGCTCGCGATCGATGTCAGCCAGCTCGGTGTCGCGTTGCGAACTGACCGACACGTATTCTCCCGCGGCCATCGACAGCGCTCCGGCGGTCAGCCCGGCAACACCGGCGATGAGAATCACCGACCGGCTGCTGTTGGCCGCCGCAACTCCGACCATCAGACTTGCCGTAGAGATCAGTCCGTCGTTGGCACCGAGCACGGCCGCCCGAAGCCAAGCGGCACGACCGCCGAGGTGGTGTTCGGCAGCAAGGTGGGCGCTCAGGCTCCGGGTCATGGGACCATCGTGGCGCCGTTTCCCCGCCATCGCCAGGGCCAGATGTCTCCATGGCCTCGGCGAAATCGGTCCACGGCACCATTGTTCAGGCGAGCGCCTCGATTCGTTCGTCGAGCCAAGTTCGCAGGGCTTCGACGGAGGGTTGAGTCAGGAAGTGGCCGGCGGGAAAGCGTCGAGCCGTCGTGACCGCACCCGACTCTCCGGTGAGATACGACCAGGTTCGGGCTTGTAGCTCGGCGGGGATGACCGTGTCGTCGGTGCCATGGGCGAGGAACACGTGGGCGCCAGCAAGCCGACCGATGGAGGTCGGCACTCCGGCGTCGATCGGCAACGTCCCGTGCAAGATCGCGGTGCCCGCGAATCGGGTCGGGTCGGCGAGCAGGAGCCCGCCGGCAAACGCTGCGCCGCCACTGAACCCCACGAGAAACACCGGACGGTCGGGCGCCGCCGCGGTATCGAGCCAGATGCGGAACCACGCCATCGTGTCGGCGAGCGATTCGGCGACGGGGCGACCGATGCCTCGGTTGGCGAACCAGGCAAAGCCTCCGCCCTCGGCGATCGGAGCGCGCACCGCCGTGTACGCGAGGCCCGTCGGAAGGGAGGACGCGAGCCCGATGATCTCGTCGGCGTCGGAACCGCGACCGTGAAACAGCACGACCAGCGGCGCCTCGGCTGGGCCCAGCTCCACGGTGGTCGGTGCGGCAAACCTTGCGGGTTCGGTCATCGCTGACTCCGTTCTCTTGGTGAAGCGGCGAGGCCAACGATAGATGGAGGTATCGTCGAACCGTGGACTCCCTGGCCGAGACCCTCGCTCGGTTGGCAGCTGCCGGCTACACCAGCGACTTCTACGCTCGCGACGGGAAGGTCGGTTGCCCCGACTGCCAAGATCTCGTCGATCCCGGCACCCTCGTCGTCGACGAGCTCGTTCGCCTCGAGGGCGATTCGGATCCCGATGAGGAGCTGATCATCTACGCGCTGTCAGCCGGTCCGTGCGGTCGAAAGGGCACCTTCACGATTGCGTTCGGCCCAACCGTCACCCCTGACGACCAGGCAATTGCGGCGGTTCTGCGCGACCGACCGCACCGTCACCGTCTGGCGTAACAGCGCTCAGCAGTACTTGCGAACCGTCGGATACGGATCCACCGCTGCGCCCCCACCGGGGTGGATCTCGAAGTGGAGGTGATTGGCGGTCGTGTCGCCCGTGTGGCCGACATAGCCGATGACCTCACCGGCAGCGACATGCCGCGACGATCCCTCCCACGACGAGAGATGGGCGTAGAAGTATCCGTTGCCGTCGTCACCATCGAACGTGATGGAGTTGCCCCCGAGGTTGGTGGTCTTCATGTTTGCGAAACCGGCGACGACCGCGACGAGCGGAGTGCCGTACGGGCTCATCATGTCGACTCCCTCGTGCTTGCGACCGCCCGGTCTCGGCGCGCCAAACGTGTCGCCAAACGCGCTCGGTCCGGCGACGGGGCAGATCCACGATCCGTCGGTGATCACCGGCGGCGGCGGACTCGCCGGGGTCGGGTCCGATGCCGGCGGTGGTGTGGCGGCAGGGTTCGAACTCGCCCGAGCCGGCGTCGTCGCGGGCGATGCGGCCGGAAGGGGCTTCAACCCGCTGCCCCTCGCCTCGATCGGCGGGTTTGCTGCGGCAGCAGCCGTGACGAGGGCCGCTTGGTCGGCGGCTGCCTTCGCGTCTCGCTGGGCGGCGGCGTTTGCCTCGTCCTGTTTCTGCTTGGCCAGCTGCGCCTCGTAGGCCCGCTTGACCTCTGCGTTCTTGAGCTGATCTCGAAGGGTCGCTAGATCGGCGAGCTGTGTGGTGATCTCCGACTGGCGCGTTGCAAGGTCGGCGACGAGTTGGGTGCTCTGCACGTTCAATGCGTCGAGGTGGGCCTGCTCGTTCTGTAGGTCGCTGCGCACCGCGTCGAGGGTGTCGAGGTCCGAAGACCCTGCGTCGAGGGCGATGTTCTTCAACACGTTCCGCTGCAAGTTCTCGGTCACGTCGCCGGAGACGAGCAGGATCGACGGAGCGGCGCCGCCGGTGAACCGGTCGATTGCGATACGGGCGAGACCCGCCTGCAGGTCTGAGTACTGCGCGGAGGCCGCGGCGATCTTGGCCTGGCTGGTCTGGATCTGCCCGGCAACATCCTCCAAGCGGATCTGCGCCAGCGACCAGAGCTTGGCGGTCTTGTCGGCCTTGGCTTGCACACGAATGATCTCTGCGGCGACCTGATCCGAGGTCTGGTTGGAGTTCGCGGCGGCTGCGCTTCGAGCGGGAATCAGCGATGCGACCAAGGCCATGGCGACGACCACGCGCCCGATCCGCCGACGTGAGACGCGCCCGCCCGCCATTTGTTTCGGTCTCATGACGCGACAACGCTAACTCCTACATGGAGTCGTAACAAATCACCCCGTGGTCGGTAGTACCCGCGGGATGTCGACACGGCGCTCGTTCGTCCGTACGCGACTCTGAAGGGCACCTGATTCGTCGCCGGGAATAGGCTGATCGAGCGATGTCGGATGAAGCGCCGCTCGATGCGAACGTGGTAGCGAGGATCCTTCGGCGCGCCAGCGATCTCGAGCGGATGCGCGAGGTCGACGACCCCGCCGATGGCATCGCCGAGACGTCGCTGATCGCCGCGGCCGAAGAAGTCGGTCTGTCCGCCGACTCGGTGCGTCGCTCGATCGCCTACGAGCGGCTCGGTCCGATACCCGAACCACGCCGGGGGGATCGGCTGCTCGGGCCGGCACACGTCTACGCCGACGGTGAGATCGGTGCGCCGGCCGACGAGGCGTTGGGGAGGGTGGATGCGTGGTTGGTCGATGGCCATCACCTTCGACGTGATGCATTGCGACCGGGGCACGGTGTGTGGAGCAAGAGGTCGGGCATCGTCGGCGTCACCGCTCGAACCATCCGTGGCGCGACCGGTGAAGGCAAGCTCGGCGATTGCGAACGGGTCGACGCAACGGCTCGCGACATCGGAGGCGGCTCGTCGATGGTTCGAGTAGTGGTCGATCGGAGTGCCAATCGGCGGTTCGCCGGCGGAGGCGGCGCGGTCGTTGCCGTCGGTGGCGTGACCGGCGTGGCCATTGCCGCTGCAGCTGCCACCCCGGTGTTGCTCGTGGCGATGCCGGTCGCACTCGTTGCCGGAGTGCGCGTCGCCCTGATCGGTCGCAAACGGGCCAGCGCTACGCAGCGCGAGATCCAACGGCTGCTCGACGCGGTGGGTGACGGCATCGACCCGACCCGGCTCAGCGTCGACGTGGTTCGCCGAGCCTCGGGCAAAGCGACGGCCGTCGGTTCCAGTGCGCTGCGAAACGTCGGTCGACTCGTGCCACCACCGCCGATTCCGCTCGACCCGATGCGGATGCGGCCGCCACTCGGCCGTCGGCACGCTGTCGCGGATCCACCGCCCAACGGCGGAGATGCTGCGGACCGCTGAGACTACGTCGTAGTCGTTGTTCCGCTCTTCTTGACCGTGGTGGTCGTTGCGCCCTTCACAGTCGTCGTTGTCGTCCCCGAACCGGGCTTCAGTCTCGACCAGGTCGCCGGGCCGACGATGCCGTCCTGCTTGATGCCGACCTTGGCCTGGAACGCCTTGACGGCCGTCTCGGTCTGAGCGCCGAACTTCCCGTCGACCGAGACCTTGTAGCCACGGGCAACCAGGGCAGTCTGAATCTGCTTCACGCCGGAACCCGTGTCGCCACGGTGCACGCTGTCACTCGGACTGGTCACGACACGGCCGACCAATGTCGTGGTCACTCCACCCGACGGGGTCGATGTGTGGACGGTCGTGGCAAGGGTGCTCGTCGTACCACCGACGACGATCACGCTCTGGGTCGTTGTCGTGAGGGGGAGCGTGGTGGCCGTCGAGGGGAAGGTCGTAGTGGTCGTGGTCGTCTTCGGTTTGGCGCTGCTACCGCACCCGGCGAGACCGAGCGCGATCCCGCCGCAGAGAACGAGCGAAATCCCACGAGACCACATACTGCGAAGAGTACATCGCCGCAAGCATCGGACCGCGCCATGGCCTCGATCGGTTGCGCGAGAGCTCAGCGGAGCTCGTCACGTCGTCGCGCCAGCTGTCGACGTTCCAAGTCGGTCGGTGCGAGCTGAATGGCTCGGTCCAGCGCGGCGACCGCCTCTGCGCGGCGACCGGCTCGGGCCAGCAGGTCCCCCCGTGCGGCAGGCAGCAAGTGGAAACCCGCCAGCCGTTCGTCGTGCGACACGGCGTCGAGCGCAGCGAGACCGGCAAGCGGCCCATCGCTCATGCCGACGGCGATGGCTCGGTTGAGGCTGACGACCGGTGACGGTGCGACGCGCAGAGGCGGTCGCCGCGTACCCTTCGGTGAACACCAAGTAGATGACCGCCAGCACTCCGTCGAGTCGCTCGGTCAGCACGTGCGGCGGGGGAACCTGAAACGGGATTCCGGCGTTGGCGATCTTGCGTTTTGCACGAAGGAGACGTTGACCCATCGTCGCTCCCGAGATGAGAAAGGCCCGCCCGATGGCCGCGGTCGACAGACCGGAGACCACCTTCAGCGTCAGCGCAACGCGCGCCTCGATGGACAGCGCAGGGTGACAGCACGTGAAGATCAGTCGCAATCGGTCATCGCTCAGCGGCGACGCATCCGAGCTCATCTCGGCACTTCCGCTCGGCTCACCCATTGCGGCGACCTCGTCCAGTCGCCGCTGCTCGATGTCGGCCCGACGCAGCACATCGATCGCCCGCCGTCGCGCAGTCGTCGTCAGCCAGGCTGCTGGGTTCGCCGGGACACCATCGCGGGGCCAGGACCGCAGCGCTCGTTCGGCCGCGTCGGCGACCGCATCTTGCGCCAGGTCCCAGTCCCTGGTGGTGCGAATCAGCGAGGCAACGATTTTGAGTCGCTCTGTCGCCATCGCATCGGCCAGCGCTCGGCGCACGTCGGCTGGTGCCTCGTGCCCGCAGGCGCTCACCGGGTCGTTTCTCCCGGTTCCTCGTCCGGCCAGAACGGGCGCAGCTCCAGCCGCCCGAACCGGGCCATCGGGTGTTCGGCAGCAATCGCGATCGCCTCGTCGAGGTCGGCGCAGTCGAGGATGTCGAACCCGGCGATCCACTCTCGTGATTCGGCGAACGGCCCGTCAGTGACCACGACCTTGCCCTCCCGCCGGCGCACCGTGGTGGCATCCTCGACCGGCCGCAACCGGTCGCCCATCACGCGCTTGCCGGATGCCTCGTGCTTGTCGACCCATTCCTCGACGTTGTCCGCGTCGGGATCGTATGGCTCTGCGTCAGGATCGGTCGCAACAAACATCATGTATCGCATGGCAGCTCCTCAGCACCGTTCGGAATGTTCCACTGGTGCGACGAACGAGACTTTCAGAATCCGACACATTGGTGTCGAGCTGGCTACGAGAAGGCTGCCGCCGACTGCTCCGAGTCCTCCGATCCCCGGAAGAAGACGATCTTCCCGTCGACAAAGCGGAACCAGTGCTGCATGTGCATCGCCACGCTCTTTCCGGTCGCGTTGACCGTGTAGGCCCAATGGACGGCGACGATCACGTCGGTGTCGTTGGAAGCGAAGGAGAGCAGCGAGAACTCGGTGACCTCGACGTTCGCGCCGATCTCCGTGAAGAACCGAGGTACCTCGCTCTTGCCGCGATATTGGCCGTACCACGGCACTGATGTGCTGGCTGCCTCCGCGGCCCAGTCGACGTTGTCGGCGAGTTCGGCGACGACGCCGTCGACGTCGCCTCGGCGATAGGCCTCGTACAGGCGCTGGATCGCGGCGATCTTCGGATCGGATGTGGGGTGGTTGTTGTCGTTCATGTGCAAGATCATCTGCGCGACGGGTGCTCGTCCACATCGGGAGAACTCCCCATCTATCGTTGCCGGTGTGCACGGTGCCGTCATCCAGGTCGAGATCGCCGCGCTGCTCGCTGTGGCGCAGGACCATGCGTTCGGCCAGCCGCCGGGATCCCAACTACGAGCCACCGTGCTCGGTCAGCACCTGGCGACGGCGGCCGGAGCCGACGCGCCGGAACTTGCGACCACGTGGTGGACCTCGGCGCTTCGTTTCCTCGGCTGTACCGGCCACGCCTTCGAGACCGCCGTGTTGTTCGGCGACGAGATAGAGTTCCGAGCCGACACCCTGCGTGCCGACCTGGCCAACCCGGCCGATGTCATTCGCTTGATGGTGAGTCATGCGGGGTCGGATCGTTCGGGAGCGGGGCGCATGCGCTCGGTGCTCACCGTGCTCGCCGGCGGCCGAAAGACTGCGGAGCTCAGCTTCCGCATGGCGTGCGAGGTCGGCGATGCCTTTGCGATTCGCCTCGGCCTTGACGAGTCCGTGCGCGCCGCGCTGGCGTCGACCTTCGAACGATGGAACGGCCGTGGGCTACCCAAAGGGTTGAAGGGCACAGCGATCCCTCGGCCCACGCGGATCGCCCACCTCAGTCAAGAGCTCGAGGTCCTCGCCCGAGTGGAGGGAATCATCCAGGCACTCGAGATCGTCGGTGCGAGGCGTGGCAAGGCTTACGACTCGGCTCTCGCAGACCTGGTCCTCGCTGAGGCGGCGGGCTGGTGGGAATCCGTCGAAACAGCCGACTCATGGGACGAAGCGCTCGCAGTCGCTCCGCCGAGTGCAGCACTCACCGAGTCTGCTGTGCACGACTCGCTGCTCGTCCTTGCCGACTTCGCGGACCTCAAATCGCCGTGGACGAGTGGTCATTCGCGGGCCGTCGCCGCCCTCGCATTGGACGCCGGTGGCCCCGCCGCACAGGCCGCCGCGCTGGTGCACGACCTCGGTCGCGTCGCAGTCCCCAACACGATCTGGGACAAGCCCGGACCGCTCACACGCGACGAACGGGACCGAGCCGAGTCGCATGCGCTGGTGACCGATCAACTCCTCCGCCGGCTGCCGTACACCGCAGCGCTGGTCGGGCCGGCGAGCGCGGCGCACGAGCGCCTCGACGGGTCCGGCTATCACCGACGTCTCAACGGCGCCAATCTCGGCGAGGTCGAGCGGGTCGTCGCGGCCGCGGATTGCTATCAAGCGATGACGTCGGATCGTCCGTATCGCAACGCGCTTGCACCGGCGGCCGCTGCGACCGAGTTGCGAGCCATGAGCACTGCCGGCCGCCTCGACGGTGAGGCGGTCGAACGGGTCCTTGCCGCGGCCGGTCATCGTCGCTCCGCTCGGCCTCCGCTTCCGGCCGGGCTCACCGCCCGCGAGGCCGAAGTGCTGCGGCTGCTTGCTCTCGGCCTCACCACCCGCCAGGTCGCCGACCGTCTGGTGATCTCGGCGAAGACCGCAGATCACCATGTGCAGCACATCTACACGAAGATTGGGGTCTCGACACGCGCCGCCGCTGCACTGTTCGCGATCGAGCAGGGAATCCTCGCCGGCGACGCCTGATTGACGCAGCCCTGCGTCAGGTGATGCGTCAGGTGATCGAGATGTCGAGCGTGGTGCCCTGGGTGATGCCGTGATTGGTGGATGAGTCGTAGGCGTCACTGGCCGTTTGTAGGTCGGCCTTGATCTGCTCGAAGGCCGCCCAAGCACTGTCGTCGTGCATGCCGACGAGCGTTCCCTCGAAGTTGTCGAGGTACTGGTAGGCCAAGTCGGAATGGCCCATCTCGTGGGTCAAGAGCGCCGCCGACCAGCGGTCCCACTCGCCGCGCACCGCGTCGTTGGCGTCACTGCGCTTGGCCCACGCCGGAACGAGGACCTCGATGTCGACCGTCAGCGTCCCACCGGTGACGACGTGGTTGTCGTCCCAGCTGAGGTTGAGCGACGGGTGCCACGTGCACCTGCCGACCTCATCGAGGCTCCAGCCGCTCATCTCGTCGTAGAGATCCTGCAGGGTGTCTCCCCAGAGCTCAGCGAAATCCCCACCAGACTGGTTCCATGTCGTCATGGCGGGATCGTGCGTCGCCGGGCACTGTGGTCGCCAGACCTTTCGGGCAGCAAGACGGGCACGAGTGATCGACCACACGACTCGTCGACGGGACATAGCCTCGTCGCCGATGACGACGAATCGGTGGCGCGACGTGAACTTGGCCAACTGGGAGTCGCGTGTGCCGATCCACACCGGCCCAGGCGGCTACGAGCTGGACGCCTTCGACGATCCCGCCCATCTCAGCAGTGTCGTGCGCTACGACGTATCCCGGCTCGGTCGTCTCGATGGCTTGGATGTGGTCCACTTGCAGTGCCACATCGGCACCGACACGGTGGGGTTGGCCCGCCTCGGGGCGCGCCGCGTCACCGGTCTCGACTTCTCACCGGCGGCTCTGGCGGCGGCGCGAGCATTGGCCGTTCGCGCGGGCGCCGAGGTCTCGTTCGTGGAGTCCGACCTGTACGACGCTGTCGACACGTTGGGCCACGACCGTTTCGACCTCGTGTACACCGGCATCGGTGCCATCTGCTGGCTCCCCGACATCGCTCGGTGGGCGCAGGTGGTGGCGGATCTGCTGCGCCCGGGCGGCCGCCTCTTCATGAGAGAAGGGCATCCGATGCTGTGGGCGATGAGCGATCCGCGGCCCGATGGTTTGCTGGTCGTCGAGTTTCCGTACTTCGAGACCGACGGTGTCAACTTCAGCGAGCCGGTCACGTACGCCGGCGAGGGCAGGCTGGCCGCCCCGGACATCGTCCACTTCAATCATGGTCTGGCCGAGATCTTCAACGCGTTGTGGGCTGCCGGCCTCACGATCACTGCCTTCGTGGAGCACCGCGAAGTTCCCTGGAACCCTTTGGGTGAGGAGATGGTCGCCAGCGACACTCACGACGGCGAGTTCGTACTCGCCCGCGACAAGGACCGCCTGCCGCTGACCTACACGCTTCAGGCGGTGAAACCCGCGGACGCGGTCGCGGCCGCGGCCGTCTGACCGAGCTCATCGAGAACGGTCAGGTCGTTCCCGTGATGCCTCGCCACAGAGTTGACGAAGGCGGGCGCGGCTGAGGGGCGGAGAAGGTGTGCGACACTTCGGCGCGTGGTGCGCCCGAGCAGGTCGATGTTGACGGTCGCAGCTCTGGTCGTCGCCGCTGGCTGTTCGTCGCCGATCGGCACCGGCCCACCTGCAATGGGGGCGGTTGCGTCGACTGCGGTGGCCACCACCCTGGTCGCCCGTCCGCACAGGCAGACGCCGGTGGCACTGACGAGAGAGCTCGGATCGGACGATTCAAAGGGTTCGCCGGATCCCGACCCGCCTACCACCGGTACTCGATCCACAGAGCCCACCAGCACCACGAAGGCAGTGATCGTGAGGCCGGCAGCCCACAACG
>JANYKU010000007.1 GCA_025358075.1 Ilumatobacteraceae bacterium
TCGCTGGACGAACCCTGTTCCACGAGTGTCTTCCCCTCCTTCACGCGGCGGATGTCCGGCTTCTTATCACCTCGCATGATCGATTCTTGCAGCTCACGCTCCAGCAGTGTCTCGACCTCGGTGACCAGCGCCGGCGAGTCCTCGTCGCCCCACGGGGTTCGCCTGCCGAACGACTCCGCCATCCACTTCTTGTACTCGGTCACGCTGCTCTTGGCGATCATGTCACCGCCGTTGTCGAACACCCAGTGGCGCGGAAAACCGGAAGCGCCGACCATTGCGGCCTCGCTCGTTCCATCGGTGTGAATCGTGAGCTCCAGTGTCGTCCACGCGATCGGTGCGTGGTACTGGATGAACGGCGGGTGCTTCACGGCACGGGGCATCGGCGCCCCGGTTCGGCCGCCCACGGCCTGGGTGAACGTGACTGCAGTCGCGGTGACTACCGGATCGCTGCAATGATCGGGCAGCTTCACCGCCGGGATCGTGATCGAACCGACTCCCAGGCCGATCGTTGTTGCGCCGATCATGCCGCCGCCGCAATAGCCGCAATCGGTGATCTTGCCGTCGTCGTCGACGTCGATGTACGCCCGCAACTCGTTGGCGAAACGAAATCGGTCGGCCTCGCGCAACTCCTCGATCACCCTGTGCGGGTCGGTGCCCAGCGAGTCGGGCGGAGGCGGATCGTGATGAGCGAGCTTCATCCGTGTGGCCATCTTGCCCATGCCTTCCAGCAGATCCGACGGGATCCACGACACGGTGGTGATGCTGCGTTCGATTCTCATGATGTCCTCCTGGAGTTCAGGGCGATTCCTGACTTGATCGTGCGCTTCGATCGCTGTCCCTTCCAGGGCACTGACTCGTCTCTCGGAGGTGTGCTGGCATCCCTGCGGGACGGGTGCCCGTGCCCCTCCCTCAGGTCGGCCATTTGAGGTTCAATACATCGGTGAACGCGGGGGTCGTACTGTGGGCGCGCTGCGAATTGCGCCGCCGCTGGGGCACGCTGTTGTTCCTTGCCGTTCTCGTTGCCGTCGGCGGTGGTGCCAGCGTCGGCGCGGTCGCCGGTGCCCGCCGGACGGAGACCGCCTTCGGTCGAATGCTCGTCGCGACCCACCAGCCGAACCTCGCGGTCAACGGTGCCGGCCAAGATGGATTCGCCGATCTCGATCCGAGCCTGCTTGATCGCGTCATGAAGATCCATGGCGTCAACGGTGCGGCCGAGTTCGCTTTCGTGGCGGTTGCACCCGAGGGCTTCTCCAACTTCTTCGCGCTGGCACTCATCGACCGGAGGGGCGAAGCCACCCGGCCACTCCTGCTCCAAGGCAAACCGATCGAGGACTTCAAGACGCTCCGATCCGACGACGTGTTCGTGAACGAGTCGATGGGCAATCATCTCAGCAAGGGAGCCGGCGACACCGTGCTGCTCCGGTCGCTCACGCCCGACCAATTCGTGGCTTCGCTCGGCCAGGACACGGCGATGGTGCCCGGCGGACCGACCGTGAACGCTCGGATTGCTGGCGTGAGCCGAAGTCCAGAGGATGTCAGCGATGCTCCCGATCCGTTCCTCTTGCTCCCCCCGGCGTACTACGAGAAGTACCACGACGCCATTGGTGGCTGCCTGTGCAACGTCTTGGTCAACGCCGATCCGGGATCGGTCGACCAGGTCACGGCTGAGTTGAAGAAGATCTACCCCAATGCGGCCATCGAAGCGACGGAAGATCTCGCCGGCCGGATCACCGACACGGTCGCCCTTCAGCGGCGCACCTGGTTGCTGATCGCCTTGACCGCTGCACTCGCCGGGGGCGTGGCGTTGTTCCAGGCCAGCGGCCGCGCAGCGCGCATCTTGCTGACGGGTGATGACGCCCGTCGGGCGCTCGGCATGACTCGGCGCGAGCGGCGGCTCGGTCGCCTGCTCGTGCTCACTCCGGCAATCGTGGTCGGCGCGGCCGCCGCGATCGGGGTTGCGTATCTGCTGTCGCCCCTCGCGCCCGTCGGGCTCACTCGACTGGCGGAACCCTCGCCCGGCCTGCGGTGGGAGGGGGCGGTGTTGGTTCCCGGCCTCGGCCTCGTACTCGTGGTGTCGGTAGCGGTGGCGGGCATCGCCACGGCCGTCGGACGCCATCACACTGCCGGCCATCGCGCCACTGCGAAGGTCGGGGGACCCCAGATCGCGCTCGGCAACCGGCTGGCGTTCGGACCGGGACGGGGCGCCATCATCGGAGTCCTGCTCTCGACCGCCGGTCTCGTGGGAGCGCTGACGCTCGAGCACTCACTCGACCATGTGCTGGCGACACCGGCGCTCTACGGCGCCGATTTCGATGCCAGCAACTTCCTCGACAGCGCCGAAGACAAGCGAGGGCTCGGCGGTCAACTGACACCGGACCCCGATGTCGATGCCGTCGGTCTGGTGTGGGCGTATTTGGGCACAACGCTTCACATCGTCGGACCGAGTGGCGAGGCGGATGTCGACGCCCACGCCTACGAGAGCATGAAGGGGACGATGACGATCGCGCAGACCGAAGGCCGTGAGCCCGTTCGCAACGACGAGGTAGCGGTCGGTCGCGGCTTGATGGGTCAGATCGGTGCCAGGCTCGGCGACCGCATCACCGCGCAAGGAATCCATGGAGACATCGAGCTGACCATCGTCGGTGACAACCTCGATCCGGGTGTCGATGTTGCCGGGCATGGGTTCGCGATGACCGTCAACGGCCTTTCGGCCTTGGGTGACGCGTCGGTCCAAGGCACAGTGATTCGCTTCGCCCGCGGCACCGATCATGCCGCCCTCATCAAGCGATATTCGGCCCTGGGGTTCGCGCCGGTGACCCCTCCATCGGAGGTCGGCCACATCGGCCAGCTGGGCGGGCTGCCGGGCCGTGTCGGGCAGTTGCTCACGCTGTTAGGGCTCGCGGCATTGCTGAACGCCGTGGTGCTGACTCTGCGATCCGGCCGCCGCGAGATCGCCCTCCACCGCGCGTTCGGGTTCACCAGTGCCCAAGTGGTTCGCGTGCACCTGTGGCAGAGCCTCGTCACGACCTTCACCGGCGTCGTCATCGGCGGAAGCCTGGGCTTCATCGTCGGTCGGGCAATCGACCGCCAGCTCGTGGCTAACGTCGGCGCGATCGCCGAAACCGTGCTGCCCGTTCAGGTGTGGGTCGCGGCAATCGGGATCGTCGTGGTGTGCCTCGGCGCCGGAGTGATCACCAGCGCGCTCGCCCTGCGCCACCGCCCAGGATTCGAATTGCGAACCGAGTGACGGCGACCGCCTGATGGGCCCGATCCTGACCATCGTCGCCTGGCAACTGCGCCGAAGCTGGCGTGCACTCGGCATCCTCAGCCTGGCCGTCGCGTTGACGGCCGGCTTCGTGATGACCGCCACCACCGGGGCACGACGCACGGCATCGGCGTGGCCGCGTTTGCGCGCGTACACCAAGGCTCCCGACGTCGAGTCATGGGTCTACAGCCGTGCCGACGAGCTCGAGGCGGCATTCCGAGCGCGACCCGAGGTGCTGGCTACCGGGCAGTACGCCTGGATGTTCGTCTACCCGGTTCTCGAGAGCCCACTTCCTCCTGAAGGGATGTACGTCGCGCTCTCCGACACCATTGGCAGGGACATCGCCGTGCCGACCATCGTCGCCGGCCGAGCCGCAGATCCGACGCGGGCCGATGAGCTGACCCTCAACGAGGCGTACGCCCAGCAGCTCGGCCTTCGGCCCGGTGTTCGCGTCGAGTTGCGTTCCAACCCCGACACCGTGGTGCAGACCGCGACCGTGGTGGGCATCCACCGCGGCACTCGTGACCTCAACGAAGATGCCGGCGCGGCCAGCGCCCTGCTCACCCCTGCCTTCGGCCGCCGCTGGTTCCAGCAATACCGCGATGCCTTCGAGAAGGCAAGCCCCGAAGGCTTCCCCACGGTCGTCTCGGCGCGCTTCTCGCCCGGAACCGACCTGGACAGGGTGACCGCCGACCTCCGACAGCAGTTCCCTGACCAATCACCCGCCCGCGTCGACGACGACACGACCGCGCTGAACGACGCACTCAGCGCCCAGCGCACTGCCTACACGCTGCTCGCTGCAATCGGCGGGGTTGGCGGGGTCGGCGCGCTCGGGCAGGCGCTCAGTCGACGCATCAAGCGAAGCACTGACGAGCTGGCGGTGCTGTCGGTTCTGGGGCTCAGCCGCTCGCAGCGGCTGGTCGCCGTGCTCGGTGCGCCGTTGACCGCAATTGTGATCGGAGCAGCCGTGGCTCCGGCGTTTGCGTATGCGGCATCGGGGACCGTCCCACGCGGCTTGGCGCGGCGTGTCGATCCGACTACCGGGCGGCACGTCGACCTGCTCGTCGGCCTCCTCGGCATCGGTGTGGCCGTCATGCTGATGGGGCTTGTCGGCGTCGCAGCCGCGGCGAGATCGACGATCCGCTCCGACGGCGCGGCGATCGGCACCCGCAGAGCAACCACCATCACTGCTCCTTCGCGACTGTTCGGGCTGCGCGTTGCAGAAGGGTGGGCAACACGTGCGAACCGCACCACGGCGCGCGCGCAGATCACCGGCCTGGTGGGAGCCATCGCCCTTGTTGCTGCCGTAGCCACATGGACGGCTTGCGCTCATCACGTGAGCGCCCAACCGCAGACGTGGGGGTGGCGGTGGGATGCCACCGTGGAGATCAACGAGAAGAAGTTGTCGACCAACACCAACTACATGACCGGCCAAGACATGTGGCCACTGGTCTCCGGTCTTGGGAAGCGATTGGTCAACAACGACGACATCGTGTCCGCAATCGCCGCCGTGCAAGACGGCACGGTCACCATCGATGGCCACCAGGTCGAGGCGGCGGTGATCGAGAACAGTCGAGGCACGATCTGGCCGGCGCTCGTGCGTGGGAACGCGGCGCGAGCACCCGACGAATTCGACGCTGGTCAAGATCTGATCAACAGAGCCGGGTGGAAGCTCGGCGATCAGATCCCTGTGGGGCCGACATCCTTGCGCCTCGTCGGTGAGATCGTGTCTCCAACGTTCGGCAACGGCAGCTTCGGCCAGACGGTGGTCATGTCCTCGCTAGCGCTCGATCGGATCGGTGGCTTCGAGAACACGAACAGCAGCTACCTCTTCGTCGACCTGGCTCCAGGCGCGACAAGGACTGCTCTCTCCGCGGCGATCGGCGATCAGTTCGACATCCTCGACCCGATCCCGCCGTCTCCGGTGCTGGGGTTGAGGGCCATCGGCGGCGTCGACGAACTGCTCCTGGCTTTCATCGTGGCGGTTGGCACTGCCGCGCTCGTGCACGGCGTGCGCAGTGCGACCCGGCAGCGCCGACGCGACCACGCAGTGATGCGAGCCCTCGGTGCCCGGTCACCGTTCATCGCCGCTGCCACCGCTTGGCACACGAGCTTCATTCTCGGAATCGGTGCAGTCGTCGGCATCCCTGTCGGCTGGATCGTCGGCCGGCTGGTGTGGGACAGAACGGCCGCCGGGATGGGCGTCGTCGTCGAACATGCGTCGCCGCTGCCGATGCTCGCCGCGATCGTCGCCGGCACGATCGCCATCGGTTCGCTGGTCGCTGCCACGCTCGGCGCAGTGGCCGCGCGCCGACCGAGCACACGATTGCTGCGGCAGGAATGAGCAGCGGAATGAACGCGGCAGCGATCCGAGTGTTCGGTCGAACTCGCTGGCGCCGCGACTGGCCGGCTCTGGTGCTGCTCGCTGTCGCAGTCGCCTGCTCGGCGGGCCTGGTGATGACCGCCGCAATCGGCGCCAGGCGAGCGGGCTCCGCCTGGGCACGCTTCGCCCGCGATACCCGATCGCCCGACGTGTTCAAGGACGTCCCGACCGACGACGGTGAAGCCGCACTCGCCGACGTGCTCGCGAGACCCGGTGTGCGGACCGCCGCCCTCATGGGTTACATGACCCTGGCTCCGGAAGGACGGGTTCCACCGGGAGCCAAGCCGCCTGGAGCCTTCGTCGGTCTGTCAGCGGGCTTCGGCAGCGCCATCTACCGCCCACTCATCCTTCAGGGTCGGGCCGCTGATCCCACACGGTCCGATGAGCTCACGATCAACCAGAAGATGGCTGACCTCACGGGGCTCGGCCTCGGTGATCGGGTCACCATCGTCTCGTATCCCGCAGTGGTGCACCAGCCGGCGACGATTGTCGGAATACAGGCCGGCCCGCTCGACGTCACGCTCAATGCGGCACAGCCGGGGGCACTGATGACACCGGCCTTCGGTGCAGCATGGTTCGACAAGTACCTCGGGTCACTGAAGCCCGAGGATCGGTCGATGTACACAAAGGTTCTGATGGCGCGGGTGCCGGCCAAGCGGGATCAGGCTCCATTCTTGGCCGAGGGCTTCATCCCCGGACAGGCGTTCGGCCAGGAGGCAATCGGTGGGCTCAACGCGCAACGAACGGCCTTTGCTGTACTTGCCCTCGCCGGGGCGATCGGTACCGTGTTGGCGACGGGCCAAGCGATCTCGCGTCGAGTGCGGCGCGAAGCCGGCCAGCTACCGGTGCTCGCCGCCATGGGGCTCACCCCACGAGGCCGCCAGATGGCCGTGGCGCTGGCGCCGTGGACGGCTGCGGCGATCGGTCTCGCATGTGCGCCGGCCGTGGCGTTCATGGCGAGCCCGGTGGTGTCGACCGGCGTAGCCCGGATTCTCGAAGTCGATCGGCCACACATCATCGACCTCACCGTGATGTTGCCGGGAATCGGGACAGCCCTTGTGGTCTTGGCAATCATCGCCTGGGCGTCGGCGCGACACAGCGACACACAGCCAAAGATCGCGAGCCCACATCCGTCGCCGGTCGCTCTACCTGGACCGGCCGGGCTGTTCGGCGGACGTGCGGCAGTCGGGTGGTCGACGCCGGCGGCTCGCACCGTCGCTCGCTCCCACCTCGCCGGTGCGTTCTTGGGACTTGCAGCCGTCACTGGAGTCTGCGTGTGGTCAGGCGCCGCCCGCCACGTTGTCGCGACACCGTCGTGGTACGGAGTCACCTGGGATGCAACCGTCGAACCGGCCGAGGATGTTCAGTTCTCGTTCGATCCGGCGGTGCTCACCGGCGCGGCTTCGCGGATCTCTGCTGATCCGAGCGTTGGCGCCACGATCGCCAGCGTGGTCGCCGGCATGTACGACGCCGTGCCGGACAGCCCCGAGATCGACGAGATCGATCGGGCCAAGACCACCTGGTGGCCCACCGTGACCGCCGGCCGCGCACCGGTGGCCGACAACGAGGTCACGGTCGGCGTCGGCGTACACCTAGCACTGGGTAGCTCCGTCGAGATCGGGGGCCGAACACTGACCGTTGTCGGTCGACACGTTCTCGCACCGCTGTCCAACGGCTCGCCGGGCGAGTCGATCGCAATGTCCCGCGCGGCGGTCCCCGATTTGTCGCTGACGTCACCCAACGTCGTGCTGCTCGTGCGGTTGGCGCCAGGTGCCAGTGTTGCGGACCTTCGTCGGCTGGCCGGCGATGGGCTCGCGGTCTACGGAACGGCCGACATGACGTTGGGTGATGTCGCCAACCTGGGGCGCAATGCGGGCCTGATCAACGTGTTGATGGCTGCCTGTGCCGCGCTCACGCTCGCTTCGTTTGCCAACGGATTGATCGTCGCAACTCGAACGCGCCGTGCCGACTACTCGACGCTTCGAGCGTTGGGGGCTCGGCAACGCACGATTGCCGGATCAATCGCGTGGCACGGATCACTCGTCGCGCTGATCGGGGCGTTCATCGGCATCCCTGTCGGCGTCGTCGTCGGCCGCACTGTCTGGCGCCACACAGCCAGTGGAGTCAACGCCGTTCCCGATCTCTGGCGCTGGCCCGCCGATGCCGCCGCAGTTGCCGCCGCGACGGTCGTTGTCGCTGGGCTCGTTGTAGTCGGCTGTACTGTCATCCCCGGACGACGCCCGTCAACTCGCCGGTCCGAGTAGCAGGCCTGGGCACGGTGTTGCTGGCATCCCTGCGCGACACAGGCTTGCCCCCTCGCACCACGGCGGAATCTGAGGGAGAATCTCTCCATGGGAGCAATCACGGTGTTCGTCGCCGACGACAGCGTCTTCATTCGTGAAGGGGTCAAGGCGATGCTCTCGCGCCAGGCGGACCTCGAGATCGTCGGTGAGGCAGAAGATCACGACGGTCTTGTCGCAGGCGCAGAGGCCGCCGCGCCGAACGTGGTTGTCAGCGACATCCGCATGCCTCCCAACTTCCACCGCGAAGGCATCGAGGCGTGCAAGCTCATCCGCAAGCGCCATCCCGGCACGGGCATCGTCATCCTCAGCCAGTACGACGACCCCGACTATGCGATCTCGCTGCTTTCCGAGGGCGCCGCCGGGTACGCCTACCTGCTGAAGGATCGCATCGCCGAGGGAGACCAGCTGGCCCGAGCGATTCGTGAAGTCGCCTCCGGTGGTTCCATGCTCGACCCCGCCGTGGTCAGCGCACTCATCAGCCCCGTGCGCCGCACCGGCGGCCTCGACGCCGAGGACGATGCGCTGCTGGAGATGATCGCCGAGGGCAAACCGATCAAGGCCATCGCCGTGGCGACGAAGTCGACGCCGGGGGCGGTCGAGGCTCGCGTCGAGAGCCTGTTCCTTCGTCTCGCCGAGGGCGTGTCCATCGGTACCGCCGGAGCCCTCGACCGGCTGAAGCGGATCCATTCCGCCATCATCTCCAGGGAAGAGCAGGGCGAGTCGTTGTCACGCCTGCTGCCGACCGGGGTGGCCGAACGGATTCGTGCTCGTGGCGCTCATGCCGGCGACACCGAGCAACTCAAGGTCACGGTGTTGATGAGTGACATTCGCGGGTACTCGACGATCAGCGAGCACACCGACCCATCGTCGCTGGCCCAACAGCTCAACACTCACCGCGCCGAGATGAACAACGCGATTCTCTCGGTAGGCGGCACAGTCATGCAGTACGTCGGCGACGCTGTCATGGCAGTGTTCGGAGCCCCCGAACCCTCCCTCGATCACGCTGATCGAGCCCTCGTCGCCGCGCACTCCATGCACGCCGCCCAAGCGGCGGTAAACGCCCGCTGGATCACAGAAGGGCTGGAACCGTTCCCGCTCGGCATCGGTCTGTCGACCGGCGATGTGGCAGCGGCGCTGCTCGGCTCGGAGGAGCGACTGGAGTACACCGTTGTCGGCGACGCGGTCAACCTCTGCCAGCGCCTTCAACAGTTCGCCGCCGATGGCGAGATCGTCGTCAGCGACGCAACGTGGGACGCGCTCAGTGTGAAGCCGGAGGCCGAAGACCTCGGCCCCCATCTCGTGAAGGGACGGTCGACTCCCGTGCGACCGCGCAAGATTGCATCGATGAACCAGAACGCGGCCGATTCGGTCGCCAGCCAGGAGGCAGCATCATGACCATCAGTGAGTCGGTGATCGACCCGCAGTTCGTCGGTCGCGACGTCGTCGTCGACGTGCGCCAGGTGTTCCGCACGTTCGAACAGGAGACCGCACCCGTTCGTGCACTGCGCGGCGCGGATCTCGACATCGGGCGCGGCGAGTTCGTCGCCGTGATGGGCCCGTCGGGCTGCGGCAAGTCGACGCTGCTCAACATCGTCGCCGGTCTCGACGTGCCCGACGAGGGCGAAGTATCGGTCGCCGGCCAGCCCCTGGTCGGCAAGACCGAGAGCGAACTGGCGATCATGCGCCGGCAGCACATCGGGATCGTGTTCCAGTTCTTCAACCTGCTCGAAGGGATGACGGCGCTCGAGAACGTGCTCATGCCGGCCCTCATCGCCGGCCACAAGCGCAAGATGGCCGAGACCAGGGCCCGAGACCTCCTCGACCTCCTTGGCATCGGCGACAAGGCCAAGCAGTCACCTGCCGCGCTGTCCGGAGGTCAACGCCAGCGCCTGGCGATCGCCCGCGCCCTGGCCAACGAGCCAACGCTGCTAGTGGCCGACGAGCCGACGGGAGCGCTCGACTCGGAGGGTGGCGAGGAAGTGCTGGAGTTGTTCACCCGTCTGCACTCCGGAGGCCAGACGATCCTGCTCGTCACTCACGACCAGCCCGTGGCGGATGCCGCCCAGCGCCTGGTGCGGATGAAGGACGGCCGCGTCGTCGACGACGGCCGCCAGCCCGTCGGCGACTGAACGAATCGTCGTGGAGAGGGTCGGCACCCGTGATGAGGTCCGGATGAACATCGACGCGCTCACCGTGCCGTCCCTCAAGACCGAGCTCAGCGACCGTCGATCGCTCGGACCCCATGTCGGTCTCGTGGTCTGCGCGGCCGCGGCGATTGGCGCTGCCGCCGCACTCGTCATTTCCAGCAGCAACGCCACCGACGACCTCATCGTGCTCTCGTGCCTCGCACTCGTGTGGGCCGGGGCAGGCATCGTCATCTCGATTCGCCAGCACTGCCCGGCCGCTGGAATCGTGCAAGCGTTCGCCGCCGCAGCAGCAATGGGCGCGTTGTCATGGAGCCTCAATTCCACGCGGGACCTGCACGGCGCCGGTGGACTGCTTGCCGACGTCGGACAGCGAATGGCGGTCACGATCACGCCTGCACTGGTGTTCCACTTGCTGATGACACTTCCCGACGGCCGGCTGGCGCGCGCCGGTCACAAGACGCTGGTGTGGATCGGCTACGCCACCGGCATCGCCACCGGTCTGGCACTGCTTTCCGATCGCAACAGCGTCTTGGTTTGGCCGGCCGTGATGCTGTGGGCCGCGACGCTCACCGCCCTTCCGATCGCCCACGCCAACTACCGCGCCGCGGGCGTGGTCGACCGTCGTCGCATGCAATGGATCGGCTGGGCATTGGTGGTTGCCGCCGAGGTGGCCGTCGTCAGCGTTGCCTTATCCCTCGTCACCGACTGGCCCCACCACGACGGCGAGATCGCGCTTGCCGCCTCCGGACTGCTGCCATTGGCGCTCGCCGCCGGCACCGTGCCGCGGCTCCTGGCCCGCGTCGATCGTCTGCTGACGCACACTGTCTCGCTCGCCGGTCTGACGGTGCTGATCGTCTCCGCGTACCTGCTCGCCCTCGCCGCGTTCGGACGCAAGCCGAACGGCAGCGAGCGCTCATTGTTGCTGCTATCGATGCTGGCCGCGGCGGGGGCCGCCCTCGCCTACCAACCGGCTCGCGCCTGGCTGACCGAACGCGCCAACCGCGTGGTGTACGGCGAGCGCGTCTCGCCGGACGAGGCACTGCGCACGTGGGGCATGCGTCTGACCCGCGCCATTCCGCTCGACGAGTTGCTCCTTCAACTGGCCGAGACGCTGCGCAAGTCGATGCAGCTACGTAGTGCACAGATCTGGGCCGGCGCCGATGGTCACTACGAGGTTGCCGCGATGGTGCCCCATCGCCAAGTCGCGCCGTACTCCGTCGGTGACAAGGAGCGAGCAGTGGTCAGCCGGGCCGGAGTGTCGGGCGGTACGTGGCTCGACATCTGGCTACCTGGATTCGTCGCCCCCGGCGCCACTGCGTCGACACGCGTCGCGCCGATCGCCCACAGCGGCGAACTGCTCGGTCTCATCACTTGTGAACGCGCCTCCGACGCGGCATCGTTCACCGACGACGACGACCGCGTGCTCACCGAACTGGCTCGTCAGGTTGGTCTTGCACTGCACAACGTCCAGCTCGACACCGCGCTGCAAGCCTCACTCGACGAGCTGCGTGAGACCAACGAAGAGCTCCGCGCCTCCCGTGTGCGAATCGTCGCCGCCGGCGATGCCGAGCGACGCAAGGTCGAACGCAACCTGCACGACGGAGCCCAGCAACACCTCGTCGCGTTGGCGGTCAAGCTACGCCTTGCCAAGGACGCCATCGCCGACGACCCCGCCGACGCCGAGTCGATGATCGACGAGGTCCGCCGCGACCTGCAGGATGCAATCGCCGAGCTGCGCGCTCTGGCCCACGGCATCTTCCCGCCACTGTTGATGTCGGGTGGGCTCGGCGAGGCGTTGCCCGCCGCGGCCGCTTGCGCCGCCTTGCCGACCGCCGCGGAGATCGTGGTCGGTCGGCACAACACCGAGGTGGAGGCGGCCGTGTACTTCTGCTGCATGGAGGCGCTGCAGAACGCAGGCAAGCATGCTGGGGCCAACGCCTCTGCGGTCGTCAAGGTGTGGGAAACGGATCGGGCGTTGCACTGGGAGGTCGCCGACGACGGTCCCGGTTTCGACCCGGTCTCCACCGCCGGCGCCGGCCACGGTTTCGTCAACATGCGCGACCGCATGGGATCGTTCGGTGGAACGATCGAGGTGGTCAGCGCGGTCGGCAGCGGCACGACGATTCGCGGTCACGTTCCCCTCGACAGCTGATCCGCGACGGCGCACATCGTTCGTGTGGAGTGTTTCGACGTACCCAGGTCGGCGTCAACAACTCCACAGGGCTGTGGAGACCGGGAGATCGGCACTGAGGATCGGTCGTAAACTGTCTGGCGATGCCCGCTCTCATCTGGTTGACCGAGCCGGAAGCGCACGACTTCCCTGCGGCGCTCGACTTCCTCGCGCTCGTGATGGACGAGGCGATCGCCAAGAAGACCGTCAGGGCTCTACAACGAGCGGCAACGGTGTCGAAGAAGGCCAAAGACGTCCTCAGGGCATCCGGCCTCAGCGCCCTCGGGCAGGACAACGTCCATGTCCGCAACGATCTTCGCAAGGTGCACAACGGCAATCCGCTCTCGCCGGTACTTCTCGTCCGCGGAGACGCTGCCGCCGGCAGACCGCTGTTGATCGCCGATGGCTACCACCGGGTGTGTGCCGCTCACTTGCTCGACGAGGATGCCGAGATCCCTTGTCGACTCGTCTCGCTACCGGCCTAGTCGCTGGCCGAGCAGCGATTGACGATACGTCAGGGTGAGGTCATGCTCAGCCGCGCAGGTCACTCTGAATGCAGTTGAACCGCCGGTGATCGGCGGGTGACCCAGCCGGTCGCGGCGATCGCCACGCTCGCGGCGATGACCAGAGCGACGAGTGGCGCCGACACGGTCGGCAACCACGCCATCACCGGGCCGGCCGGGATCGAGATGCGACGGGCGACGACTCTCCAGATCCACCGGCCGAGCACGAGGCCGACGGGGACACCGACCACGACGCACCCGATTCCGATCGCCAAACCTGCGGCGACACCAACACGACGGCGCTGCCGCTTCGTGAGGCCCAACGCGCCCAGCACCGCCAGGTCCCTCGCATGTCGTTGTAGCAAGCTGACGAGAGCGTGGATGAGCGACGCCAACGCCAGCGCACCGACGAGTGCGGCAATCAACCAAGGAGCAAACCGCAGTCGCTGCAGGTTGGCGAGATCCGTTTGCGGCTGGGCGAGGCGCGCCGATCCGGGGAAGTCGTGGAACACCGAGTCGATTGCCGCCTGGCGATCGACCGACGGGTCGAAGCGAATGACGATCGACTGCGACACTTGGCCGATGTCGAGGCCAAGGGCGAGATCAGGGTGGAGCACAACACCTTCGCCGGCGTTCGAGGTGGAAGTCGCCGGGTCGTTGAGCACGGCGATACCCGTGATGGTGACCTTCTTGTCGAGTGACGACAGCGCCGCCGAGGTAATCTCGATGGTGTCACCGATCCCCTTATGCAGACGCCGGGCGGTCGCCGCGCCGAGCGCCGCTTCGTCTGCCCTCGCAGGGGCTCTCCCGCTGGCCATCACCGTCTCGGGATGACCGCGATACGGCAAGAGCGAGATGTACGGGACTATTGCTCCGTCGACCTTCGCGGTGTTGGAATCCTCCAAGAAGCCGGCCACATCGGCCACATTCGGATTGCGGGAAACCGTATCGATGCCAACCTGTGCCGCGCTCTGATCGGAATATTGACCGACCGCAACGTCCCACCACGCCCCGTAGTTGACCGGGTGGCGAACAACGGCATCGAAGCTGTTGATCAACGCACCGGCGACGATTGCCCCGGCGACGGCGACCGCCCCAACGGCGACCGCCAACCGCGGCGACCCGCCCCGCACGAAGTTCAGCGCCGCCCGCGGCACAGCGCCGAGCGGCATCGTCGACGCAGTCCGGTCGACACGAACCGGCCGTCGTGCCGACCGGGCCGCGAGGGCGCCAGCCACCACCGCAACGGCGATGAAGAGCACCGGTACGGCGACGAGCACAACGCCGAGGACGGACCAATCGAAGCGGATCGGGTGGCTGTACTCGAGGCGCCGAGCAATACCGAGCGGTCCGACCGGTGACATCGTGATGATCGTCGCGATTGCCAGAGCGGTAGCGATCAGTCCGACCACGAGCGCGCGGATGATCCCAGCCACCATCAGCCAACCGCGGGTGAGGCCGAGAGCAGAGAGCGCCGCGCCCTCGCCCAGTTCGCCGCGCAGTTGGCGGGCGAGCGTGAGACCAACGAAGACCACGACGGCGATCAGGCCGATGGCAGCGGAGATGAGCACGGCCTGACGCTCGGCCTCGACCACTCGCTCGATCGACGACACGTCGAAATCGTTGACGGTGTCAGACGGGGCGATGGACCAGCCCTGTGAGTGCTCCTTGATTGCGGCCGTGAACGTCTTCGATCCCCCCGGTCCGTCCTTCAGCCTGACGCCGACGGCGTACCCGTACATCGCCAAGCCGTCACCGTGTGCAGCGACCCAACCGGGCCCGGCGTACAAACCGTCGGGTAGATACTCCCCCGTCAGGTCAGCGCCCGCCGCTGTCTGGACGTCTTTCCCGGTCCGGACGATGCCGACCACCCTGCTCTCGAAGGGATCGGTCTGAGGGGCAAAGCCTTGAGCCGTCGCCGCATCTAGGTCTTCCTGCTTCCAGGAGGCAAGCCGGATCTTGTCGCCGGCGTGAATGTGACCGGCACGAGCCGCGAGCTCACCGATGACCACCTCGTCGGCAGCGTTCTGGTCGGCGAAGCGCCCGGCGACGAGGATCGACCGCTCGACTGCGCCGACCCTGTCCGGGGATCCCACCGCTTGGACGAGCACACCACGACCCCACCCGTTCTTGGCCGAGCTGTCGAGCACGCCGACGACCAGCGTGCCCACCGTTGTCCAACCCTCGACGCCCGGCAACGGGGCCACCACTTCCGTCGCGAAGCGCCGTGCCGCCTCGTTGCCAACGCAACGCTCGACGAGTTGCGTAAAAGACATGTCGTCCGGGTTCCCGGCCTCGGGTGGACATCCCTGCACCACGAGATCGTACGACCGGCTGCGATTGGTGCTCCGCTGCACCGCACCGTCCGCGCGGCGCGCCGCTTGGAAGGCCGCTCCGACGATGCCGACCGAAAGCCCAGCCAGCACGGCAAGGGCAATCGTCGCGCCAATGCGCCGCCGCAGGACGGACCGTACCCACAGAGCGACGGCGCTCACGGCCGTCAGGCCAAGCGCCCGAGCCAGGCCGGGTCGCCACCAGATTCCCAGAGACGCCGCAAGACCCGTGGTGACAGTTCGTCCTTGTTGACGTACGCCATCGCCCCGCACGCGCGGGCAGCCGGGGGCATGTCGGCCTCGGTGTACGTGGAGACGAGGATCACGAAGATCTCCGGATGAGCGGTCGTGATGATCTTCGTCGCTGCCAACCCATCCATCGCACCCATGTTGATGTCCATCAACACGACACTCGGGCGGATCGTCTCGACGAGCTGAACCGCTTCCTCGCCCGACATCGCCTCGGCGACAACCTCGAACCCGGGCACGCGAGCAATGACGGCTCGAGCCGCGGCGCGAAAAGGCGGCTGGTCGTCAACGACCAGGACCTGCACGACATCGGGGTCTGCGCCCACCGGACCGCGCGGCTGCTCCATCAGAAGAACCTCCATGACCTCGTCATGGTCGCATCTCAGCCGCGTCCCGGGAACCGTGCTGATACGTCGTCGGGGGTGTGGCCTGTATCCCCTTCGGTGAGGTACAGAAGAACCGCGGCCACCCGTCGGTTCACATCTCGCTCTTCGGTGAGGTGCAGTTTCGAGAAGATCGAATTGATGTGCTTTTCGACTGCTCGCTCGGAGAGCACCAGTCCGGCGGCGACCGCGGCGTTCGACTTGCCCTGGGCCATTTCACCCAACACTTCGCGTTCTCGTGGCGTGAGGAAGTCGAGCGGAGCCTTCGTCCGTCGGCTCGATGAGGCGACGAGTTGCTCGACCACCTTGGGATCGATGACCGCTCCGCCGCCATGGACGACGCGGATGGCATCGACGAGATCATCGACGTCGGCGACACGGTCCTTCAAGAGGTAACCGCGGCGCTCGGATCCCTGGGACAGCAGCGCCAGTGCGTAAGCAGGCGAGACGTACTGGCTGAGGACGATCACACCGATCTTCGGGTGGCTGACCCGAAGCGCGGCTGCGGCACGTATTCCTTCGTCGGTACCTGTTGGCGGCATTCGGATGTCGGTGACGACCACGTCGGGCTCGGCGTCGTCGACGAGCGCCAGCAACTCGTCGTAGTTGGCCGCGGTACCGACGAGCTCGAAGTCAGCCGTCGAGGCGATGAGACGCGCCAAGCCGTCACGCAGCAGCGCGTTGTCCTCGGCAATCGCAACGCGTATGGGCACGGCCCGATCCTACGCGTGCAGCCGAGGTGGCGACGTTGACCCAGATCAGTGATCGTGTTCGGCGCGGTGGCGCGCCAGCGGGTCGTCGGCGAAGTCGCCACGCGGGTCACGCCACACGGTGTGCACGTGGTTCGCGTCGCGGGCGGAGTTGTCGTACTCGGCGAGCAGGATCGGGCTGTGCAGCCGGTAGTAGTGCGGCTGGCCGGGATCCAACCCACCCGCCCACAACAGATGCACGTCGTCGAGCGCGGCGCCGGCAAACTTGGTGGCCTCCTCATCGGCCAGGTCTTCTGGAAGGCGATCGACGTAGAGCCGCAGCAGCGCGTCGAGCATGTCGCGCTGAGGTGCGTCCATCCCCTTCGCCGCCAACCCCTTCGGTCGATGCGTGAACGACATCGCCTCGAGATCGGCCGCGCCGACACCCGTGCTGGCATCCAATCGCTCCTGCGCCTGCTGCAGCATGGCTCCGATCTCGCCATCGAATTGTTTTCGCCAGATGCGAGTCAACGCAATGGGCTGGTCACCGTCGGTCAACGAGGCCCGGTTGGCACCAACCAGATCGGTAGGCGCACGCGGGCTGACGATGGCCACATGGCGTTGCTCGCCGGTGAGCGAACGGGTCAGCTCGCGGGCGAGATCTTCGACACCGGCAAGTGGCCGGAGGGGATGCGGACCCAACAGTGGCGAGCTGGCCGGATCAGCACCGAGGAACAGCGGAGTCGTCGCGCTGAGCGCGCCGTCGATGACGGTGAAGTTCAACGACACGTGATGCCCACCGAGACGCCAACTCCACGCACCGGTCGGCGACGGCGTGCCGAACACCCGCACGAAGTACATCAACGGATCGCGACCGCGCCGCCGCTCGAACGAAGCGGTGAAGCCTTCGAGCTGATCGAGCACGTTCTCGAGGCTCATGATGGTCGACGCCGTCACGTATCCCGCCGTCGACAGCCCACTGGCCACGAGCCGGAACACCAGTCGATGTTGCGGCTGGGTCATGGCCGCCAGCGTGAGGCCGCCGTGATCGGTGGGCGTGTAGAACCACCGTCGCCGCTCGTCATCGGACGGGAACGGCCACACGGCGATCGCCCGCTGCCCGTCGTCGAGCGAGTCGACGAGGCGCATTGCCTCCTCAGCCATCTTCGCGGCCACACGCGCCCGGCCTGGCGTTGTCGTTTCATGCATCAGACGTTCACTCCCCTGGGCCGAGCAACCCGAAGATCAGTTCAGGATCACCCGGTCGCCACGTGCCATCGAATTGCGATCGTCGCCCGATCGCCCTAGTGCGTGCCAACAGGTTGCGCCCGAGGATCAGTTGACCCGGTGCCCATGCGGCCAGGGCTGCAGCTGGGTCGTCCGGACGCCGGTCCAGCGCATCGCGAAGCATCCATGCGTCGTCTGCGGCCTTCGCCGTGCCGGCCGCGGCGTGAGGCCGCACGACGAATGCGGCATCACCGAGCAGACAAGCGCGGCCGAAGGCCATGCGCGGCACTTCGAGATCCAGCACGACTTGGACGAACGGTTCCTCGATTGCCAGCACCACTTCAGCGATTGGTGCCGGCAGCCGCGCCGCTGCGACGGCGCGGGCCTCGGCGATGTGCTCCGGTCGCAGTGCGCCGGGCGGCACCGAGACCTCCCGGCTCACACCGCGTACGTCGACCAACAGATCGTCGAGATCGTCACCGGCAAGGTAGTTGCGGTACCACACGATGTTGATCAGTCGCTCACCAACTGCGATGGACCCGTCGCGACCGGGAATCGGGTACACGAGGATGTGGCTGTTGGCATACACGTAGTAGGTGATGGCATCGTCGAGCACCTCACGCGTTGCCGAGCTCAACTCCGTCTCGGGCACGACACCACGCCAGGCGACGTAGCCCGAGTACTGGGGGCGGGAATCGGGCAGCAGCTTGGCGCGAGCAGTCGACCCAACGCCGTCGGCGAACACTGCGAGGTCGGGATGGATCACCAAGCCGTTCGAGAACCCGAGCATCAGCGGCTCGAGATCGATCTCGACCAACTCGTGCCCGAGTCGATACGCGGACCGATCGAAGCAGGCAAGCATCTGCCGATACACCGTGTTCCACGAACTGAAGAGATAACGATGCTCGTCGTCGTGAGCGACCGTGCCGTCGCGGGTGAGGTAGCGGATGTGTCCCGTCGACACCGCCACTTCGTCGAGACGGATTCCGGCGTGCTCGACAAGGTAGCGAGAGGTGGCGGGGAGGAAACCGATGCCCGCACCGCGCTCTTCGAGCTCGGACGGTGAGCGTTCGTAGACGACGACATCGTGGCCGGCATCGGCGAGCAGGCAGGCAACGGTCAACCCGCCGAGCGACCCCCCGACGACAGCGATGTCCACGCGGTGGTCAGGGCTTGCCGAAGGTGGCGATCTGGTCGATCGTCGATTCGAAGAGCACTCGTCGCTCGTCGATCGACGGATCGCGCAGACCATACGGGCCGGGCTGCTGCGTGAACTTCGTCCAGATCTTGTCGAGATGGGCGGTGACGCGGGGACCCTCGACCGGGTCGTCTTCGGAGATCTCGCGCGACACGGTGTGCTTGATGCTCAACCAGTGATATGGATTGGCCGGGTTGACCAGCAAGCTGGTGAGTCTCGGGTTGTCGCGTATCCACCCGGTCTTGGTGCGGTGAGCGGCACAGTTGATCAAGATCAGGTCGCCTTCGTAGTCGAACCACATCGGCGTCAGGTTGGCGCGCCCACCGGGGCCGACGATGCCCAGAACTTGGGTGACCGGGTCGTCCATCAACTTCTTGAACGATGGCTCCAGATCGGCGAGCGAGTCGATCGTCGTGCGTTCACCGACGGTGAACTGACCGGCTTGCGTACCTGCGGAAACGTCGAGGAACTTGGCAACCTTGATGGTCAACGTGCTACCCCCAGTTCGTGTGTGCGGCGCGGGCGATTATACGCACGATCCCAGCACACGAACCGAGCACGCAGGCCCCGAATGTCCCCGTCTGAGGGGGCGGGATATTTGCGACCCGCGTGGGGCGCCGGAACTCAGCCGCGGGTGACGGTGATCAGGGGTGCGTATGAAGAGGGGTCGATGCGGGCGTCGATCAGACGCGGTCGGTCCCAGCCGTCGGCCAGTACGGCACTGGCCTCGGCAGCACTCGTCACGGTCGTGGCCGCGAGTCCCATCGCCGCAGCAACTTGCGCGTAGTCGACGGGGTTGAAGCGCACGGCCTCGCTGCCGCCTTGCCCCGCCTTCTGCTTGACCTCGATCAGACTCAACGCGGCATCATCGAACACGACGACGGTGACCGGGAGTTGCAAACGGGCGATGGTCTCGAGCTCGGCCAGGGTCATCGCCAGACCGCCGTCGCCGACCATGCAGACCACCGGCAGACCAGGTCTGGCGAGCGCAGCGCCGATCGCCGCCGGCACGGCGAAGCCCATCGTCGCCAGTCCGTTGGAGATCAGCACCCGCAGCGGCGCGGCGGCCGGCCAGAAGGGCATGACAGCAAGGAAGTGGGCGCCGGCGTCGACCGTCGCGGTCGCCTGCGTCGGCGCCGCGGCGGCGACCGCCGTGGCCAGCTCCAGCGGACCGAAGTTGCCCGTACTGGTTGCTGCCAGCGCGGCACGGGCGTGGGCGAGCGCCGCCGCGCCCGACCCCGCCGGCCAGCCGGACACCGAAGCGCCGACGACGCGGTCGAGCATGACCGGCAGCGGACCGAGCACTTCGACCTCGATCGGCAACAGCGTGGAGCACGCGGTGATCTCCGAGATGGAGACCACCGGCTTGTCGTAACGCCACGGAGAAAACATCGGCTCGACCTGATCGAGGCCGACCGCCAGGATGAGATCGCAGTCATCGAGGACCGCCGCCTCGATCGCTCCGTTGGTGTACAGCCCGGCGAGCTGCGGATGCCCCTCGGGAACGACCCCGATCGCCTGATACGTCGTCAGCACCGGGCACCCGAGACGCTCCAGCACAGCCAGAACCTCACCGGACGCGTTAACGGCCTCGAACCCGACGATTGCCACGACCTTGTCCGCGTCACGAATCATCTGAGCCGCGTGCATCACGACATCGCCGGTCGAGACTGCTTCAACCGGACGCGCAGGCGTCGGCATCTCTACTCCGTTCGGGTCGTAGTCGAGGTGGACGGCACCGGCCGGGCGCGCTGCCGCGAAGTCGAGCGCGTTGCGGACCACGTCGGTGGTGTCCGCCGAGAGCGAGAGGCGACCACTCCACTTCGTCACCGGGCCCAGCAGCTGCTGCTGGTTGATCCGCTGATGGGCGAAGCGGGCCTTGTCGTTGCTGGGGACGCAGTCGGTGACGAGCAGCAACGGGAAGCGATCGAGCGTGGCCTGCGCCGCGCCGTTGACCGCGCTGGCTGCGCCCGGACCGCGGGTGGCGATCGCCAACGCCGGCCGCCCGGTGAGCAGTCCGAAGGTGCCGGCCATGATGCAGGCAGCCGTCTCGCCGTGCGCCAACACGAATCGAAGACCGACATCGCCGACCGCGCCGACGACGTCGAGGTTGGGACCTCCACCCGGCAACCCGAAAACGATCTCGGCACCTCGATCGCGCACACCCGCTGCCAACGCCTTCGCCAACTCGTTGCTCATCCGCGCGGACGCTATTCGACGAACAGTGCGCGCGACGGCCATCTGCCCACTGCAGCTCATATGCTGCCGTCGAAAGTAGGTGACCATGAGCGACGTGATCGTCGAGGTCGACGGTGTATCGAAACGGTTCGGCGAGGTCAATGCAGTCGAAGACTTCTCGTTCCATGTCGAACGCGGTCAGGTGTACGGGTTGCTCGGTCCGAACGGTGCGGGCAAGTCGACCACACTGCGCATGATCATGGGCCTGGAACGGCCGAACAGCGGAGTCACTCGCCTCTTCGGCACCGCCGTCACCGCCGGCTGCCCCGAGCTCACCCGAGTTGGAGCGATCGTCGAACAAGCCGCCTTCGTCCCGCATCTCTCGGGGATGCGCAACCTCAAACTCTGGTGGATGGCCGGCGGTGGGCGCATGGCCGACGCCGACCTCGACAACGCCCTCGCGATCGCCGACTTGGGCGAGGCGATCGACCGCAAGGTCAAGACGTACTCGCAAGGCATGAAGCAGCGCCTCGGATTCGCTCGGCTGCTGCTCGGTCGCCCAGAGCTGTTGGTGCTCGACGAGCCCACCAACGGGCTGGACCCAGGCGAGATCCGCGAGATCCGCGAGTTGATCGGCCGGCTCACTCACCAAGGTGCGACGGTCTTGCTGTCGAGCCACCACCTCAGCGAGGTCGAGCAGGTGTGCAGTCACGCACTGGTGATGAACCACGGTCGTCTGATCACCAGTGGCACGGTCAGCGATCTGGTCGGCACCACCAAGTCGATCTACGTCGAGGTCGATGATCGGGCCGCAGCGCACGAACTTCTCGTGCAGCTACCGAGCGTGATCAACGTGCAGATGCAAGGCGACGGGCTCGTCATGGTGCTGCGCGACGGTCGCCGATCGGACGTCGGCGCGGCCCTCGTCAGTGCCGGCATCCGACTCGAGACCTTGATGCCGACGCAGCGGCTCGAAGATGCCTTTCTCGACCTGCTCGCCGCCGGCGATGGTGGTGCCGTACCAAGCCTCCAAGCGGCCCAGGTGTCGTCATGATCGCCCTCATCCGCACCGAGTTCACCAAGGCCGCGTCGAGAACGCGTTCGCTGGTGATCCTGTTGCTCCTGATCGGCTTGCCCACCCTGATCGTCGTGGCGATCAATGCCCGCAGCGGCCGTCCCGATCGCGACGGCGGCGAAGGCCTCTTCCGGCTGGCATCGCAGAGTGGCTTGCTCGTGCCTGCAGCGGTGCTCAGCGCCACGAGTGGCTTCCTGCTCATCGTCATCGCCGGCACGTTGGCCGGCGATTCGGTCGCGAGCGACGCCAATTGGGGCAACCTCCGCTACCTCCTGATGCGGCCGGTTTCTCGGGCCCGGCTGCTGATCGCCAAGGCGTTCGTCGCCGGGATGCTCATCTGGGCGGCAACCATCCTCGTGACGCTCGCAGCGTTGATCGCCGGCCTCATCCTCTTCGGGGCTCACCCGGTGACGATCCCAAGTCTCGGTGGGCTCCTCGGCACGTTCAACATCAGCGGCGGTGCCTTGGCATTGCGAGTGCTGATCGCCACCGCCTACGTCGCCTTCGGGTTCAGTGCGCTGCTGGCGATCGGCACGTTGTTCTCGACGCTCACCGACACTGCCGCCAGCGCCATCGGCGCAACGGTCGGCGTTTACATCGTGTCGGAGATCCTCAACAGCATCACCCAACTCGGCCAGGTGCGGTATGCCTTCCCCACCCATTACCTCGATGCGTGGGAGACGATGTTCACGCAGAACACGTACTCAAAGGAAATGATCGTCGGGATCGTCGTGCAGGTCGCGTACTTGGTCGTTGTCGGCGCTGTCGCCATCGCCGTCTTCGACCGCAAAGACATCCGCTCCTGATCGTCGCGCCTCGGAAACGCGCGATGCTTTGCGTGGAATCCGGGAGGACCTCGAAGCATTTGCCAAGGACAAGGACGACCCTCACCTCGATGCGTGGCGCAAGTACTGGAAGCGTGTCGGCGCCAGCGATCGCACCGGGATCTGGCACGAGACGTTCCTCGTGCGCGACGGCGAGTACGAGGCGATCTACGGCAACATGCCACCGCGCGGACTGGGCAAAGCCAGCCGGCTGGTGCCCGTGGCCGAATCAGTCGGGGCCCGGCAGCGGATCAAGACCGCCACCAAGGAGTCCTGAAGCGCTCCTCAGTAGTAGTGAGCTCGGCCGCCGATCCTGCGCCCGCTGCGACCGAGCAGCATGAGCACGGCACCGACGATGACGAGGACCACGCCGACTGACCAGAGGATGCCGATTCCGGTCACGAGTCCGAGGAGCAAGAGGATGAGTCCGACGATGATCATGCTCAGCTGGTACCCCTCGTCCACCGGCTTCAAACTCGCAGCACGCGAAGCCTGGTCCGGCTGAAGAGGACTTCAGCTTGCTTCAGGACTCCATCAAGGGGCTTACGTCACGATGTACCCAACCCATGACGAAAGGAAGAAGGACATGTACCCCCCACATGATCCGAATGAGAACATCGAGAACGACGAGAACATCGAGAACGAATGGTGGCCTGCCCCAAGTGGATCGCCGCCGATCCTCGACATCGAGCCGCCCCAGTTCGACGCGTCGCCGCAACAGCTCGACGCCGCGTCGCCACGACCGCGTCGCCGTCAACTTGCCCTCGCCGCGTTCGCCATCGTGGCGATCGCCGGTGGAACCGGCGGCGGCGCGCTCGCCGATCGGAACACGCGACCTGCCGCGGTCACCGCCTCCTCGACATCGGCAGCCACCTCGAACGGCGGCTTCAACAATGCATCGGTCCTGCCGGCCACGCCGGCCAAACAAGACGTGTCGGGGCCAATCAGTGCCGCGCTGCCCGGAGTCGTCAGCATCAGCGTGGTGCTGAACGGCGGTCAAGGTGCGGGCACCGGGTTCGTGATCTCGAGCGACGGCGAGATCGCCACCAACGCTCACGTCGTCGCCGATGCCACCAAGATCGACGTGAAGTTCGCCGACGGCTCGACGGCAAGCGCGATGGTGCTGGGCGTCGATCGCACCGATGACCTCGCGGTCGTCAAGGTCGACAAGGTCGGCCTGACCGCGCTCACACTCGGGACGTCCGCCGACTTGCGAATCGGTGAGCCCGTCGTCGCCATTGGCAACGCGCTCGATCTCACCGGCGGGCCCACGGCGACCGAGGGGATCGTCAGCGCACTGGACCGCACCATCGATACGAACGAGGGTGAACACCTGACCCATCTGCTGCAGACCGATGCGGCGAGCAACCCCGGCAACTCTGGTGGACCGTTGTTGACGCTCGACGGCAAGGTCGTGCACCTCAAGGTGTACCGCGGCGGCAAGACGATCGACATCGACGCCACGCTCTCGACCCATCTGGCGTGATCCGTCAGGAGGTGACGACCGGCGCGCTCGCATCGGTCAGTGGACGGCCCTGACCCAAGATCACGCCGCCCACGGCACATGCACCCAAGCTGACCAGTAACGCCGCCATCAGCGCTGCTCCCTGGGCCGGGGTGAGTTGATTCGTCGCCAACCCGATCGAGACGACCGCGGCGGGCACGCCGAGCTCTGCGGAGGCGACGAGCCCCATCCCGAGCGGCAGTCGCCAGATCAACACGGCGGCGACATGGATTGCGATCGCCGCGCCGGCGACGGCACCGGCAAGGGCGAGCGCACGGGGAGAGTTGAGCAGGGCTCCGAGATCGATCTGCGTGCCGAGGTGAACGAAGAACACCGGAATCGCAAACCCTTCGCCGATCCCGACCAGCTGCTGAGCGACCCGCCGCGGCTCGCCGAGCACGGCGACCACGGTGCCGACCGCGAAGCCGGCGATCAAGATCGACGTGCCGAACCGGGTGGCCAGCCAAGCGCACGTGAACAACGCCAGCAGGGAGATGCGCAGATCGAGACCCCATCCGCGATCACGGGACAGCGTCCTCATCTGCTGCACCCACGGACGGTCGCGGGCGATCTCGGCGAGCACGAGGATCACGCCGCCGGCGACCACGACGAGCACGCCTCCGGACACGACACGAAGGAGCCCTCCCGTCGCCAGTACGACCGGCAACGCCAGGACGGTGGCCACATCAGCAATCGCGATCCACGCCGTCGTGACGACCGCTGACCGATCAGAGCGGCCGAGCCCTTGGAGGATTGGAAGGGCGACTGCGCCCGAGCTCGTGGCCAGCACGACAGCCAGCACCGCCGGCCGATCGAGGCCGACCACCGGTGCCAGCAACAGCCCGGCTCCGGTGGCGAGTGCTGCCACGGTCGCGGCGATCGCTGCACCGACGGCGAGCGCCGATCGCAGGCCGTGATCACGGACAGGAAGGTGGGTACCGACCACGAACATCAACAGGGCGAAGCCGATGTTCGCCAGACCGTTCAACAACGGATCGGCAGGATCGACCCATCCGAACCCACTCGTTCCGATGATGACACCGGCGGCGATCTCACCGACGATGACCGGCGGTGCGAACCGATGCGCGGACGCCAGCAGCGGCCCGGCCAGGCCGGCGGCCATCACGAGCGCGAGCGCCGCGAAGTTCACGTCTCCTCGACGACCGGCACACCCACGTGATCAGTCTCACACGTACGAGCTGAAGACGCCTTCAGGAACCTTCAGCCAATTCGCAGCCGCCGCTGCGCATAGTGCCTCTGTGCGCTTCGCCGAGAAAGGAATCCGAGTGATCACCACCAATCTCCTCCCCAACGGTGATGTCCTCGTCACTTTCGTGATCGACGATGATCGCCCCGTCTCAGTCGTTGGCAACTTCAACGATTGGGATCCCTACCGCGATCCGTTCGTCGAGGAAATCGACGGACGGCGCTACGTCACCGTGTCCCTCCCCGCCGACACGGTGGCGTGCTTCCGCTATCTCGCCCTGAGTGGCGAGTTCTACGACGACCCCGACGCCGACCGCCTGGAGCCGAATGGCTACGGCCAGACCCACAGCGTCCTTGACCAATCGCTGCGCAGCGATGCCATCCGCAGCGATCCCGAAGCTGATTTGCGGCACGACCGGCAACCGTCTCCGGTCAGGTGACTAGGGGCGTCGGTCGCTGAGACTCGACTCGAAGCCGTCCACGAGGCGGGCGAGGTTGCGGTCGAAGCGTCCGGCGCCTCTGGCGTGGGTGTGGATCCGCGACCAGAGGCGCTCGAGGCCGACCTCCGACACCATTCCGGCGAGTGCCGGATAGTCGTCGTCGATCAGCAACGCGCCGATGTAGTCGACCATCTCGGCATCGTTGGCATCGCCCGCGAGGTTGTTGCGCTCGTGCAGACAGAACCCAAAGACGTATTCGTCGACGACCGTGATGAGATCCAACTTGTCCTCGAAGCTCGCCTCCAGCGAGGCCAACGCCTGCCATGACTGATCGAAGTGGCGCATCGCATTGGGTCCGATGCTGGGATCGTCGGTGATGTCGAGGACCCACGGATGACGGCGCAACGCATCGCGAGTGCGTCGGGCAACGAGCGTGATGCCCGCGCGCCAATCGCGGGGCAAGCGTTGACCGGGCGGCACGACGACCTCACCCAGGAAGGCATCGACGACGAGCGTGAGCAACTCGTCCTTGGTGCGCACGTAGTGATACAGCGTCATCGTTCCGGCGTCGAGCTCGGCGGCGAGCCGGCGCATCGACACGGCCTCGAACCCTTCGGCGTCGGCGATGCGAATCGCCGCCGCGGCGATGTCGCTGCGGTTGAACCGTGGCTTCCTGCTTCCGCGGTCGGTCCTGGTCCACACGTCGATGGTTTCGAGGTGCGCTGCCAGACGGTCGAGCGTCTCGGCGTGCTTGGCACTCTTGACTGCGACCTTGTCGGCCTGCTGAGCGATCTTGGCGTCGATCTTCTCGGTTGCCTTGTCGAGGACGAACTGCCGAACGGCGTCGCTGGTCGGTGACACCGGTCGCTTCGGCGAATTGTCCCTTGCCATGTCGTACAGCGTACTGCTAAAGTTGGTCGTACCATGTACGAAACATCAGTACAGCATACGAAAGATTCGACGGGCACGAAGCGGTCCACACCTCCCTCTGATGGTGGCATCACCGCAACCGGTCTGGGCAAACGCTTCGGAGACCTGTGGGCACTCCGCAACCTCGATCTGCGCGTCGAGCCCGGCACGGTGCTCGGCCTGCTGGGCCACAACGGCGCCGGCAAGACCACCGCCATCCGGATACTCACGACCCTCAGCCAACCGACGGAGGGCAGCGCCACGGTTGCCGGTCTCGACGTGGTGCGCGACAGCGCTGCAGTGCGCAACCGCATCGGGGTGGCGTCGCAGCAGTCCACGGTCGACGGGTTGATGAGTGGCCGGCTCAACCTCCAAACCATCGGGCGTCTCCACGGCATGTCGAAGGCCGCGGCTCGCCAGCGTGGCGACGAGTTGCTCGAACAGCTCGACCTCACCGACTTCGCGACGGCGTTGGTGAAGACCTACTCCGGCGGCATGCGTCGGCGACTCGATGTCGCCGCCAGCCTGATGGGTGGTCCCGATGTGCTCTTCCTCGACGAGCCCACCACCGGGCTCGACCCGCGCAGCCGCGGCGACCTGTGGCAGATGCTCGCCGACCTCGTGCGAGAAGGCACCACCATCATCTTGACCACTCAATATCTCGAAGAGGCCGACCGGATGGCCGACGACATCGTCGTGCTCGACCATGGCGAAACCGTTGCGCATGGCACCCCCGCCGAGCTCAAGGCGCGCATCGGCGACGATCGTCTCGACATCAAGGTCGCCGCGGCCGGCGAGCTCGTCGCCGCGGCCGGTGCCCTGTCGGCGTTCGCCGAGAGCGACGCCACGTTCGATACCGAACAGCTCGTCGTCACCGCCCCGATCAAGGCCGGCGTTCGAGTCATCGATGTGGTTCGAGCCCTCGACGAAGCAGGCATCGACGCCGTCGACATCACCCGGCGCGAGGCCACGCTCGACGACGTCTTCCTGGCACTGACCAGTGATCGCCACAACCGCGAGGAGTTGACGGCATGAGCAACACCCTGCTGACCGAATCGAGGATCTTCGCCCGCCGCAACCTCGAGCACATCCGTCAGGTGCCCGAAAAGCTGACCAACGTCACCATCCAGCCGCTGATGTTCGTGCTGCTGTTCGCCTACGTCTTCGGCGGGGCGATCAAGGTCGGCGGCGGCGGATACAAGGAGTACCTGATCGGTGGCATCCTCATCCAAACCCTGGCCTTCGCCATGATGGGTCCGGCGATGTCGATCGCCACCGATCTCCAAGAGGGCGTCATCGATCGCTTCCGATCCCTGCCCTCACGGCGATCGGCCTACCTGTTGGGCCATTACATGGCCGAGATGCTCGGTTCACTCCTGACGATCGTCATCCTCCTCGGCACCGGGCTGATCGTCGGCTGGCGCACGCATGCGCCGTTCCTGCACGTCGTCGAGGCGTTGCTGCTACTGCTGGTGTTCGCCTCGGCGATCATCTGGATCGGTCTGTGGATGGGCATCCTGGTGCGCTCGCCCGATGCCGTGATGGGTGTCGGGTTCGTCGTGGTGTTCCCGATCACCTTCATCTCCAACGCGTTCGTTCCGCTCGAATCGTTGCCGAACATCCTGCAGTGGGTGGCATCGGTCAACCCGGTCAGCGTGCTGATCGCTGCGGTGCGCACCCTGTTCGGCAACCCGGTCGCCCCGGTCACCAAGCACGTCTGGCCGATCGACCATCCCGTCGGTGCGGCGTGGCTGTACAGCGTCGCGCTGGTCGTGTTGGGTTGGGTCATCGCCCAGCGTCGCTACCGGGCCCGCACCACCGACTGAGGTAGGCGTTCGGTCAGTTGGCCGAGCGACGCGGGTCGCGGCGAACCCACAGCAGCGTTGCGCCACCGAGCGCGAGCACCATGAGGGCAGCCAGCCCGGTGACCCCAGTCGGCGAACCGGTCCGGGGCAGCACTATGGAGGTGGGAACCGGTGAAATCGTTGTCGATGGCGCAACCGCGGCGGTCGTCGTGGTCGTCGTCGCCGGCGGAGCAAAGACTGCGCAGCCCGTCGGGGCGTTGATCACGTTGGCGTCGAGGGTGACTTCGCCGTTGCGGGCCAACAGGCGGCCGGTCACTGTTGCACCGGTGGTGGCTGCGATCGATGTCAGGGCCATCACGGTTCCGACGAAGGTCGAGCCGGTTCCGAGCGTCGCCGAGCTGACGACCTGCCAGAAGACGTTGCACGGATTGGCCTGGTTGATCAGTGTCACAACACTGCTCGAGCCCGTGATCAGCGTGCTGGCGGCTTGGAACACGAACGACGCGTTCGGGTCGTTCTGGCCATCGAGCGTGAGGGTTCGGGTCAGCGACATCGCACCGGCGCTGTAGACGCCGGTCGTCAGGGTCAGCCCGCTGAGGTCTGGCCCGGTCGCAACGACCGGCGTGCGACCGGCGGCGTCGTCGTACGCAGCCGTGAGATCGAGTTGCGCCTGCGCCGCCACCGCGTCGGTGACATGGAGCGTGCCGTTGTTGACGACCGCCGGCGGGAAGCCGACGACTGCACTGCCGGGGCTGAGCCCGACGTCGCCGCTGATGACGGACGACCCGGTGTTGGTCACCGTCTGACCTGCCAGGACGGCGAAGCTCGTGGCCGTCCCGAGGCCCACCGGGCCCTCGGCATGGGCGGGGGACACCACCGTGAACACCACCCCAACAGTGGCAACGACGAACAGCCCTGCGATGCGTGAAATGCGAGCAGTCATGATGGCCAGCCTCCCGAGGTCTAAGTGCATCGCCCGAGGTCTGGAGGCATTCGCGGTGACGATGCCACCGCTGCTAGTGAGATCGTACACCCGGCTGTTCGAAACGGGCCAGGGACTTGTGGCCTAGTTGCCGGGGAGCTCGGCGCGTGCCGCGTGGTACAGGTAGTAGGTGTCGAGGTCGAGCTCTTCGGCCATCAAGTACTGCGTCATTTCGGTTCTCTCCTTGTTTCAGCGCTCGGCTTCCTGACTGACGCATACAGCCTTGTATTACCATCAGTCACGATGACAACCGATACGCCGACCAAGCGCTTCGACATCCAGATCGAACACACTTCGAAACTCGATCGCGACGTGCTGACAGCGTCCCGCGAGCTACTTGACCTGGTGTTCGACGGTGAAATGACCGACGCCGACTGGGAACACTCGCTCGGTGGGATGCACGCGATCGCCTGGCGGGGCGACGTGCTGGTCGGCCACGCGTCGGTGGCCCAGCGGCGGCTCGTGCACGGTGGGCTGGCCCTGCGCACCGGCTACGTCGAAGGCGTCGGCGTGCATCCGGCATGGCAACGGCAGGGCGCCGGTGGCCAGATGATGGCGGCACTTGAACAGATCATCGAAGTTGCATACGACCTCGGCGCCCTCGGTGCCACCGACGAGGCCGTGAGCCTCTACCAACATCGCGGCTGGCTCAAGTGGCTGGGGCCAACCTCGGCGCTGACCCCCACCGGCATCGTTCGAACGATCGACGAGGACGGCTTCATCTACGTGCTGCCGGGCTCACACCCGTTGGACCTTCACGGCGAACTGGCCTGCGATTGGCGCGACGGAGATCTGTGGTGACAATCGTCGACGTCGACGAGATGCCGATCCTCGGCGAGCCGCTGCCCGTCGAGTTCGCCAACACTCTCTATGTCTCGGATGGCACGACCATCGACTTCCTCGGCACACCCGCGCTCATCAAGTCGTGGTTCGCTCTGGCATTCCCATCGGCCGAGTTGCCCGGCCGTCTCCGACGAGCCGATGCCGACGCGGTCCGCGATCTGCGCAACGTGATCCAGCGGATCCTTGGCGATCTCGTCGACGAGCGAGTCCCTGCCGCCGACGACGTTGCCGCGCTCAACAACACGGCCGCGCGAGCGCCCACCTTCCTGCGCCTCGACTGGAGCAATCCGACGGAACCGAATGTGACCGCTCAACACGGTGGCGACGCGTTCGACGCGACACTTGGGCACATCGCCTCCGAGACGATCGCGCTGGTGGCCGGGCGCACTCGGGTGCTGCTGCGGCGATGCGAAGGGCCGGGCTGCACGATGCTGTTCGTCAAGGCCCACCACAAGCGGCGATGGTGCCATCAGTCGTGCGGGCATCGTGCCAGACAAGCGAGCTACTACCGGCGCACCCGGCTCGCCGGCGCCCGTCAGGTGTAACCGTCGCGCGCACCCTCAAGCACGGGTCGCAGGCTACCGATGGTTGAAAGTACGACCACTATGGGTAGCTAGCAGGGTGCTGAAGAACACCGATTTCGGTCCATTTCGCGATCCAGAACACCTGGTAGATCGATCGGCGAAGCGACCCGAGAGTCGATTTTCAGCACCCTGCTAGCCAAGGAATGTCCGATCCCTCCGATCCGAGCAAGACGCGCACGTGGATCGCGACGAGGCCGCGGTGGTGGATGGTCGGCGCCGTTGCCGCACTCGTCGTGTCGTCATTGCCCGCGATCGGCGCCACGCCCGCAGCCGCTGTGGCAACCCCACCGGCCGACGCGCCCCCTGTCTCGCTGATCGGCGACTCGACGATGGCCGGCATGTTGTGGGACGTGATCGGCGCCGATGACCCTCGTGACATCGTCGGCAACTCCTATCGACTGACGTTCAACGCTGAGAGCTGTCGTCGAATCGTGGTCGCCAGTTGCCGGGGCCGCTTCGGGAGCGTCCCCGTCAGCGTCGTGCCACTGATGAAGACCACAGTGAAGGGTCAGCTCGGCGAAGCGCTCGTGATCATGGCCGGTTACGACGACGCGTCGATCGTCAACGCCGTGGATCAGGTAGTGGCCGAAGCCGAAGCCCAGGGCGTGATCCGCGTGTTGTGGCTCAACTACCGCACGAACACCGACTACGTCCTCCCAGGCGGCCTTTCGGCCAGGTACCTGTACGGCAGCCACAACAGCGAGCTGGCGGCCGCAGCACAACGTCACAGTGATCTGCAGATCCTCGATTGGGATGGGTTCACCGTCAACCAACAGAGCTGGTTCGCCCCTGACGGCATCCATCTCAATCTCGCTGGGGCCGATGGGCTGGCGACCTTCATCAAGAACGCGCTCGACGCCCAGCCGGCGATCGGCAGATGCCGCACCTCGTCGGCGCAGACCGGCACACCCGACACCGGAGCTGCGGCCGCCACGGTTCCGGCCACCGATCCTTCAGGTTTCGTCCCGCTCGTGCCGAAGCGAGTGCTCGACACGCGCGACCCGAAGCTCGGCGGAGCTTCCGGCAAGCTCGGCGCCGGGCGGACGGTCTCGATCGACGTGAGTCAGATCGTGCCAAGCGATGCTGTCGCGACGGTGCTCAGCGTCACAGCGACGGGGAGCTGCAAGCCTGGGTACCTCACTGTTTTCGCGTGCGGGGCCCGCCCGGCGACATCGAACATCAACTTCGAGCTCGGGCGAATCACCGCCGGCGTGGCAATCACCCCGATGACCTCCGGCAAGGCATGCATCTTCGCCTCGGCAGGCACCGATCTGATCGTCGATGTGATGGGCGCGTTCACGCCCGGCGGCGACCGATTCCATCCAATGGCTCCCACCCGATGGCTCGACACCCGTGGCGCGCCAGTGCAGCTCGCCCAGATCACCGGTGCCCGCGTCGCGCCGACGCAGACGCAGGTTTCCGTTCGCGGGGTGGGCGGAGTTCCCGCCGATGCGACCGGGGTGTGGATCAACTTGACGGTTGCCGACCCGACCGCTCCCACGGTGCTGACGGCCTATCCCGGTCCCTGCGGGTCCCCACCGCTCTCGTCGAACGTGAACGCCCGAACTCAACGCTCGACGGCGTCATCGGTGCTCGTCGGAATCGGCGTGGACGGCTCGATCTGCGTGCTCACCTTCACGGGTAGCTCGCAAATCGTCGTCGACGTGGCCGGCTGGTTCGGACCTGGTGCGGGTGGCCTGGCGTATCGCCCATCGGCACCAGCGAGATTGCTCGACACTCGCCTCAACGGGGGCAAGCCGACAAACGCCGAGAACCCCGTCCACGTCGACGGCGTCGCGATCCTCAACATCGCCGCGGTCGACAGCGCAGCGCTTGGTTATGTGACGGCTCGAGCGTGTGGATCACCACTGCTCAGCTCGCTGATCAACGCGACAACCGCAGAGGACACGGCGAACCTCATCGCCGTCGGCGGTGACGCCAACGGCAACGTCTGTGTCCGCTCGAACATCCTCTCGCAGCTCGTCGTCGATCAGGTAGCGACCTTCGCCCCCTGACACACTTGTCGGTTGGCCGTTGTTGGTCAGGCCTTCATCGCCTCGATCCTGCCGAGGTCGGCGGCAACTCGGACAGAGAACTCAGTGACCTGATCGATGTCGCGCCAATCCCCTGCCTTGGTCTTGGCCATGGCCCGCGCCATGAACCCAGCGGCGTCGGCAGCCAGCCGGCCGCCGAAGGTCACGACACCTCGTGCCTCGATCCGCGTCGCCAGCTTCGAGACCTGCGAAACCGGGGGAAGTTCACCCGATCGGGCGGTGTCGTCGAGTGGACCGCTGCTCACCAGCCAGACCGGCAGGCCGCGCAGGGCTCGGGCATTGCGTGCGACGAAGCGCCGCGCATCGCGGTGCCATCGATTGGCGTAGAGCGCCCCCGCCACGACCACGGCATCATACGAATCGACCGGCCCGACGGCGCTTGCGGGCCGGACCTCGGCGTGGATGTCGCGCAGTTCGAGGGCGTCGCCGATCATTCGCGCCAGCCCGGCCGTCGAGCCGTTCTTCGATCCGTAGGTGATGAGTACTTGCATCACTTCTCCTGGTTGCTGGGCAAACGTCATCACTTCACTCACCTGTCGGCTCAATTGTCGAAAATCTCACCGACACAAGGAAGAGGCGAAGGTCCTCTTCGCTCAGCTGAAACGACCGCCGAACGCGCCGTTGACCGACAACCGGATCGAGTACAGCGACGTTGTTGCCGTGATGAACAGGCGGTTGCGCTGCGGACCGCCGAACACGAGGTTGGACGCGCCCTCGGGAAGGCGCAGCTTGCCAATCAACGCGCCGTCGGGGTCGAAGCAGTGCACGCCGTCACCGGCCGAGGCCCAGATGCGACCCGTGTCGTCGAGACGCATTCCGTCGAAGTGGCCGACCGTGCATTCGGTGAAGACTTCTCCGCCGCCGAGGGATCCGTCGTCGGCCACGTCGAAGACTCGGATGTGACCGACCCGAGTGTCGATGATGTACAGCCGGGTCTCGTCGACCGAGAAGGCAAGGCCGTTCGGTCGTTCGAAATCGTCGGCCACGACACTGATCGCCCCGGTCACGGGGTCGACGCGGTAGACGTAACAGGCTCCGATCTCGCTCTCGGAGCGGTGGCCCTCGTAGTTGGATTCGATTCCGTACGACGGATCCGTGAACCAGATCGAGCCGTCGGAGCGAACCACTACGTCGTTGGGGCTGTTGAGCCGCTTGCCGTCGTACTGATCGGTGAGGACGGTGATCGACCCGTCATGCTCGGTGCGGGTGACATTTCGGAAGCCGTGCTGGCAGGTCACCAGTCGACCCTCGCGGTCGAGGGTGTTGCCGTTGGAGTAGCCGGCGGGCTGGCGGAACGGACCGACGTGCCCCGTCATCTCGTCCCATCGCAGCATTCGGTCGTTGGGGATGTCACTCCAGATCACGTACCGGCCGGCGGGGAAGTAGACCGGACCCTCGGCCCAACGGCAGCCTCCATAAAGGCGTTCGACGCGCGAGTCACCGCGGCAATCCTTGAAGCGATCGTCGAGCACCTCGAACTGCGCTGGGATGGTCTCGGGAGCGGAGGTGCGGTTCATGACCCCATCCTGCCCGCGGGCCGGTTGTGACGCTCGCTGGGACACGGCAATCGGGCGGCTTTTCGAGCTTCTGCCTTGAACCGTGGTCAAGAAGGTCGATGGGATGGGTAGGCGAACAGGACGAGCCGGAAAGGATCAGGGATGAGCGATGCCGCAGAGCTGGTTTACCGCCAGCTCGAACGTGACCGAGCCGTGGTCGCGCGCGCCCTCGATGGGCACCTGACGGCGGCGTACCAGCCGATCGTCGACATCGCTCGTAACGTCGTCGTCGGCTACGAAGCCCTGCTTCGCTACCGCACGGACCACGATCTCATCGCCCCCGCGTTCTCGGCACCCGAGCTACTGGCATCGGCTCGTCGAATCGGCCGCATCGCCGAGGTCGAGTCGGCGGCCTTGCGCGAAGCGCTGCAGGTCCGCGACGACCTGCCCCACGACTGCTTCCTGTCGCTCAACGTCAGCGTCGCGGCCCTGACAGACGACCGGGCGACCGAGCTGCTGCGCAGCCAAGGAGCGCTACACGGCGTCGTGCTCGAACTCAGCCACGACGACGCACCTCGATCGCGCAGTTGGTCCAGCGAAAGTGGTGGCGACACCGCCGACGAGATTGCGATTCTCATCGCCAAGCCCGCCGCCGGCCCGGGCCACCGCTCGCCGCTTCCTCACGGCCTTCCCGACATCGATCGGGGATCGAGATCAGGCGGCCCGCAACAGTGTTGCTCGTCTCATCGAGCCGGTCTGCGAGCTCACCGAGGAAGAGCTCGACACGCCGCTTCCGACGAAGGCGACCGGGGTCGAGTTCGAAGTGCTCGTGACCGAACTGCGCGAACCGCTGGCGCTCCTGCGCAGGATCGGCCGGCGCGTCGAGAGCATGTCATTGACGATCGTCGACGAGCGCACGGCAGTGCGCGACGCAGCGCGGGTGGCGATGCGCCGACCCACTGCTTCGCGCTTCGAGCCGCTCGTCTGCGTCGACGAGTTCGGCGCATGCGCCGGCGTCCTGCGCATCGATCGGCTCATCGACGTGCTCGCTCGTGAGAGTGGCGACAGTCGATCAGCGCACCACGCGCTGGAGATCAGCCGGCGCGCCGGCCGCCACCGACGCAAGTACTGATCTCAGTCGACTGGTGCCAGCTCCATGGGCGCGTCAGACGTTCCGCCGCCGGCTTCGAGCCTCGCCCGCCATGTTGACCGAGCGGTCAGTCCGGCGCAGAACGCGGCTCGGCGCACCGCACCCGGCAGGCTCGGGTCGGGCGTAGGGACCGCCTCGTAGAGGGTCGCAAACCATGCGGCGAGCGCAGTCACGGCCTCGACGCGGTATTGGGCGACGCGCTGGAAGCTGATGCCCATGTCGGCGGCGATGTCGACCAGGCGCTCCTCGAGTTGTTCTCGCGGATCGGCAGCGCCGACATCGACGAGCGCCCGATCGATGTTGTCGTGATCGGACAGGTGAGTGATGCGACTCAGCTCGCCACCGTTCGGCGGGCTGCACTGATCGGCATCCCCGTGATCGCGCTGTCGGCCAGCTCGCTGCCGTCGGCATTGATCGAGCTCTGCGCAGAAGGGGCCTTCGGGGTGGTCGGACTCGATGGTCACGAGGGCGAGCTCTCGGCTGCGCCCGAGTCGTTGCTCGAGGGTCGCCGCTACGTGGCGCCCGGGCTGTTGTCGGCGATGTTCGACGCCCGGGTCGAACTGCCTCGGCGGCCACGATTCGACCTCACCTATCGCGAGCGCGAGGTGCTCACTGAAGTGGCCTCGGGCCGCAGCAACGACGAGATCAGCGAGCGCCTCTTGATCGGCACGCAGACCGTGAAGACTCACCTCAACAACATCTATGACAAGCTCGGAGTGCGCCGCAGAACGCACGCTGTGCATCTGGCGCTCAGCCAGGGCCTGGTCTGATCCCCGAGCGCAGCCGCTGGTCGAGCAGCGACACGAGCGAGTAGACGAGCTCGGTCGCAGGCATCGCCGTCTCGGTGAGCTTGCCCAACTCGACGAACGACCCGATGAGCGGATCGATCTCCAGGGCTCGACCTGCTTCCACGTCTTGCAGCATCGACGTCTTGTGATCACCGACCTTCTCGGCTCCATCGATCCGCTGCTCGATCGACAACCGCAGGTGCAGGCCGAGCTTCTCGGCCACGGTCGCCGCCTCCGCCATCATCTGCGCGGCCAGTGCCCTGGTCGGCGCGAATCGACAGATCTCGGCGAGGGTGCCGCCGGTGAGGGCGCTGATCGGATTGAACGCCAGATTGCCCCACGCCTTCACCCACAGATGTGAGCGGATGTCGGTGAGCACCCGCGACTTGAAGCCGGCGGCCGTGAGCGCTTCGGAGATCTCGGTGACACGGGTCGATCGCTCGCCGTCGAGCTCGCCCACCGGGAACCGATCGCCCTCGACGAGCCTGATCACACCAGGCGCATCGCGCTCGACGGCCGGATAGGCGATCGAACCGACGATCCGCTCGGCGGGGATGAACCGTTCAAGCGTTCCGTCGGGATCCAACGCGTGCAACCGATGCCCTTCGAACGGGCCCGGGAACTTCTGGAAGAACCACCACGGCACACCGTTCTGCAGCGGGATGACCACCGTGCCGTCGTCGAACAACAGCGACAGTCGCTCGGCGATTGCGCCGATCTGATGGGCCTTCAGGGCGACGAACACGAGGTCCTGCGCGCCGAGTTCGGCGAGGTCGTCGGAGGCGTGGACGGGCGGCGAAACGCGTACGACCCCGTCGGGCTCGACCAGCGTGAAGCCGTTCGACCGTATGGCGGTCAGGTTGTCGCCACGGGCCAACACGTTGACCTGCTGACCGGCAAGCGCCAACCGGGCTCCGAGCAAACCGCCGATCGCTCCGGCACCCACGATGCACACGCGCACCGGTCAAAGCTAGACCAGCAGGTTGGAAAGCGCTGACTTGGCTGCGCGATAGTGACGCAGGCGCGGAGATACCGCTCGACAGGCGTGCTCACCAATGGCAACCAGCAATTCGACTCCCGATTCGACCGCACCTCGTCACACGGTTGCCTCGCTCTTGGCTCCCGACGCGACTGGGCCTGCGCTACTCACGGTCGACGGCGAGGTCATGGAGTTCAGCGCGTTGCGCGCCGAGGTCGATCGTCTGGCAGAACAGTTGCGCGCCGTCGGGCTGCGTCCCAACGACCGCATCGCCATCGTGTTGCCCAACGGGCCCGAGATGGCATTGGTGTTGCTGGCGGCGATGTCGGTCGGGTGTGCCGCGCCGTTGAACCCGAAGTATCGCGAAGACGAGTTCCGCTTCTACCTCGACGACCTGAATGCCGCAGCGTTGATCACGATCGACGGCGAGTCTGCGGCGGCCCACGCCGCCGCGCCTGCCGGCACGATCGCGATCGATGCGCGTGGCAGTGGCCTGGCGATCGATCTCATCGCTCCGTCGAGTGCGACCACCGCCGGCAGTTCGACCGACAAGCGCCCGACGCCCGATGATCAAGCGCTGGTGCTGCACACGTCCGGCACGACCTCGCGCCCGAAGATCGTGCCGCTGCGGCAGCGCAACCTTGCCGGCTCTGCGCTCAACATCGCCTCGGCCCTGCAGCTCACCCCGGCCGACCGGTCCCTCAACGTGATGCCGTTGTTCCACATCCACGGGATCATGGCCGGCCTGCTGGCGCCACTTTCTGCCGGCGCGTCGGTCGTGTGCACTCCGGGGTTCGACGCCTTCAAGGTCCATCGCTGGATCGACACGCTCCACCCCACCTACTACAGCGCCGTTCCGACGATGCACCAGATGTTGCTGGCCCGCGCTCCCCATCCTCGGCCGACAACGCTGCGCTTCGTGCGCTCGTCGTCGGCCGCACTTCCCGGCCCGGTGCTCGAAGGTCTGCATGCGCTGTTCGACGTGCCCGTCATCGAGGCGTACGGCATGACCGAGGCGTCGCATCAGATGACGTGCAACCCGCTTCCGCCGGCCGCGGCCAAGCCGGGCTCGGTGGGCATTGCCACCGGCATCGAGGTGGCGATCCTCGACTCCAAGAACAACCTGCTGCCGCCGGGCGAACGCGGCGAGGTAGCCATCAAGGGCGGAACCATCGTCGATGGCTACGAGAACAACCAAACCGCCAACGAGGCGGCCTTCACTGCCGGATGGTTCCGCACCGGCGACGAAGGGATGCTCGACGATGAGGGCTACCTCTTCCTCACCGGTCGACTGAAGGAGCAGATCAATCGCGGTGGCGAGAAGATCTCGCCGATCGAGGTCGACGAAGTGCTGTTGCGGCACCCGGCCGTGGCCGAGGCGTGCACGTTCGCCATCCCCCACGAAAAGCTGGGCGAAGAAGTCGGTGCCGCGGTGGTGCTCTACCCGTACCACGAGGTCAGCGAGCGCGACCTGCGCGCCTTCGTGGGCGAGCAACTCGCCGCGTTCAAGGTGCCCAAGCGGATCGTGTTCGTGCAGGAGATCCCCAAGGGCGCGACCGGCAAGATCCAACGCATCGGCCTCGCCGACAAGCTCGCCCTCTAACTAACACAGCCAGTCATCCGCGGTGCGCCATCAGCCGCCGCGATCTACGCGCCGATTCATCCCAAAGCTTTGACGAAGCTGTCGGCGCCCAGGGCGGCGACAACTTGCGACCGCACCGCCGGACATGTCCCCTCGGATGCCGAGTCGAGATCGGAGGCGGTGCGCGGTTTCTGCGCAGCGTGGGTGTCGAGCCACACGCCGAAATCACCGGCGAACTGGGCGAGTGCTCCGACGGCAGACCCGGCCGACGTCAGCGCCGGCAGGTCCTGCTCGAGAAACGCGCAGAGCGCCGCGCCGTCGAGCGGGTTCCCACTCGTTGCCGCTGTGATCGCGGTGTTGGTTGCCGACGTGCTGGCGACTGTGACTGGGGGCGGGGTTGAGCCGACGGGCGACACGGGCGACGAAGTTGTCGCGACCGCTGTGACCGCCACCTTGCCGGTGCTGCCTCCACACCCCACGAGGATCAACAGAACAGCGCTCGTCAGCACTCGATTCATGGCCGCCTCTCCCATCTGAACGCCCGGATGGTCGCCCGTGCGACCATAGACCGGCTCCCGGCCTGCCACGACATTTGGGTGACGAGCCTCGTCGAGCGGCCACCCTGAAGTGACACGTCTCATGGTGCGAGAATGTGCCGCATGGAGACACGTTCGCTCTCACCGAAGCATGCCGATGCGCCGATGGTGCCGATCATCGGGATGGGCACGTCGAAGACGTTGGACACCGACGATCTCGCGCTCGCAGGTGAGGTGGTGTCGGCGGCGCTCGACGCTGGCACGACCTTGTTCGACTCGTCGCCGATGTACGGCAAGGCGGAACGCACGCTGGGCGCCGCGCTCGGGAGTCGTCGTTCGGGGGCAGTCGTCGCCACAAAGGTGTGGACCGACGACGACGTAGTGGCGGAGCGTCAGATCGCAGCGTCGCTGTCGTTCTACGGCGGCCACATCGAGCTGTTGCAGATCCACAACATGGTGCGCTGGCCCGAGCGGCTGCGGCGTATTGAGGAGCTGCGCGACTCGGGTTCAGGTGACACTCGTTGGCGCAACGCATTGGAAGGCGGCGAACTTCGACGAGCTCGAGGCGGCGGGTCGCCTCGATGCTATCCAGATCCCGTACAACCCACGCGAACGCGAGGTCGAGGACCGCTTGTTGCCACTGGCCGCCGAGCTCGGACTTGGTGTACTGATCATGCGCCCGTTCGCTGCGGCCGATCTGATGCGTACCTCCCCATCTGCCGCCGAACTTGCACCGCTCGAGCCCTTCGGGATCCACACGTGGGGACAGGCGTTGCTGCAGTGGGGACTGAGCCACCCGGCGACCACCGTGTCGATCCCCGCCACGTCGAAGCCGAGCAGGGCAACAGAGAACGCCGCCGCCGGCGACGCCGTGCCACTCGACGACGAGCACCGCCAGTTGATCAGCCGACTGGCCGGCACCTGACTAGTTGTCCTTCGGACCGATCGCTGTGCCGGCGGGTTTCATTTCGCCGCTTCCAGCTGCGCGAGATCACGCTGCGCGTAGCGGTTGTGCCAGAACTCTTCCTCAAAGACGGTGTAGATGCACTCTTGCAGTAGGTTCGTGCCGTTCTCGAGCACGTCGATGGGTCGCGTGAAGTCGGTCGCCGAAACCGATGCGAGATAGTCGCGAAACCGCGTGGCCCGATCCGCGCGCACGGCGAGAGCGTCCGCGACAGACGGCGTCAGGTCGTAATCGAGGCCGGGCCACGGGAAGCCGACGGAGCCGGTGTTCGGCAACCCGATCGGGTGGAAGCGTTCTCCGAGGATCGGCGCCGTGAACCACTTGTCCATCGCGAAAACGAGATGTCGCAGCGTTTTGACGAAGGACCACTCGTCGTTGACCGACTCGTGCAGCGTGTCTTCGGGGAGAGCTTTCGCCAGGGTGACCGTCTTCGCCCACTCGTCTTCGAGGGCCGCCCACGCTGCGCGCGTGCCCTCCGGGTTCGAAGGACGGAGCATCGCGCGCAGCGGGTACCACGGGTCACGCTCGTTCACGTATGCCGTGACGTCGACGCCGTTGATGACAACCGTGTCGACCAGCGCGTCGATGTCGACGTTGACAAGCCACGCGTGGCTGATCTTCGCGTCGGTGAGGTTGACGTCGCGGAAGCGGGCGCCGCTGAGATCGGCGCCCCAGAACACGGCTCCCGCAAGATCTCCCTCGAACTCTTCCGGCATGCTGCCTCCCGTCGCGTCGCTGCAGTTCAGTGCGCATGATGCCCGCTCCGGCACGTCGATGCAAGGACAATCACGCGTGCAGAACAACGAGCGTCGAGCGACAGTTCTGGCGTTGCGGTTCAGACCGCCCGGACCCACGAGCGAAGCGCCGTCGCGACGGCGACGGCGTCGGGCATGGCCACGATCTCCGCTGCGCATCTGCGGCTCGCCGTGGCGTGGTCCGCGGCGAGCACGACGCGCCGCACCGCACCGGCAAGGCTGGCTTGGGTGAGCACTTCGGGTCGGAGGGCGATGGCCGTGCCGGCCCTCTCGCACATGGCGGCGTGCTCGTAGTTGTCGGCGCCCTGAGGAAGGATCACCTGTGGTACGCCGTGGGCCAGCGCGCCGAAGGTCGTGCCCGCCCCGCCGTGATGCACGACCGCGCTGCACGACGGGAGGAGCTCGGCCTGCGGGATGAACCGTTCGACCCGTGCGTTCGCGGGAAAGGGCGCCAGCCCGGCTGGGTCCTGATCGCGTCCGACTGTCATCACCACGTCGACCGGCTCATCGGCAAGCGCTTCAAGCGCGAGCTGGAAGAGGCCGAGGTTGGCGTTGAAGAGTGTCCCGAAGGTCACGTAGACCACCGGTCGTCCGGTGATCTCCCGTGGTCCGATGGGCAGTGGCACCGGGCGTAAGCGGAATGTCTCGCCGGTCGGCACTTGTGCCGTCTCGAGCATCGGTGGGCAGATCTGGATGGTGAGGTGGCGGTACATCCCAGCCCAACCGGGCACGTCGAGCCCGTACGACCGCCAGATCGGGGAGACGGCGTCGTTTGCGAGTTCGACCGCTTCGTGCGGCGGCAGCGGGCCGAACATGTGAGCGACGCCGGGGACCCCAAGGAGCTCGGCCACCAAAGGGCCGGCAAGGGCAAATGCCTCGAACAACACGACGTCCGGAGCGAACTCCAGACCCTGGCGCAAGACGTCATCGACCATCTCGTCGACACCGATCTCGCCGAACGCCCGAGGGAGGAAGTAGTGCACGATGCGCTCGGCCGCGACGCCATCGCCAGGATTGCCTCGAGTCCTCGTCGCCAGTCGGGCCATCCACTCGGCCTGGCTTCGACCAGCCCGGGCGAATCGCGCGCCAGTCTTCTCGACGATCGGCGCTGCCTCGGGCCCGGACGCGACGAGCACCTCGTCCCCGCCCGCCAGCAATGCGCCGATGAGCGGGATGAGCGGAGTCACGTGGCCCGCACCCGGCGTGGACACGACGAGGATCCGCATGATCGCCGCAACCTACAACTAGGCGTCGACGATCTCCAGACGGATGCGCTTGTTTCCCTTGCCCTTGCTCTCCGTCTTCAGCACACGGATGCGCCCGACCTCACCGGTCGTTCGCACGTGGGTACCGCCGTCGGCCTGCTTGTCGAGCCCGACGATGTCGACGACCCGGATCTCCGGCACCGAATCGGGGATCATCGACACCTTGGTGCGGATGAGATCCTCGTCCATCACCGCCGTCGACCGCGGCAGGAACGAGACCTCGATCGGCCGATCGGCGGCCAATTCGTCGTTGACGAGTTGCTCGACTCGTGGCCCGAAGCCCTCGGGCAACGGGTCGAACTCGAAGTCCATTCGGGCGCTCAATGGTTCCATGTTGCCGCCGGTCACGGGCACGCGCCATTCGTTCCAGATCACACCGCACAGCACGTGCAGCGCGGTGTGAGTGCGCATCAGCTGATGCCGCCGCTGCCATTCGATCTCACCGGCGACGGACTCGCCAATCGCCGGGAGCGGCCCGCCCTCCAGCGAATGCCACACATGGTCGCCATCCTTGCGAACATCGACGACCGCGAGACCGGCAAGCGTGCCGGCGTCGTGAGGTTGCCCCCCGCCAGTCGGATAGAACGCGGTGCGGTCGAGGGCGACTGCCCCATCGCGGGCGTCCACCACCACGGCGTCGAACGAGGTGAGATACGCGTCGTGGAGGTACATCAACTCGGTGGACATGACCGCAGAGTCTTACATCGCCCGCCGGCAACCGGCGTGTGGAGTTGTTCGGCGTACCCAGGTATGAGCCAAACACTCCACACCTCGCCTGTGGAGTTGTTCGGCGTACCCAGGTATGAGCCAACGCCGAGCCGTAGGCGAACAGCAGCTCTTTCTGCGCGTGCGACAGCTCTGATGTGCCGCGCAAGAAGCGCTCGGCCAGATTCATCAGGACCGCCCCCTTCTCGGGGAATCGCATCAACAGATCACGCATGCGCGAATGCTGCCGCATCGATTCGAAATGAGCCATCTTGTCGCCCCATCAGGCCGGTCTGGATCGAACCGTAGTGGAGTCGCGCCAAGCGCGCCGCTTGCCCCGTTGGTCCCGACACCCGGTGCCAATTGGCCCGGGCGGCATTCTCCGTGACGGGATAACATCAGAGAGTGACCACGTCCCGTGCTTTGCCTGCTGGGATGGGTAGGATTGCCGGCTTGCCACGCACAGGTCGAACGCCGCGCTGGCCCGTCGTCTCGCTGACGCTTGTCGCCCTGATCTGCGCGGCTCACCTCGTGCGGCCCGACGGGGCGGCCGGGCAGATCACCTATCTCGCAGTGACCGTGGGTGCCGCAGTGGCTGCGTCAATCGGTGCGCGACGTCAGACCGGGTCACGGCGGTTCGCATGGACGTGCGTTGCCCTTGGAGTGTCGTTCTCGGCGATCGGCGACGCCATCTACTACCTGATGGGCCTGATCCAAGGTTCGTTCTCGGATCTGTCAATTGCCGATGCGTTCTGGCTTGCCTCGTACGTGGGCATCGCCGTCGGGCTGTCGACCATGATCGTCGGCGACGGGTCACGACGGGTCGATGTCGACGGCCTGATCGACATCGGCTCCTTTGTGGTCCTGGCCGTGATCGTGGTGACGCAACTCAGCGTCGTGCGCGACACCCTCAGAGACACGTCGTTCCCCATCTTTTCACGGGTGGTCTGGACCGCGTATCCAATGCTCGACGCCGCCCTGCTCGGCGTGGTCACGCAGGCGATGGTCAGCAAGCGGTTGCGCAACCTCAATGGACTGTTCCTCAGCCTCGGGGTCGCGCTCTGGCTCGTGGCCGACTTCGCTTCGCTTCTGATCGTCGACAAGACAACCGTCACGAGGTGGCTCGACATCGGATGGATGGTCGGCGCGGCGAGCATCGCCGTCGCGGCGTGGCCGTCGAGAGCTCGACGGGCGCCACCGGGCGACGCACTCGCCGTGCACAGGGTGACCGATGCGCGGATCGCCATCACGTTGCTTCCGCTACTGGTGCCCGGCCTCATCGAGATCTGGGCGCTGCGACAAGGCCACGACCCCAGTGCCGTGCCCCTCTTCGCCGCCACGGTGGTGCTGGTCGGGCTGGCATTCGCCCGTTCCACACGCCTCGTCAAGTCGCGCAACCGCCAGGAGGAGGCACTCGAGCGAAAGACGTGGTTCTACACCGCACTCGCGGAGAACTCCTCGGACGCGGTGATCGTGGTCGACAAAGTTGGACGGATCCTCAACGAGGCTCCCAACCTGGCGGCCATGCTCGGTCGAGCCGGTGAGGCGACGACCGGCATGGACGGCATCGGCCTACTGCAACTGGCCGATCGAGACGCAGCGCTGGCCGCCTTGGATCGGTGGTCGCAGACGAGCGGGGTGGTCGCCGAGACAGAGGTGCGGGCGACCAACGTCGATGGATCCGACCGATGGTTCGGGATTCGCGCAGCAAACCTCTCGAACGACCCAGTCGTCGGTGGGATCGTCATCAACCTGCGCGACATCACTGATCGCAAACGCGTAGAAGACGAGTTGAGCCACAACGCTCTGCACGATTCGCTCACGGGTCTGGCCAATCGTGCGCTCTTCCACGATCGTCTCGAGCACGCCCTCGAACGCACCTCGCGCACCGGCTCCGAAGTCGCGGTCGTGTATCTCGATCTCGACGGCTTCAAGATGGTCAACGACAGTCGCGGCCACGAAGCAGGCGATCTCGTGCTACGCGAAGTGGCAACCCGCTTGACCAGTGTCGTTCGCACCGTCGACACGGTTTCGCGCCACGGCGGTGACGAGTTCGCAATCCTGATCGAGGAAAGCCCACACGCACTCGGCGAAGCACAGACCGTCGCCGAGCGGGTGCTCAAATCGTTGACGAGTCCGTTCATCGTCGACGATCAACTCGTGGTGCTGTCGGCAAGCATCGGGATCACGATCGGCGACGTGGCGTGCACCGCCTCGTCGATGATGCGCGACGCCGACCTGGCGATGTACAAGGCCAAGACCACGGGACGAGCGCAGTGGGCCATGTACGAGCCGGCGATGCGCACCGCCGCACTCGAGTATCTCGAGTTGGAGAATGATCTGCGGCAGGCGCTCGACAAGCACCAGTTCCGACTGATGTATCAGCCGATCATCGAGTTGCAAACGAACGTGGTCGTGGGGTTCGAGTCATTGATTCGCTGGGATCACCCCACGCTCGGGGTCATCGAGCCGGATGCGTTCATCCCCATCGCCGAGGGCAACGGCACCATCGTGGCGATCGGCAAGTGGGTGCTCGACGAAGCTTGCCGCACCGCGGCGGGTTGGCGGGACGCGTTCCCCGAAAGCCGACTGACGATGGCGGTGAACCTGTCGGTACGTCAGATCGCCACACCCGAGCTGGTCGACCACGTCGCCGCCGCCCTCGAACGGTGGGAGATCGAGCCGTCGTCCCTCGTCCTGGAGATGACCGAGAGCGTTCTCGTGCAAGACGCTGCAGTTGCCGCTGAGCGGCTCGAAGAGCTCCGTGGCCTCGGTGTGCGCCTGGCGATCGA
>JANYKU010000052.1 GCA_025358075.1 Ilumatobacteraceae bacterium
GCCAGGCCCGCGACGACATCGTCGTAGACCTTCGCCCCCGCCAGCACGCGCGTGGCGGCCGTGCAGTCCTGGCCGGCGTTGTAATAGCCCGTGCCCGCGATCGTCTCGATCGCGCTTTCCATGCTCACATCGTCGAACACCACGACCGGCGCCTTGCCTCCGAGCTCGAGGTGACAACGCTTCAGGCTCTGCGATGCAGCTGCTGCCACTTCCTGCCCGGCACGCACCGACCCGGTGACGCTGACCATTGCCGGGATGTCGTGCAGCACCATCGCCCGCCCGGTGTCGCGGTCACCGCACACCACGTTGAACACGCCGGCGGGGAAGAACTCGGCCGCGATCTCGGCCAGCAACGTCGTGCTGGCGGGTGTCGTGTCGCTGGGCTTCAGCACCACGGTGTTGCCCGCGGCGAGCGCCGGCGCGAACTTCCACACGGCCATCATCATCGGGTAGTTCCAGGGTGCAACCTGGGCGCAGACACCAAGAGATTCACGGCGGATGAACGACGTCATGTTGCGCATGTACTCGCCGGCACTCTTGCCCTCGAGATGGCGGGCAGCCGTGGCGAAGAAACGAATCTGATCGACCATCGGCGGGATCTCTTCGCTACGGGTCAAGTGGATCGGCTTCCCACAGTTCTCGACCTCGAGGGCGACCAACTCTTCGGCGCGACTCTCGACCGCGTCGGCGAGGCGGAACAGGGCCAACGACCGCTCGCTGGGCGTGGTCTCGCGCCACGAGACATGCGCCGCGGCCGCTGCTTTCATCGCGCTGTCGATGTCGGCCTCGCCGGAGAGCGGCGCTGTCGCGTATTGCTCGCCAGTCGCCGGATTGACCACGGCCGTCGTGCGCCCGTCGGCCGCGTCGACATGTTGACCGTTGATGAAGTTGCGGAACGCCTTCATGCGTCTGTATCCCCTCTTCGCGCTCGCCTCGTTGCGAACGGGTGCCGATCTTGACCTATCCGATTACAGGACGCAACACGAACTTGCTCTCGGTGCGAGCGACACCGGCCTCTGCTTTCAGCCAACGAATGAAGGCATCGAGACCCTCTGCACCGACGCAATCGACGATCACCGTGTAGTCGGCCGGACCGGTGACGTAGAGGGCGAGCTCGACCTCTTCGCGCTCGGAGAGTCGCCCTTCGAACTCGGCGGGATCGGCACCGGCCGGCAGGCTGACGTCGATGACGGCGCGCACGTTGCGCCCGAGGAACGCCGGGTCGATGTTGGCGCGATAGCCGCGAATCGCGCCGGCGGACTCCAGTCGGCGCACTCGATCGGCGACGGAGCTGGGTGCCATGCTCACCGTCTCGGCCAACTCGCGCCAGCTGATTCGACCGGATTGCTGCAGGATTCCGATGATTCGATGGTCAAGAGCGTCAACAGCCATGCGTTCATCGGTCATTCCTCCATATTGGCGCATTATTGGCAGTTGATCAACGGTCCTGCCGGGCGCAAGATGCGCCCCATGACCGCTCCCGTGATCCGAACCGTTGGTGTGCCCAAGGAGATCAAGAACAACGAGTACCGGGTGGCGATGACACCGGATGGGGTCCGTGAGTTCGAGCGACTGGGAATCAACGTGTTCGTCGAGACCGGCGCCGGCGCCGGAGCGAGCTTCCGCGATGCCGACTACGAGGCTGCAGGAGCCGAGATCGTGCCGACCGCCGCCGATGCCTGGTCGCAGCAACTGGTCGTCAAGGTCAAAGAGCCGAAAGAGGAAGAATTCAGGTTTCTGCGCGCCGACCTGACGCTGTTCACCTACTTGCACCTCGCCGCGTACCCGGGAGTTGCCAAGGCGCTGATCGATTCGCGCTGCACAGCACTCGCCTACGAGACGGTGCAGCTCGACACCGGCGCGCTCCCGTTGCTGGCTCCGATGAGCGAGGTTGCCGGCCGCCTGGCTCCACAGATGGGTGCCCACTACCTCGAGCGCCACAACGGTGGACGCGGTGTGCTGATGGGTGGCGCGCCAGGCGTGCAGCCTGCAAAGGTCGTCGTCCTCGGAGCCGGCAACGTCGGTTGGAACGCAGCCTGGATCGCGGCAGGCATGGAGGCCGAGGTGGTGTTGTTCGACAAGAACCTCGACCGTCTGCGCTGGGTCGACCAGATCAACAAAGGACGCATCGTCACGCTGGCTTCCAACCGCGGATCGCTCGAGCGCAACATCGCCGATGCAGATCTGGTGATCGGCGCAGTGTTGGTTGCCGGTGGCCGGGCACCGACCGTGGTCACCGAAGACATGGTCCGCTCGATGAAACCCGGCGCAGTGATCGTCGATGTCGCCATCGATCAGGGCGGGTGCATCGAGACGATCCATGAGACGACGCACAACGACCCGGTCTACGAGTTGCACGGAGTGCTGCACTACGCCGTGGGCAACATGCCCGGCGCAGTGCCGCACACCAGCACCTACGCACTCACCAATGCCACCCTTCCCTACCAGCTCGAGGTCGCGATCCACGGCGCTGCCGGCGGTTGTCGCCGCGATGCATCGCTGTCGCACGGACTCAACACCGTCGCCGGCTTGGTGACCAACGCACCCGTGGCCGAGTTCCTCGGGACGTCGTTCATCGAGCCGCTCGCTGCGCTGAACTGAGTCGCGCCGACCTAGCGTTCCCGCATGGCAACGCTTGCTGCGCAACTCGACCTGCCGGAGATCACCCTCGCCGACGGTAACTACGACCAACGTCATGCGTTGCGGATGTCGCTGCGCCCCGACCAGTGGCTGGTTCGCAACCTGTTCGGGTACGCGGTCGTGCAGTACGACGACGTCATCGCCGTTTTGCGCGACAAGCGCTGGCACAGCGCGACCAGCAAGATCCCCGAGCTGATGGGCATCACCAATCCGGCCTTTCTCGAACGCCAGCAGGTCAGCATCCTGTCGGCGGAAGGCGACATGCACACCAGGCTTCGCCGCCTGGTTGCTCCTGCGTTCTCACCTCGCGCTGCCGATCGCCTGCGGCCATTCATGCGCGATGTCATCAACGGGCTCATCGACAACGTCGCCGACGCTGGTCGCGCCGATTTCACCACCGACATCTGCGAGCCCTACCCGATTCCGATCATCTGCGAACTTCTCGGCGCGCCGAAGCAGGATTGGCAGTTGTTCAGCCGATGGGCCAGCGACATCTTGGAGATCTTCTCCGTCGACGTCGTCAGCAAGCTCGATGTCATCATGCGCGCCCAAGAAGAGCTGGGCGAGTACACCCGAGGCCTGATTGCCGAGCGACGCAGCAAGCCGGCCGACGACTTGCTGACCGATCTGATCGCCGCCGAAGAAGCCGGCGACAAGCTGAGCAACGATGAACTGGTGATGATGGTCGATGCGGTCATCGTCGGCGGCACCGATACGACTCGCAACCAGTTGGGCTGTGCAGTCGCCCTGTTCGCCGATCATCCCGATCAGTGGGCGCGGCTCGCCGAGCAACCCGACCTGGCATCACGTGCCGTCGAAGAGTCGATGCGCTACTTCGGCGCAGTGCGAGGCACCGCTCGTTTCTCGAGTTGTGACATCGAGTACCGCGACGTCTTGTTCCCAGCGGGCACGTTCATCTCCGTCGGGTTGGCCGAGGCCAATCGCGACAGAGATGTCTTCGCCGACCCGGAGGCGTTCGACATCACATCACCGTCACCCAGCCAACCGCAGCTCACTTTTGGCTCGGGCATCCACTACTGCCTTGGCGCGGCGCTGGCTCGTGCCGAGCTGCAAGAGGCACTGCCGCTGCTGGCTCAGCGGATGCCGAAGCTCGCAGTCGATGGACAGATCATCTGGAAGCCGGAAGGCGTCGGAATCTTCGGTCCTGCGCAGATGCCCATCTCGTTTGCCGCCGGGCACTGACGAACAAGTCGTTCGCGGTCAGCCGCCGAGTACGCCGTAGGCATGTGTTGGCTTCAGGCGCACGACCAGACGCTTGTCGGCGACCATTGCCCTGCGGTACTCATCCCAGTCCGGATGCTCACCGCCGATCGCCCGATAGACCGCGACGAGCTCATCGACGCCGGCATCATCAGGTTTGGTGGCGACCGCCGACAACTCGGCGTCGCCATCGATCACGACGTAGCCCCAGAAGTCTTCGCGGCTCACGTACAGCGAGGCATGTGGGTTGCGAACGAGGTTGGTGTACTTGGCGCGGGTCGCCGTGATCGAGATCTTGATCACACCATCGACGACAACGTAGGAGATGTTCGAAAGTTGCGGGCGACCATCGCGCTTCTGGGTGACCAACACCCCGTTGCGACGACTACCGGCAAAGTCCAAGGCTTCGGAAATGTCCATGCGGGCCACAACGTTCCGATCGGTGTCCGTGTTCCCGTATCGATCAGCGAGTGCGACGCAGGCACCGCATGTCCCCGGCCAGGGACATTCGGTACCTGCGTGACCTCACACCGACCAGGATCTGGCCGACCGGTCATCGGGAGACGAGGAGTGCCGCCAGCTTCTCCAGGCCGGCCACTCGGCTGCCCTTGACCAGCACGGCGTCGTCGCCGGAGATCGAGCCGAGGGCAGCAGTCGCGTCGCCGGATGGGGCGACGCCATACAGATCGGTTCCCACCGTGATCAGCTCCACCCCACGATCAGCCGCGTACCGGGCGATCGCTCGATGCTCGGCGGCGGCGTCGCTGATCTCGGCCATGATCCCGACGATCGCCACGCGGCGCTTCGCCGGGAGATCGACGAGGGCGTCGAGGGCGGCGCGCATCGACGTCGGGTTGGCGTTGTACGAGTCGTTCAGGATGAGTGCTCCCGAGGCTGCTCGATCGACCTGCATGCGCATTGCCGTGAGCCCTACCTCCGAGAGCGCTGCCGCGCCTGCGGCAAGGTCGCCCCCGACGGCACCAACACACGCGATCGCGGCGGCGGCGTTGTGCGCCATGTGCCTGCCGCTGATCGACAGCCGCACGTCCGTGTTGCCCCACGGAGTCTCAAGCACGAACGACGGTCGGGCGAACTCGTCGAGGACGAGGCCGCCGATTCGCACATCGGCATCGGCCGCCTCACCGAACATCAGCGTCGCACCGGCGTGCTGTTGTCTCATCGCCCTGACCCGATGATCGTCGGCGTTGAGGATGGCGATGCCATCGGCGGGCAGCGCGTCGATGAGCTCGGCCTTGGCCCGAGCGACACCATCGATACCGCCGACGCGGTCGCTGTGGGCCTCGGCCACGCGAGTGACGACGCCGATGTGGGGCGCCGCGATCCGGCACAACTGCTCGATCTCGCCAAGTCCGCGCATGCCCATTTCCACAACGAGCACCTCGATGTCGTGGGGGCAGTTGAGGATCGTGCACGGCAGGCCTTGTTCGTTGTTGAAGCTGCGCTCGTTCGCCTCCGTGCGATTGCTGGCGGCCAACGCCTTCCACGCCATGTCCTTGGTGCTCGTCTTGCCGACCGAGCCGGTGATCGCGATCACCGAGCCGGTGAACCTCTGCCGTTGTTGGGCGCCGAGATCCATGAGCGCGCGCAACGTGTCGCCGACTTCGATGGCCGAGCCGCCCGCAGCCGGACGGGCGGTCAGGTACGCGGCTGCGCCTGCGGCGAGCGCCTGGTCGATGAACTCGTGACCGTCACGTTCGGCGACCAGTGGGGCGAACAACTGCCCGGGTCGCAGGGTTCGCGTGTCGAAGCCGGCACCGTCGATGTCGACATCGGGCCCGACCAATCGCCCACCGGTGGCAGCAGCGACATCGCTTGCCCTGAATCGCATCGCTGCACACGGTACCGTCGGGGCGGCATGGGGACACGTGATCGGATTCGGCTGGTGGTGTTGTTCGGTGGCCAGTCGGCCGAACACGATGTGAGTTGCACGACGGCCGCATACGTGCTGCGCGCCGCCGACCCAGACAAGTACGACATCGTTCCCGTCGGCATCTCGCGTGATGGCACCTGGGCGATCGCCGAGGGAGCGCTTGCTGCGTTGGCAGCCGGCCCGGCGGCGCTGCCGAGCCGACTCGATCCGACCGGCTCACCGATTGTGCCTGCCGACGTGATAACCGACACGACCCGCACGGTCGTCGTGCCCCTCTTGCACGGACCGATGGGTGAGGACGGCACCGTTCAGGGACTGCTCGAACTGGCCAATGTGCCGTACGTCGGGTCCGGAGTGCTGGGTTCGGCGCTGGCCATGGACAAGGCCATGGCCAAACAGGTCCTGGCCGCCAATGGCATCGCCCAGGCCCGCTACCAGGCGTTTCGCGCCCACGAGATCTCCCCCGGACTGCCGGCATCGATTGCCGAGCAGCTCGGTTTGCCGGTGTTCGTCAAGCCCGCCAACATGGGATCGTCGATCGGCGTGTCGAAAGCAAAGACCGTCGAGGCGGTGCGCGACGCGATCGACGCTGCGCTGACCTACGACGAGTGGGTGGTCGTCGAGGAAGCGATCGTCGGCCGAGAGATCGAGGTGGCGGTGCTCGGCAACCTCGAACCACGCGCCAGCTTGCCCGGCGAGATCGTGCCGGGCGCCGAGTTCTACGACTACGCCGACAAGTACCTCGACGACGGTTCGCAGGCGCTCGTGCCCGCGGCGCTCACACCCGAAGAGACCGACGCCGTGCGAGCGATGGCGGTGCGGGTGTTCACCGCGCTGCGCTGCGAAGGGCTGGCACGCGTCGACTTCTTCCTCGACGCCGGCGACCGAGGTTTCCTGTGCAACGAGGTCAACACGATGCCCGGCTTCACTCCGATCTCGATGTACCCGAAGCTGTGGATCGCCAGCGGTCTCTCGTATTCGGCACTGATCGACGAGCTCGTTCGCTTGGCCATCGAGCGCCACGGTCGACAACGCCGCAACACGACTCACTGATCCGGGCGGCCCCTCAGGGCTCCACCGGGAGAATCGGGTAGTCATCGTGGTTCAGCACCCAGCCGGGCTTCGACGAGAAGTCGAGGCGCGGCGGACAGAAGATGTCGATCAACTGATGGCGGTGGTCGCCGACCCCTTGGCTGGTGTGCACGGTCGGCGGCGGGATGACGATCAACGCCGGGCTGACGCAGTGACAGTGATCGTCGCCGCGCCAATCCGCGAGGTTCGTCGTCCACGGGGTGCGGATGTGGTGCACGTAGTCGCCATCGATCTGTAACGAGAGCTGCTCGAAGTCGTCGTGATGATGGGGCGACAGCTTCGCCGGGTTGCGCGGCCCGCCGTCGGCGGCGATGACGTTGACCATGATCGTGCGACAGCGAAAGATGTTGCCGAACCTGCTCGGGTCAACCGGTGCATCGGCCAATCGGTAGACCCGCAGCGCGTCACCCGTCGGCGCTGCCGACCAGGGCCGGAAGGGTGCGGCGTGCGGATGTTGCTGAAGGTGAGCGTCGCCATTGCGGGAGCCGGCGACCACGTCGGACGCCTGGTTCGAGAAGATGCGAACGATGACGCCGGGTGAGGTGACGACCAGCTCGCTCGGGCCCGGTGGGATCACCACGACGGCATCGTCGACGATCGACACGTGCTCGTTGTCGGCGACGGCGTCGATATGCGCCGCAGGTTGATCCGGTGTCGAGATCAACAGCGTGACGTACTCGTCGGGCTGGTCGACGCGCGAGAACCGCTCGCCCGCCGCCGCATTCGAGAACACCACGACACACGTCTGCGAGCGGACCGACCACGACCGCGTGCCGAGCCCAGTCACCTCGTCGGGCTCGAGCTTCGAGAACTCGAAGTACTCAGCGGGTGCGGCGATGTCGGCAGGTGATGCCCGGCGCAGTGCGGTGGCGACGGTCGAGAGCTGAGCGCGCGGGTCGTTCGGGTCGTAAGTCATCTCGACCAACAATTCTGGCGCACCTTGTGCGGGCTACGTTGCAGTGAGGTGTCGCACACCAAAGAGGACTCTAGAAGGGGAACGACGTGAAGGACTGGACCGAGTTCGGCTTGCGGCCATTGCCCGTCATGTCAGCACGTTCGCGAGTTGTCGAGGTGCCGCCGATCCAGGGCGTGATCGACGCGTTGGTTGCCGAGTGCAACGGCAAGGCGGATGTGCCACTGCGCGGCATCACGACCGACGGCCATGTCGTGCCCGGGTTGTTCGGTGCGCGACGCGGCTCGGTCGATAGCGCGCCGCTTCGCGATGCGGCGCTGGCGTTTCTCGCCTCGCTCTCGCCAGCGGTGCGAGCGAAGGCGACCTTTCCCCTCGATGCGTCGGAAAGCCGCTTGTGGTTCAACGTGCACATGAACTTCTTCCGGCACGGGGTGATGCTCGAAGACCTGCCAACGGTGCAGCGTGAGCTCGGGCTCGATCTGCTGCGAGCGACGTTGTCAGCTCGCGGATTCGCCCAAGCACGCGACATCATGCGCCTCAACGAGGTGCTCGCCCAGGTCAGTGGAAGCTCCGACGAGTTCGGCGAGTGGCCGTACTTCGTGTCGATCTTCGGCACGCCGTCCGTCGACGAGCCGTGGGGTTGGCAGTTCGATGGGCACCACATCAACGTCAACTGTTTCGTGTTCGGCGACGAGATGGTGCTGACGCCGACCTTCATGGGATCCGAACCGTGCAAGGTGACGTCGGGCCCGTTCGCCGGTATCGAGGTGTTCGCACCCGAGCAGCAGGTGGGTCTCGATCTGATTCGATCCTTCGATGCCGCGCAGCACGACACCGCAGTGCTCTATCCCTCGATCATGCCGGGCAACTTGCCCAAGCACCTCGAGCACTGGATCGACGGTCGCATGCAGGCCGGCGCCTTCAACGACAACATCGTGCTGCCGTACCAGGGTCTGCGCGGCGATGCCCTCAGTGACGCGCAGCGAAGGCTGTTGCGGACAGCAGTCGGCACCTACCTCGGTTGGGGACGCGACGATCACGCCGCAGTGCGCGCTTTCGAAGTCGACGCCCATCTCGACGAGACATGGTTCTCGTGGTTCGGCGGCACTGACGACGAGGATCCGTTCTACTACCGGATCCACAGCCCGGTCGTGCTGATCGAGTTCGACCATCATCCCGGTGTCGTCTTCGACAACCCGGAGCCCACGCATCATCACATCCACACGATCTTGCGCACGCCGAACGGCGGCGACTACGGCACCGATCTACTGGCACGACACCACGCCGAGTTCGACCACTCTCACGGCGACCACGGCTGATCCTGCCCCCGAACTTTTGTCGAGGTTACGGTGCCAGGGCGGCGCGTAGGAAGGCCAGCAGCTCGGTGCGCAAGCGGCGCAGGCCGGCCGCCGACGGTTGCCAGCCGACCACGCGCAACGCCTCGGGCTCGGTGGCGATGCCGGTGACCGTGGCGTAGCAGAGTGATGCCACGAGGCGCGGGTCGGCGCGCCGCAATCGTCCCGCGTCCATCTCGTTCTGCAAGAACGTGACGGCGCGATCGACCAGCGGGCTCAGATCGGCGGCGAGCCGATCCCCCGTCGAAGACGGCAAGCGGCTGACTTCACGAACGAGTCCCAACAACGCAGGTCGCCGAACTGCCGGGCGGAACACGGCGCGCACGACGGCCTCGATGCGATCGAGTGGATCGTCATTGGCGGCGCGGACCGCGGCGTCGATCATCACCGACAACTCGTGCGCGGCAGCGACCAGCACATCCTGAACGAGATCGTCCTTGCTCGGGAACCAGTACAGCAGCGTTTGCTTGGCGACACCGACCTCGGCGGCGATCACGTCGAGCGACACGGCATCGACGCCGCGGGTTCCGAACAGATCGGTCGCAGCATCGAGGATTCGGTCACGAGTGGGCGTCTTCATAGGTTTCTCTACCAAATGGTAGACGAATGTGCTAGACCAATGCCTGAATGATCCGCCAGAACCTTGCCAACAAACGCATCGCCATCACCGGAAGTACCGGTTTCGTCGGCACCGCGCTGGTCGAACGCCTGCTCAGGGCGGTTCCCGAGTGCCGGCTGGTGCTGCTCGTACGGCCGAGCAAGCGCCACGGCGTGGCCGAGCGGGTACGTCGGGAGATCTTCAAGAACGATGCCTTCGACCGCCTGCGGACCCAGCTCGCCGACACCGCCGAGCCGTTCGAGGCAATGGTCGCACGGCGAGTCGTGACCGTCAGCGGTGACGTCACGAGTGATGGTCTCGGGCTCGATGACGATGACCGGGCGATCTTCGCCAGCTGCGATGTGGTGATCCACTCGGCGGCGGCGGTCGCCTTCGACTCACCCCTCGACTCAGCCGTCGAGATCAACCTGCTCGGCCCCACCCGCATCGTCGGCACTCTCAACGCCCTCGGCGTCACGCCTCATCTCGTCGCCGTCAGCACGTGCTACGTCGCCGGCAACCGTCGCGGCAACGCGCCGGAAGAGCTCGTCAGCGAAGGCCCCTTCGACCTCGGTCTCGACTGGCGCAAAGAAGTCGCCGCGGCCCGACGGTTGCGTAGCGACACCGAGGCGATGAGTCGTCAGCCCGACAAGCTCGTTCACTTCCGCAGCGAGGCCCGAAAGGAGCTCGGTGCCGCCGGTGCGCCGGCACTCGCCGCCAAGACCGAGAGCCTTCGCGAGGATTGGGTCAAGGACCAACTCGTCGAGGCCGGTCGGGCACGAGCCGCCAGTGTCGGCTGGCCCGATGCCTACGCCTACACCAAGGCCCTTGGCGAGCAGGCGCTGACCGAGGTCAAAGGCAACGTCCCGGTCTCGATCGTGCGCCCGTCGATCATCGAATCGGCGCTGGCCGAACCCTTCCCCGGTTGGATTCGCGGCTTTCGCATGGCGGAGCCGGTGATCCTCAGCTACGCACGCGGCCTGCTCAAGGAATTTCCCGGAGTGCCTGAGGGCACCGTCGACGTCATCCCCGTCGACATCGTCGTCGCGGCGATCATCGCCGTTGCTGCGCTGGGCCCCGACAAGGCGCCGCGCATCACCCAGGTCGCCAGCGGCGGGATCAATCCACTGCGCTACAAGACGCTCGTCGACAACGTGCGCGCCTGGTTCACCGAGCACCCGTTGTACGACGCCGAGGGCCAACCGATCGTCGTTCCCGAATGGCAGTTCCCCGCCCGCGGCCGCGTGAAGAAGCAGCTGGAGCGAGCGAAGATGATGGCCGAGAAGACCGAGCGCATCTTGCAGTCGCTGCCGCTGCGCGGCAAGCAAGCATCGTGGGCAGCGAAGCTCGACGAGACCAAGACCGACATCGATCGTGCCTACCAGTACGTGCAGCTCTACGGCCTGTACACCGAATGTGAAGCCATCTATCAAGTCGACCGGCTGATGGACATCCACGACGTTCTCGACACCGTTGACCGTGCCGAGTTCAACATCGACCCGCGCAGTGTCGACTGGCCGACGTACGTCAGCACGATCCACCTTCCGTCGATCGTTCATCACTCGCGGGCGAAGACCAAGCCGGGAAAAAGCCGTGTCGATCGGGCCGATCGCCTGCGTCGCAGCGTGCTCTCGCCCGATCGCCACATGGCGGCGTTCGATCTGGAGAACACACTGATCGCCAGCAACGTGGTCGAGAGCTACAGCTGGCTGGCCACGCGCCGGCTCAACGCTCCCGAGCGGATCCGCTACGTGCTGCGTACCCTCGCCGAGGCGCCGAGCCTCAGTGCGCTGGACCGCAAGGATCGCGGCGACTTCCTGAGATTCTTCTACCGACGGTACGAGGATGCTCCGGTCAGCCAGATCGACGAAGACTCCAACGAACTGCTGACGAACCTGATCCTCACCAAGAGCTTCCCGCGCGGCATCCGCCGTGTCCGCGAGCACAAGGCGCTCGGTCATCGAACCGTCCTCATCACCGGTGCGCTAGACTTCGCCGTGCAAGGGCTGCGGCCGTTGTTCGACGAGATCATCGCCGCCGAGATGACCGTGAAACCCGACGGCACCTACAGCGGTCATCTTTCGCGGGTGCCGCCGACCGGTGAGACCCGTGCCCAGATCCTGGCCGACTACTGCGCGGCGGAGAACCTGAAGCTGGAGGAGTCGATCGCCTACGCCGACTCGACCAGCGATCTGCCGATGCTCGAGGCCGTCGGGTTCCCCGTTGTGGTCAACCCCGAGACCCGCCTGGCGGCAATCGCCCGTAAGCGCGGCTGGCTCGTCGAGAACTGGTCGAGGGCTGCGGGCGGTCCGCGACCGCTGCTACCGATCGGCCCATTGCTCAGCGAGCGAGAGCGCGGAAGGAAGTTCGCGTGAGCCGGCTGGTCTTCGAGCGCAAGCCGGTGAAGTTCGCCGCCGCCCGATTGGCCGGCGCGTTGGCGCCGGGGCGCGGCGCCGTGGTCGGGCCATTGAAGCTCGAAGCAAGCGAAGTGCTGCAGTTGCCGGGTTCTCAGTGGGTGCGGCTGACGCCGCGCTTGTCGGGCATCTGCGGATCCGATCTGGCGATGATCGATGGAACGGCGTCGGCCTACTTCGACCCCCTGGTCAGTTACCCGTTCACCCCTGGCCACGAGGTCGTCGCCACGACCGAAGACCTGCGCCGGGTCGTCCTCATCCCCGTCTTGCACTGCGCGATCCGCGGTATCGACCCGGTGTGCGACATGTGTGCCGCCGGGCGCATCAACCTCTGCGAGCGCGTCGCCTTCGGGCATCTCGACTCCGGCTTGCAGAGTGGGTTCTGCACCGACACCGGTGGTGGCTGGAGCACAGGCATGATCGCTCATACCAGCCAGCTCGTCGACGTCCCCGACGGCTTCACCGACGAAGCCGCGGTCATGATCGAGCCGACCGCATGCGCAGTGCATGCCGCGACGCGCTACGAGGGTCACGAGACGGTGATCATCGGAGCCGGCACGGTCGGACTGCTGACGCTGGCGGCGATCACTGCAACTCGCGACCATGACCGCAGTGGACCGTTGATCGTCGCGGCGCGCTACGTCGAGCAACGACGGCTGGCCAAGGAGCTCGGCGCCGACATCGTCTGCACACCCGACGAGATGCCGCGATGGGTCCGTTCGATTTCGAAGTCGATGGTCATCGGCGACCAACTCAGCTGCGGGTTCCGGCACGTCGTCGATTGCGTCGGCTCGTCGATCTCGCTCCAGCAGTCGCTACAGGTCGTTGCCCCCGGCGGCGAGGTGCAGCTCGTCGGCATGCCCGGCAACGTCTCCTTGGAGATGACCTCGTTGTGGCACCGCGAGGTAGCCATCCGCGGCTGCTACGCCTACACGCACGACGACTTCATCTCGGCGATCGACGTCGTCCGCCGCTTCGACCTCGGCCGGCTGGTGTCGGCCACGTATCCGCTCGACGACTACAAGGACGCGATCGCACATGCCGCGTCGGCCGGCCGCCGCGGCGCCGTCAAAGTCGCCTTCGACATGAGAAGAGAAAGCTGAACCCATGCCTCGACCAGGATTCGTCCTCGAAGTGGATCGCTCGACTCCCCCGATCATGTTCTGGCGCGGCGAGAACTTCAGCCTCGAGAAGCTGCCTGCCGGACGCAGCAGAGTGATCTATCCACCGGAGCCGCTGGCCCCGATCGACGACATCGACGGCGCGATCCGCAGCGCGCTGCTCAACCCGCACGATCAGGACCCGCTGCCGACCCTGCTGTTCGCAGGGATGAAGCTGACCATCGCCTTCGACGACGTCAGCCTGCCGCTGCCGAAGATGCGCACGCCCGACACCCGCCAGCGCGTGATCGAAGCAGTGCTCGACCTCGCCGCCGATGCCGGCGTCGACGACGTGCACATCATCGCTGCGCTCGGCCTGCATCGGCGGATGCACGAGTACGAGTTGCGGCACGCGCTCGGCGATCGGATCTACGACGCGTTCCAGCCACGCGGGACCCTGTATCAGCACGATGCCGAAGACCTCGACAACCTCACCGTGATTGGCACGACGCCCGAGGGCGAAGTTCTGGAGATCAGCAAGCGGGCAGCTGACAGCGACCTGATCGTGTATGTCAACATCAACTCGGTGGCGATGGATGGTGGATGGAAGAGCATCACCACCGGCTTGGCCAGCTACCACAGCCTCAGCTTCCACCACAATCCGGAGACCCTCGAGAACACGCGCAGCTTGATGGATCGCCACAAGAGCGAACTGCACAAGAGCGTGTGGCGACTCGGCAAGGTCATGCGTGACCACGGGCCCAAGGTGTTCCAGATCGAGACGACGTTGAACACCGACATGTTCCCGTCGCCCTTCGACTTCCTGTCGAAGCGCGAGTG
>JANYKU010000029.1 GCA_025358075.1 Ilumatobacteraceae bacterium
CGCCACAACATCAGCATCAGCCACACCCAAATCAACCGCGGCGATCGACCCGACCAGCCCACAGATAGACATCGACACCACCCCGATCAAGGACTCGAACACTCGAACACAAACGGGGAAACGTCGCTACCAATCACCCTACAGAAGGGGTGTCACGCGGTACCTCGGATCGCACCGCATGGGTGTTCTGCTCGTCCGCAAAGGCGCCTTCCATCGCCCCTGGTCGGTCGACCTGAAGGAGCGCCAACTGTGCACCTCCGCTGGTGGCGAGCAATGCCGCCGGGCCCTCGGGCGTGCCGAACGAACGCTCCTCGACGATCCATCCGTCGGCCTGCATCGCCGCGACGGATGACTCCAGGTCATCGACGGCGTAGATCGGCAGAACGGATCCGGGTTGACGATGGTCGGCCAACAGGACCACTGGAGGAGTTCCGAGATCGACCGCGGCGACATCGGCGCCGAAGTTCTGGAACCTCCATCTCACCGTCGCCCCGGGCAGCGCCGACCAGATCGCCACATCCCGCTCCGTGTCCGATGTCCCCACGTAGAGATACCGGAGGATCATCATCAGTCGGGGTCGACGCCCGCATACGAGTAGGCGAACCAGCGCGCGAGTTGCGCGTCGTGCTGCAACGCAGACACCCATCCCTGCCGCAGGCCCGCACCGAACGAGGAGTCATCACCTTGCCCGACGACGTCGTCGGAGCCGGCGAGGATGAGTCGCAGCATCCATCGCGAGAACGCCTGGATCCGCCAGATCGCCGGCAGGCGTGTCTCCGAGTAGCGGGCCAGACGGTCGCCGTCGCCCGCGCCCGCGCCCGCGCCGAAGCGCTCGATCAGACCCTGTGCCAACTCGACCGCGTCGGCGATGGCGAGGTTCATTCCCTTGCCGCCGGCAGGTGTGATGAGATGCGCCGCGTCGCCGGCAACGAACAGCGCACCGTCTTGCATCGGCGTGGTCATCCTCATTCGCAGATCGACGAACGACGGCTCGATGAACGAGACGTCATCGAGCCGCCCGGGGACCAGCAGTCGAACAGAGAGCTCATCACGCACGCGGCGCTCGGGCCAGTCGGCGAACGTGTCGGTCGCCGGCACCTCGAGATAGAAGCGGGTCAGCGTCGGAAGCCGTCGCATCTGGCCGGCGAAGCCTCGCGGATGGGCCGCATAGATCGTGTGCGGTTCGAGTGGTGCCGTCGTGCCGAGTACGGCTAACCAGCGCACCGGCAGCGATTGCTCGACGACCTTGCAGCCACGCAAGGCAGAGGCGACCACGCTGCGCGCCCCATCGCAACCGGCGACGACTTGGCATCGGATCGTTCCCGCAGTGCCGCACTCGTCGACGATCGAGAGCGTTGCTCCATGTTCGTCTTGCTCCACCGTGTTCACCTCGGTGCCGAAGCGGATATCGCCGTCGATCGCCGTCAGCGCGTCGCACAGTCTGGCGACGAGCAGATGCTGTGGATAGATGTAGTGCGGCCGATCGCCCGCGAGCGTGCCGTAGTCGAACAGCACACGTTCGTCGGGCGTGCGGAACTCGCAGCAGTAGTTGGTCGCAGTGAACTCGAGGATGCTGTCGACGATGCCCACGGACTTCAGCAGCTCGACGGTTCGGTAGTCGATCGAGCCGGCCTTGGCCATGCCCTCCATCGCCGAGCGAGCGTGGCGCTCGAGCACGATGTACGGCACGCCGGCCCGGTGCAACAGGTGCACCGCGATCAGACCGGCCGGGCCGGCACCGACGATGACAACCGTCGTGTCGTCTGTGTGAATCGGCGCGGTCACGTCGGATGCACCCACGGCGACGCATCTAGTCGTGCTTCGATCCCCCCTCGAATATCGACGAGGAGTATGGTCGGCGCCGGTTCGCTGCTCGACGTTCACGTACGGAGGTACCAGGGTGGAAACGATTCGATTGACCACCGCCCAGGCGATCGTGCGGTGGCTCGTCAACCAACGCACGGTCATCGACGGCGAAGAGGTGCCATTGTTCGCCGGGGTGTTCGCCATCTTCGGCCACGGCAACGTCACGTGCCTCGCCGAGGCCCTCGAACCGGTCCAAGACCAACTGCCGACCTGGCACGGGTTCAACGAGCAGAGCATGGCCTTGTCAGCTGTGGCCTTCGCCAAGGCCAAGCGCCGTCGGCAGCTCATGGTCGCGACCTCCTCGATCGGCCCCGGCTGCACCAACTTGGTCACCGCCGCGGCGGTCGCCCATGCCAACCGGCTGCCGATCCTGCTGCTCAGTGGCGACACGTTTCAGCACCGCATCGTCGATCCGGTCCTGCAGCAGATCGAACAGTTCAACGACCCGACCGTGACCGTCGCCGACACCCTCAAGCCGGTCACTCGCTACTGGGACCGGATCACCAAGCCCGAGCAGATCATCCGCTCGCTCCCCCAAGCGCTCGCCGTCATGCTCGATCCGGCGGATTGCGGGCCGGCGTTCTTCGCCCTCCCTCAAGACGTGCAGGCCGACGCCTACGACTATCCCGCATCGTTCTTCACGCCGCGGGTGCACTACATCCGCCGGCCTGGCCCCGACCCTCGCGACATCGAGGGCGCCGCAGCGGTGTTGCGCGGGGCGACGAAGCCGTTGATCATCAGTGGCGGAGGTGTCCACTACTCGGGCGCGGTTGAAGCCCTGACCGCGTTCGCCGAGCGCCGGGCGATCCCGATCGTCGAGACGCTGGCGGGCAAGGCGGCACTCGTGCACGATCACCCGAACTACGCCGGCCCGCTAGGAGTGATCGGCGTGACCGCGGCAAACGCGATGGCCGAAGACGCCGACGTCGTGCTGGCGATTGGCACCAGGCTTCAGGATTTCACCACGGGTTCGTGGGCGCTGTTCAAGAACCCCGCCGTTCGATTCGTCTCGATCAACACGACACGTTGGGATGCGGTCAAGCAACACGCCACGCCAGTGATCGGCGATGCGCTCGTTGCCATCGAGCAACTCGATGCCGCCTTGGCCGACTACGCCGCGCCCGCCGAGTGGTTGAACCTCGGCCAATCCAGGATCGGTGAATGGCACGGGTACCTCGACTCGATCAAGCAGCGCAACACATCGGGCACACCGGCATATGCACAGGTGATCCAGGTCATCAACGAGGTGTGTGAGGACGACGACTACATCGTGTCCGCGGCGGGCGGCTTGCCGGGCGAGTTGGTCGCTGGTTGGCGCAGCAAGCAGGTCGGCACGTTCGACACCGAGTTCGGTTACTCCACGATGGGCTACGAGATCTCCGGCGGGCTTGGCGCCAAAATGGCGCGCCCGGAGACCGACGTGCTGGTGTTCGTCGGCGATGGCTCATACCTGATGATGAACAGTGACATCTACGCCTCGGTTTTCACCGGGCACAAGGTCATCTTCATCATCTGCGACAACGGCGGGTTCGCCTCGATCAACAACCTCCAGGTCAATCAGGGCGGGGCCGAGTTCAACAACCTGCTGCGCTCGGCGCGCCACACCGAGATGCGTCGTGTCGACTTCGCCAAGCACGCCGAATCGCTGGGGGCGATCAGCGAGCACGTCGAAAACCTGGGTGCCTTGCCGGCCGCGTTCGCCAGGGCCAAAGCGGCAGATCGCAGTTACGCGATCGTGATCGACGTCGCCCACGATCAGTGGGTCGGTGGCGGCTCATGGTGGGAGGTCGGCGTGCCCGAGGTCAGCGAGCGCGCAGAGGTGCTCGTCGCTCGCGGCGTGTGGGAGGCCGAGTCCAAGCATCAACGGGTCGGCATGTGAGCCGCGAACTTCGCCGGGCAGCAGTCGGGCGGTAGCCTGCGATCAGTCGACAGGAGAGGAGCCGAAGATGGGCTTGCGAGTTGCCAACGGGCCAGTGTCGTGGGGTGTCGATCTGCCCGACAAGCCTGGCGCACCGCCGTGGGAGGATGTGTTCACGGAGATCGGCGAGGCCGGCTACAAGTGGTGCGAGCTCGGACCCGTGGGCTACCTCCCCGATGACGACGATCTCGTACGTGCCGAGCTCGAAGCCAGGGGACTCGGCGTTGCCGGCTCGTACATCTTCCAACCGCTGCACGACGACGACCGGCTCGCGGCGATCGCCGACATCACCCATGGAACCTGTCGCCGCATCGCCGGCCTCGGCGGCAAGTTCCTGGTGGTCATCGACATGGTCAGCGACGAACGCGGTGCCACCGCAGGCCGCAGTGCGGTCGCTCCGCGTCTCGACGGCCAGCCATACGAGGTGCTGCTGAAGGGTTTGCGGCAGTCGGCGAGCATCGCCCTCGAGCATGGCCTCACGCCCGTGCTGCACCCGCATGCCGGCAGCTACATCGAGTTCGAGGACGAGATCGAGCGAGTTCTCGACGACACGGCCGACGACGGCTTGCAGCTGTGCATCGACACCGGGCACTTCGCCTACGCGGGTGTCGAACCGGTGCGGTTCCTTGCCGAGCATCGCGATCGAACTCCCTACCTCCACTTCAAAGACATTGACCCGATCGTCCACCAAAAGGTGGTCAGCGACGGGGTCGCCTTCTTCGACGCGATCTCGCTCGGCGTCTTCTGTCCGGTCGGTCAGGGCGTGGTCGACTTCAATGCACTCGCCGCCGAACTGAAGAACGGGTTCGACGGTCCCGGCACCATCGAACAAGATCGCGATTTCCGATCACCGACGACGCCGTTGGAAGACGCCAAGGCAAGCCTCGACTACCTGCGCGGTCTCGGCCTGGCCGACTGAACTCACACCGCCGATCGGTGTGCTGGACAAGGCAACGCGAGCGCGGGCAGTATTAGCTGGTGTCGGCGCAGCAGTATTCCGACGAAATCGGTGTTGCTCCGGGTAGCGCTCGTCCACAACTCACACGGGGTGGGACGTGTCCGGGCAAGTAGCGTCCGTCCTGCCCTGCTCGGCTGCGCGTTGCCAGGAACGCATCGTCATCCACGCCGCGAGCCCGCTGCACACCGACACACTGCGCGAGCAAGCCCGCGCGGCCAACTGGCGGCACGACGCTGCCGGCGACTGGTGCCCGTGGCACTCACCCGAACAAGAGGCAACCGCCCGTAGCCAGCCATCACACGCGTAGCGTGCGATCGGCGCAGTGGTCGGACACGCACGACGATGCCTTCTTGCGGACCCGGCTCGACGACAGCGCTCGTCACGCAGGTGCAGGGCCGTGGGGGCCGCGCGCCGTGGTACGGCGGTCGCCGCCACGCCGGATGATCGGTCACGCAGGATTCCATGGTCCGCCTGGCGTGAATGTTCTCGGTCTCGCAGGAGCGGTGGAGTTGGGGTACACGGTGTTCCCCGCGTCACGAGGCATGGGCTACGCGACCGAGGTGGCCGGAGCACCTGTTGAAGCACTGACACCGAAGGCTGCCCTGAAGCGTCACTCGGGTTCATCGATCGTGCCTTCGGAGAGAAGCCGTAGTCTTCCGTCATGCCACGGCTGAGGGTGCACGCTCTTTCAATGTCGCTCGACGGTTTCACTGCCGGCCCGGATCAGGATGCGGACGATCCGTTGGGAGTAGGTGGCGGGCTCCTCCACGAGTGGATCTTCTTGACACGATCCGGGATGAAGATGATCGGTGAGACAGGTGGAAGCCGAGGTCGTGACAACGAGCTGGTGGAAGCTGGGTTCGACGGCATCGGCGCAACCATCATGGGGCGCAACATGTTCGGACCCATTCGAGGCCCGTGGGATCAGTCGGATTGGCGCGGCTGGTGGGGCGACAATCCTCCGTTTCACCATCCCGTCTTCGTGATGACACATCACTCACGCGAGTCCTTTTCGATGGATGGCGGAACGACCTTCCATTTCGTCACCGACGGACCGGAAGAGGCATTGGCACGCGCAACCGAGGCAGCCGGAGACGCCGACATCCGCCTCGGTGGTGGTGCATCCGCTATCCAGCAGTTTCTCGAACGGGGTCTCGTCGACCACATGCACGTGGCTGTCGTACCGGTGATGCTCGGTGGCGGCGAGCGACTCTTCGAGAACGGTGTGGGTGCCCCGGGGTACCAGTGCTCAATGGAGGTTGGTGACGCAGAGGTCACTCACTTCTTCCTTGATCGTCAGGCCGGCCGGCTCACACCATTCGGCGGGTGACGGCCACTCTTGATCCGCTTGCGGCAGCCGCGATCACGGCGTCGGTCACCTCGGCGACGCGCAACCCGTCGACGAACGTCGGGCCCGACACGACCCGGCCGGCGGTCAGGTTGCGCAGCGTGTTTCTGGCCGCGATGGCGAAGGCGTCGGTGTAGCCGAGACCCTGCGCGGCAACGGTGTGGATGCCGTCGCCGCCCGGGTGTGCCGGGCCGACGAGGATCGTGCGGTAGCCCTGCCGATCGGCAGCGTCGGTGGAGTCGTAGAACCGCAGCTCGTTCGAATGTTCCCAGCTGAACGTGACCGATCCACGCGAGCCGATCAACTCGAACCCGAGGTCGCACTTGTGCCCGGTGCCCGCCCACGAAGCGAGAATGGTGCCGCTGGCCCCGCTCTCGAAATCGGCGAGGATCTCGGTCTGGTCGTCGACCGTGACATCGACGAGCGAGCCGTCGTGGTTCTTGCGCTGATGGATGAACGTCTGCATCCGCGACGAGACGTGGGCGATCGGCCCGACCAGGTACTGCAGCAGGTCGATGCAGTGCGAGCCGACATCCCCGAGCGCACCCGAACCCGCCCGAACGCGATCGAAGCGCCAGCTCATCGGGATGTCGGGATTGCCGTTGTAGTCGAGCAGGAACTGTGATCGCGCCGTGCGCACCTGGCCGATCGCTCCCTCGTCGATCAACTTCCGAGCCATTGCGACGGCGGGCCATTGGCGGTACACGAATCCGACTTGCGCGACTCGGCCGCTGGCCGCAGCGGCTTGGCACAGCTGGTACGCGCTGTCGGCATCGAGCGCCAACGGCTTCTCGCACAGCACGTGCTTGCCGCGAGCAAATGCATCGAGGGCGATGTCGACGTGGTTGTCGTTCGGAGTGCAGATGTCGACCACGTCGACCTCATCGGACGCCGTGACTTCTTGCCAACTGCCGACCGATCGCGACCAACCCCAGTCGCGCACCGCTCGTTCGGCAAGGGCGGGATCGAAGTCGGTCACGACCACGGCATCCACTGCCGGAACCTCGTGCCCGAACAACATCGCTGCATTGCGGTAGGCGATGCTGTGGATCTTGCCCATGAACCCCGCACCGACCAGGCCAACCCGTACCGCCTCCATCAACAATCACGTCCTTCCTCGTAGTCGTCGGCGCAGTTTAGGCAGTCGCCTCCGCGTGGAAGGATCCTGGACATGGAACTCAACGAACTGTTGATCGATCTCTTCGACCGGATCTCCGAGCATGTCCACGAGGCCGTCGATGGCCTCGATGTCGACGCCTTGACCACTCCCCCCGAGCCAGGGACCAATCCGATCGGATGGTTGATCTGGCATCTCACGAGGGTGCAGGATGACCACGTCGCCGGCCTCCTCAACGAGCCGCAACTGTGGACCACCGGCCGCTGGGCACGCCGGTTCGGCGTCGCCGCGGATGCCGGCAACACCGGCTACGGGCATTCGTGGAGCGACGTCACGGCGATCAAGCCGGAGAGTGCCGACGCCCTGATCGAGTACTACGAAGCGGTGGCTGCACGCACCCGCCAACTGCTCGACCGGATCTCGGCGAGTGACCTCGACCGCATCGTCGACGACCGCTGGGACCCGCCGGTCTCGATGGGCGTGCGCCTCATCAGCATCGCCGACGACGACATCCAGCACGCCGCGCAGGCCAGCTACGCCCGGGGCGTGCTCGACCGGCGTTGAACTTCGGCCCGAACGCGACGAAGGCCGATCGCTAACGTCAACAGCGATGAGTCGCCCTCACGTGGTCATCATCGGTTCGGGCTTCGGGGGGATTCGTGCTGCCAAGGGTCTGGCTCATGTGGAGGTCGACGTCACGCTGATCGACGCCAACAACTTCCACACCTTTCAGCCCTTGCTCTACCAAGTGGCTACCGCTGGTCTCGATGCCGACGACATCGGCTTCCCGATACGACGGATCTTCCGCCGCAATCACTCGATCAGCTTCGTGCTCGGTGAGGTCACCAACATCGATCTGCAACACCAGACCGTAGCGGTCGATCGCGACCGGGTGTTCGGCTACGACTACCTCGTCATCGCCGCCGGATCTGTCAGCACGTCGTTCGGCATCGACGGTGTCGGCACCCACACCTTTGCGCTCAAGACGCTGCAAGATGCACTGAGGCTTCGGGCCCATCTGCTCAGCCGGTTCGAGCGAGCCAGCGCCGACCCTGCGACGCCCGTCGATCTCGGCGTCGTGGTCGTCGGCGGCGGGCCGACCGGCGTGGAGATGGCCGGCGGCCTTCGCGAGTTGATCGACAAGGTGTTCCGAAAGGACTACCCCGATCTCGCCGCGACGCCGACGCCGATCACGCTCGTCGAAGCGGCCGACCGCGTGCTCGGCACCTTCCACCGGTCGCTCTCGGATCAGGCCGCGGCAGCGTTGCAGCGACGCCAGATCACGGTGGAGCTGGGCACGGGTGTCGACCATGTCGAGCCCGATGCCGTGGTTCTGAAAGATGGGCGGCGAGTACCTGCCGGCACGATCATCTGGGCTGCAGGCGTCGCCGCCAGCCCGGTGTCTCGGCTGCTCGGCATCGAGCTTGCCCGAGGCGGCCGAATTCCGGTTGGCAGCGACCTGTCGCTTGCCGGACACCCGAACGTCTTCGCCATCGGCGACATCGCGCTCTCACCCGGCGAGCCCCTGCCCCAGGTCGCCCAACCGGCCATCCAGGGAGGCAGCCACGTCGCCGCGGTGATCGCGGCACGACTCGAGGGCCGCACGATTCCACCGTTCCGCTACCGCGACAAGGGATCGATGGCGACGATCGGGCGCAACCAAGCGGTCGCCGAGCTCCCCTACGGCTTGCGATTTCACGGCTTCATCGGCTGGTTGATGTGGCTCGGCCTCCACCTGATCGAGTTGATGGGCTTCCGCAACCGAGCAAACGTCTTCGTCAACTGGGCCTGGAACTACCTCACCTACGACCGCGGCTCCAGGCTGCTCTTGGACAAACCCATCGGCAGCTGAAGGCGGCATCCGCGGAGTTGTACGGTTCGATTAAAAGTCGACAGATCGCGCAACTCGCGCAATCTTGTACGGCGCCTTCTACTCAACCTCGTCCTCGTGAGACTCGGGTACGCGCCGGCAATCATCTACAAACGTGACCGCGTCAGGTATCTCAATGCTCTTCGCTCCGCGGATGCGGGCGATCCAGGGCCATGGGGCGAGATGCTGGCTCGTGCGGTGTTGGACAACTTGTACCGATTTGTGGTGCCGGCAGTCGCGGGGCCGAATGGACTCGTACCGCTGGCAGCGCTCACTGGCGAAACGGTCTCAGAGGGGGCCCCTCCGCACCGCCGCGAACCGAGGGCGCCTACGCGCCCACAAAGGCCGAGACGGTCAATGGCGCAGCACCAAGGCATGGGTGGACGAGTACACCGCATCCCGTCACCAACGCCAGAGCTGACACACGCCGACCGTCACTTCGGTGGCATGCGAATGCCGCCGTCGACGCGAATCGTTTCGGCGTTCAGGTAGCTGTTGGTGATGCATTCGAGGATCACCGAGGCCAGCTCTTCCTGTGTACCCAGGCGGTGTGGGAACAGGACACCCTTTTCGAGGTTCGCCTTGAACGCTTCGCTGGCCTCGCCGGTTCCGTAGATCGGCGTATCGATCAGGCCCGGAGCAACGGTGTTGACCCGCACGCCGATCGCCGAGAGATCGCGGGCGATCGGCAAGGTCATGCCAACCACACCACCCTTCGACGCCGAGTACGCAGCCTGCCCGATCTGGCCGTCGAAGGCAGCGACGGAGGCGAGGTTGACGATGGCGCCGCGCTCGCCGTATTCCATCGGCTCGGTCGTGCTCATCGCCGTGGCGACGATGCGAATGCAGTCGAAGGTTCCGATGAGGTTGATGGCGATGACCTTCTTGAACGCATCGAGGTTCGCAGCTGAGTCGTACGTGCCGTCCTTGCCGACCGTACGTTGCGCCCAGCCGATCCCGGCAGAGTTGACCAGCACCCTCACCGGGCCCATGCTCTTGGCCATCTCGACGGCGTTGACGATGTCGTCGGTGTTGGTGACGTCGACCTTGCAGTACGCACCGCCGATCTCGGCGGCGAGCTGCGAGCCCTTCTCCTCCTGGAGGTCGGCGACGACGACGTGAGCTCCCTTCGAGGCCAGCCGGCGGGCGGCTGCGGCTCCGATGCCCGATGCTCCACCTGTGACGATTGCGCTGACGCCGTTGATGTCCATGGGTGGCGACGATACGCCGACACGAGCGACGACCTCCAAAGCCGCCTCCAAAGCGGCGCGGAGTGTTTGGCGCACACCTGGGCACGTCGAAACACTCCACACCGGGCTGAAGCGGGCCGGGTCAGGGGTCGAAGAGTGAGCCCTGCGGGGGGTCGGCGGGAGACGGATCGGGAGCGCGGGCGGCGAACGGACCCTTCGACGCGGCCACAGCCAGGGCGTCGACCAGATCGTTCATCGGGTCGCCGGAGTGACCCTTCACCCACCGGAACGTCGGGTTGCGGTCGAGGACCAGCTCGATCAACGGTTGCCACAGGTCGACGTTGGCCACGGGCTCTTTCTTGGCGTTCCGCCAGCCGTTGGACTGCCACCGAAACCACCACCTGTCGCGAAAACAGTTGATCACGTAGGTCGAATCGGAGACGATGACCAGCCGGCCCTCCAGCGAGCGCAGCGCCTGCAAGACAGCCATGATCTCCATCCGCTGGTTGGTCGAGTGGGCCTCGCCACCTGAACCGCGCTGCGCGCCGTCCGGCGCAGTCGCCCAAGCCCAACCCCCCGGCCCGGGGTTGCCGGCGCACGCGCCGTCGGTGAACACTTCGATCGCCGACGCGGGTGATGTCATCGGCGGGCAAACTACTGTCCCCGACATGCGAACCCGGGTCATCCTGCTCGTGTTGGCACTGGTGAGCGGAAGTTTGGCGGTTGCTCCCGGCAGCGCCTCAGCGGAGGTGCTGTTCGACACGGTGCTTCGCAGCGCCCCCGGTGCACGCGGCGGCATTGCCGTGATCGGCGACTCGCTGATGCTCGGTTCGGCCTACGAGCCGCCGCTGGTTCCGGGCTGGGGACCGTCGCTGGCGCAACTGCTCGCCGACCGCGGTTGGGGGCCGGTGCGCATGGTCGCCGGCGTCGGGTTTCAGGCCGGCAACCTCGTGCCGAACTTCCCCAGCCTCAACATGTCGAAGGAATTGACTTACGAACGATCGATCGGGTTCGATCCAGCCGTCATCGTCGTCAGCCTGGGGCCGAATGACATGATCGCCTGCAGCGGAAGCGTCGACTGCGCGGCCGACGACATCCGCAGTCTGATGGACACCGCCGGGCCCGACCACGAGGTCTGGTGGGCGCTGCAGACCATGAAGAATCCTGACTACCAAGCCGCGTGGAACCAAGCCCTGCAGGTCGTCGCCGCCGAACGCCCCAACCTCACGTTGTGGGACTGGCCGGCGATCCTGGCGTCGTCCGGCATCGCCATCTCGGGCGACAACACCCATCTTCCCGGTCCTGCCGAATACCTCGCCCGCAGCGTGCTGATGGCCGACGACATCACTGCTCGGATGGGCACGTCCAGACACATTGGAACAGAGGTTGGCCCACCTGCCGGCGGCGCCTCGTACGAGTACCTGCCGGTCGACCCGACACGAGTGATCGACACGCGCGACACCGCAGGGCAGCGACTCGCCGCCGGTGCCACGCTGACGGTCGACCTCTCGGCACTCGCCCCTACGCAGGTCGGCACCGGCGCCACCGCGGTGGCGCTCAACGTCACGGCAGCAGGTCCAGCCACCGCCGGCTATTTGACCGTGTGGCCGTGCGGCGGCGACCCGCCGTTGGCATCGAGTGTCAACTTCCTCGCCGGTCAAACCCGGGGCGCTCAGGCGACAACGCTGCTCGGACCCGGACGCACGATGTGCATCTTCAGCAATGCCGCCACCGACGTGGTGGTCGACCTGCAGGGTGTGTTCGCCGCAACCGGCGGGCTGCTGTTCGAACCGATCACGCCAGACCGCAAGGTCGACACGCGCAAAACCGGTAGGCAATCGACGATCACCGTGCAGGCCCCGACCGACGCCAAAGCAGTCGCAGCGACCCTCACCGTCACGGGCGGCGCCACCTCCGGCTTCCTGTCGGCCTTCCCGTGTTCCGGCACGATCCCGAAGGTGTCGAACGTCAACTGGCAGGCCGGAGAAACGGTGGCCGGCGCGGGCTTCATCCCCGTGGCCGCCGATGGCACGTTCTGCGTCTTCACCAACTCGCCGACCGATGTGATCGTCGACATCACGGGGGTCTTCAGCGCGACCAGCACCTTGAAGTTCACCCCGGTGACTCCCACGCGCATGCTCGACACCCGGATCGGCACGGGTGGATGGCGCGGGCGCCAGGGCGTCGGGCAGACGATCGAAATCGGCGCAGCGCCCGACACGGCACAAGCCGTCACCGGAACCATCACGATGGTCGACCCGGGGCTTGCCAGTTACCTGACCGGCACGATCTGCGGAGAACCGGCGGGGGCCACGTCGTCGGTGAACGGGGCACAGGGAAGCGTGATCGCCAACTCGCTGACCGTCGGGCTGTCTCCCGGTGGCAACCTGTGCATCACATCGCTCGTCTCGTCGCACACGTTGTTCGACACCACCGGGTGGTGGGCACCGTGACCGATCCCCGGCGCGATCGCCGAGATCGCGCACGTTACCCAGCGGTAAGGCTGCTTGACTAACGGGCATGATCTTCGACGGCTTCGTCAACCAGCTGCCCGACTCCGACCCCGGCGAGACGCAGGAATGGCTCGACTCGCTCGACGCGGTCGTCGACGTGCACGGCAAGACCAGGGCCCGTTTCCTGTTGACCAAGTTGCTCGACCGGGCCCGCGCCAGCCAGGTCAGTTTCCCCGCCACCGTCAGCACGCCCTACGTCAACACCATCCCCCGCGAGCAAGAGCCGTGGTTCCCGGGCGACGAGTACCTCGAACGCCGCATCCGGGCCTTCATCCGCTGGAATGCGGCCGCCATGGTCGTGCGAGCCAACAAGCACGCCGACGGGATCGGCGGGCACCTGTCGACCTTCGCCAGTTCCGCCAGCCTCTACGAGATCGGCTTCAACCACTTCTTCCGTGGTAAGGACGACGGCCTCCCCGGTGACCACGTCTACTTCCAAGGTCATGCCGCGCCGGGTGTGTACGCCCGGGCGTTCATGGAAGGGCGCCTCACCGACGACGATCTCGACCACTTCCGCCGTGAGATCGGCCGCGGCGGTCGGGGCCTGTCGAGCTATCCGCACCCGCGGCTGATGCCCGACTTCTGGGAGTACCCCACGGTCAGCATGGGCCTCGGTCCGCTCGCCGCGCTGTACCAGGCCCGGTTCAATCGCTACCTCCAGAACCGCGAGCTCGACGACACCAGTCAGAGCAGGATCTGGGCTTTTCTCGGCGATGGCGAGTGCGACGAGCCCGAGACCCTGGGCGCGCTGTCGCTGGCCAGCCGCGAGCGGCTCGACAACCTGATCTTCGTCGTCAACTGCAACCTGCAGCGCCTCGACGGGCCGGTCCGCGGCAACGGCAAGGTCATCCAAGAGCTCGAGGCCGTGTTCCGCGGCAACGGCTGGAACGTCATCAAGGTCATCCACGGTTCGAAGTGGGACGAGTTGTTGGCCAAGGACGACGAAGGTGTGCTGCTGAACCAACTCAACAACACCGTCGATGGGCAGTTCCAGCGGTACAGCGTCGAGAACGGTGCGTACATCCGCGACGACTTCTTCGGGCCCGATCCGCGACTGCGCCAGATGGTCGCCCATCTCAGCGACCAAGACCTCGTCAACCTGCCGCGTGGTGGTCACGACTACCGCAAGCTGTACGCCGCGTACAAGGCGGCTTCCGAGAACCTCGGCGGCGGTGCACCGACCGCCATCTTGTGCAAGACGATCAAGGGTTGGACGTTGGGCCCCGACATCGAGGGTCGCAACGCCACGCACCAGATCAAGAAGATGACGCGGGCGCAGTTGCTCGTGTTGCGCGACCGGTTGCACATGCAAGACGAGATCCCCGAGTCGGCGTTCGATGGCGACCTGCCGCCGTACTTCCGTCCTGCGGAAGACTCGATCGAGTATCAGTACATGATGGAGCGCCGCAAGGCACTCGGTGGCTCGATCCCGAAGCGCGTCACGCGCGCCCGCAAGCCCTTGGAGCTGCCCAGCGACAGTGCGTTCGCCGAGTTGCTCACCGGCTCTGGCACTCAGGCCGTCAGCACCACGATGGGCTTCACCCGCCTGCTGCGCGGTCTGGCCCGCGACGCGAAGTTCGGGCAGCGCGTGGTGCCGATCATCCCCGACGAAGCCCGCACGTTCGGCATGGACTCGTTGTTCCGCGAGCTGAAGATCTACGCCTCGCAGGGCCAGAAGTACGAGCCGGTCGATCACGAGATGCTGCTGAGCTACGCAGAAGCCGCCAACGGCCAGATCCTGGAAGAGGGCATCACCGAGGCCGGGTCCACCGCCAGCTTCATCGCTGCCGGCACCGCGTACGCCACCCGTGGCATCCCCGTCGTGCCGTTCTACACGTTCTATTCGATGTTCGGATTCCAGCGTGTCGGCGACCTCATCTGGCAGGCCGCAGACGCCCGCACCCGAGGCTTCATGCTCGGCGCGACCGCCGGTCGCACCACGTTGATGGGCGAGGGCTTGCAACACCAAGACGGTCATTCGCTGGTGCATGCCTCGACGGTTCCGCCGTGCCAGGCCTATGACCCGGCGTTCGCCTTCGAGGTCGCCTCGATCGTGCAGGAGGGTCTGCACCGCATGTACGGCGGCGGCGATCAAGACCCCGACGTCTTCTACTACATCACCCTCTACAACGAGAACTACCCGATGCCGGCGATGCCGGAGGGCGATCCGGCCGAGATACGTGCCGCGATCATGCGCGGTCTGTACCGATGGTCGCCCGCACCGCAAGGTCACGCCACCAACGCGACGTTGCTGTTCTCCGGTTCGGCCCAGGGCGCGGCACGCCATGCAGCCGAAGAACTGGCCGAGCACTTCGACGTCGGCGTCGAGCTGTGGTCGGCGACGTCGTACAAGCGCCTACGCGAGAACGCGTTGGAGGTCGAGCGCTGGAACCGACTGCACCCCAGTCAACCCGCTCGAGTCCCCGACGTCGCCCAACTGCTCGCCGACTCGCCGGGCCCGATCGTTGCCGTCACCGACTTCATGAAGATCGTCCCCGAGCAGGTCGCCCGGTTCCTGCCCGGGCGAACCTTCGTGCCGCTCGGCACCGACGGCATGGGCCGCTCCGACACACGCGACTCGCTTCGTCGCTTCTTCGAGATCGACCTCGGTCACGTCGTCGTCGGTGTGCTGTCGGCGTTGCATGCCGCCGGTGAGATCGGCGCCGACAAGGTCGAAGCGGCGATCGAGCGCTACGAGGTCGACCCCGAGGCGATCGACCCGTACATCATCTGAAGCCGAGTCAGCTCCACCAACCGTTGACGTCGACGATCACCTGGGCAGATGCCGACGAGTAGATGCAGATCGATCCGGAGGCCGATAGCGGCAGTTCGGCGGCGTTGGCCACCGGTGTTGCGAGCTCATAGTTGACGTTCGACGCCGTCGGGATGGCGCCGCACGGCCATGCCGTCAGGAAGCCACCGGCCATGCCGTCCACGGCGGTGATGTTGGCCGAGATCGCCCGAGCGTTCTGCGGGATTCCTCGCACACCGGCCATCGGGATGGTCAGTGTCTGGCCTGCTGCAAGGCGCACGCCGTTCTGTCCGGCGCTCATCTCCGGCCGGCTGGGGTCACGGGTGTCGGTGAAGCGGAATGGTGTGCTCGGCGTGAACTTGTTGGAGGTCGCCGACGAGACATACCCGACGACGTCGACAACGAGGTCGACCGGCGCGTTGGTGAACAGGCAGACCGTGCCCTTCGTCGACACCTGGGCCATCACCAGGTTCGGGGTGATGTGTCCGACCGCGGGGTTGAGGCTCGACGTCGGCGGCAGGTCGCCGCACGGGTAGGCGGTGACATACGCATCGAGTGACGGCAGGATGCCGGTCACGTTCAGCGCAACAGCGCTGGCGTTGGTGGGAACGTTGGCGACACCGACGACGGGCAGTTCGACGGTCTCCCCACCGGTGAGCCTGGCATCGGTGCCAGCGCCGATGCGGCTGTCCATCAGACGCGTCGGGGCGAGCGGCGTGTACCGCCCTGTAGCCGTTGCCGAGTAGTACCCGCCAACGTCGATGACCAGATCAGCCGACGCGCTGGTGAAGGCGCACAGGCCGCCGTTGGCATCCAACGGAACGGTCGCGGTGTTGGCAACGGTCTGGAACATCGAGAAGTTCAACGTCGACACTTCCGGCCGAGAGGCCGAGCAGTTCCACATGGTGAGGAAGCCGGCGCCGGTAGGTCCGGTCACGGTCGTGTTGGTCAACACGGCCTTCGCAGTGGCGGGAACTCCAGCCGGGCCGCCGGTGACCTGGATTCGAGTCACCTCACCGGCGTTCAAGCGTGGTGCTCCCAGCGGTGTGCGGGTGTCGACGATTCGAGCGGGTGCCAGCGGGGCGAACCCGGTGGCCGGCGCGGTGGGCTGAGCGACGGGGAGCGGGACGATGCCAACGGCAGCGGCCGAATCGACGGTGAAGCTCCAATTGACAGTACGAGCCGACGTGTTGGCGGTGACGTTGTAGCCGCCCTGGGCCAACACGGTCCGAGGAACGATCACCACGGCGTTGTCTCCCTGCAGGATCTGCTGGGCGACTCCCGTGGTGTTGGAAGCCGACAGCACGCAGACATCGATCGGTCCGTTCGGACCGCTCAGTGAAGCGCTGGCGCTATTGGCGGCTTCCGGCATCATGGCGATGATCGGAAGTCCGGCTGCACCGGTCCATCCGCAGAAGTCGAGAGGGTTGGGTGTCTCGACGACGAACCTGTCGAGGTTGGTCGTCGTCCCGTTGCCGGGGAACAGCACCGGGCTGGCCGGTCGCGGCGCCGAGCTCAGCCCGCGAATCACATCGAGGGTTGCGCCCGAGTGCCAGGTCGGGGTGTTGGGGAGATCGCACCTGCCGAAGCCAGTCGTCACGAGGTTCGGTCGCAGCACGCCGATGGCGTGGAACGGACCGGTCATCCACAGTTCGACGTGGGTGCGGTCGCTGGTGTTGATCACGCTCGACACGGCGACGTTGCCGTTGTTGCCGGCGAGGTCGCCTTCAGGGGTGTAACCCTGCAGGCCCGGGACCTCGTCGTGGGAGATGCCGTTGTAGAGCATGTAGCACGAATGGTTCGTGGCACCGGCCGACATCGTCGGGTCTTCGGTCACTGGGGCGTCGCCTGCCATGGCTCGGTAGTAGTTGACAGTGGTGAGCCAATCGGCGGTGGGCGGAATGTAGGCCGGCGACGGGCTGGCTGCGTACGCGGTCGTGGCGAGGAGCGTCGCTACGGCGATTCCGACGCTCACTCCCAAAAACCTAAATCGGCGATTGCTTTTCTGCGGCTTGCTCATTTCGGCCTTCCGTGACCTGGTGTGTCTGGTGTTGCCCACCCACCAGATTCATCCCGTCACTCTCTGTATCGGAGAGGAGGCCGTCCCTACTTGAGGGACCTTCGGTCACGTCAGGGACGCAGCGTGAAGTTATGAGAAACTCTTGAAGCAGGGGTCACAGAGAGCGGTCATGAAAACGCGCCACGTGCAAGAAATTGTGTCGGCCGGTCAGCTCCGGCGGCCCGCGCGGCGGGCCAAAAGGACCGAAGGGGCCGAAACCAGACCGGCTGCCAGTGCCCTCGCATGGACCCAACGGGGGGTCCAGCGGAGCCGTCTGGCCGAGAGCCAAAGGGCCCGCCCGATCGTCGCCAGATCACCGAATCGGAAGACGAATCGCAGACGATTGCGCTCCTGCAGATAGCGAGCGCGGTCGCCGAGCTGCGCGGTCGAGGCGCTGACCCGATGCCACACGACACTCTGCGGCACACACCGATACGTCCACCCTCGCTCGGCGCCGCGCCGGGCCAGATCGACGTCTTCGTAGTAGAGGAAGTACGACTCGTCGAAGCCTCGGGTCTGGTCGAGGAACGGTGACGCAAACAGCGCGGCACCACCGGTGAACGACTCGATCGCTCGATCCGATACGAACGCTGGCCCGTCGAGCTCGTCGAAGCCGATGTCGCTTCCGGCACCATCGGAGCCGATGGCGACACCGACGCTGTTGACGCGAGCCGGCTCGGACCCGGCGCGCAGCAGCTTGGGCTGCACAGCGCCGAGCCGATCGTCGGATCGCAACGCGGCGACGAGTGGTTCGAGCCAGCCGCGATCGACCTCGATGTCATCGTTCAGCAAGGCCACGTACGACGCGCCGAGCTCGGCGGCACGACGGAACCCGGTGTTGGCGCCGCCGCCAAAGCCCAGGTTGTGCGACGGCCGGATCAGCTCCACGCCGGAATCGGCACCAGCGTCGACGACCGCTCGCCCACCGTTGTCGACGACGATGATGTGATCGGCGGCGCCGGCAGCGCGCACCGAGGCGATGCACGCGTCGAGCATCGGCGCATCGCCCGAGAACGTGACGATGACGATCGCGATCACCTGGCCATCAGAGCACAACAAGCCGCGGGCTCCCCGACTCCCCCTTCGGGTCACTAGCGTTTGGCGCATGACCGGAACCATGTACATCACCGGCGACGCCGACGCCGATCGGTTGCTCAACACCGATGGCACGGCCGCGCTGATCGGCATGCTGCTCGATCAACAGGTGCCGATGGAGTGGGCCTTCGTCGGCCCCACCACGTTGCGAACCCGCCTCGGCCACCTCGATGCGTCGAAGATCGCGGCGATGGATCAAGAGGCGTTCGTCGCCGTGTGCTGCGAACGACCGGCGATCCACCGCTTCCCGGCATCGATGGGCCGCCGCATCCACGATCTGTGCAGCGCCCTCGTCGAGCGGTTCGATGGGCGTGGCGAGGGCGTGTGGGCCGGGGTGAAGAGTGGTGACGAGCTCTACGACCGGCTGCGAACCCTCCCCGGGTACGGCGAAGAGAAGGCCAAGATCTTCGTGGCGATCCTCGGCAAGCGGTTCAAGGTGCGACCGAAGGGTTGGCAGGACGCCGCCGGCAAGTTCGGCGACGACACCCCGAGAAGCGTCGCCGACATCACCGACCCGGCCTCGCTGGGCAAGGTCCGCGAGTGGAAGAAGGCTGCCAAGGCGGCCAAGCGCGACAAGCAGGACCGTCCGGTCGGCTGAGCGCTACGGCGTGGGGATGTCGGACGACAAAGGCGGCAAGGCGATGTCGGCCGTACCGTTCGGCACCTTTGGCACGTCGACGGTGGCCGGAGCCGAGGCGGTGGGCCCAGGAGGGCCCTGGGTGGTGTGCACATCGGCCGGGTTCTGGATGACACCGATCGTCGGCGGCGTCTTGGAGTCGGGTGAACGACTGTCGTTGGCTCG
>JANYKU010000104.1 GCA_025358075.1 Ilumatobacteraceae bacterium
CTCGCTCGCGGTAGTAGTTGCCGGGATCGCTGGGCAGCAGCACGCGCAGGCGATCGCGGATGGTGATGCCCGGTGTGACCACGAGGAACCGTTTGCTGAACCGCGCGTCCTGGGGAGTGTGCACCTTGTTGAGCGTGTGCCAGGCGATCAGCATGGCCATCACCACGGTCTTACCGCTACCGGTCGCCATCTTCAGGGCCACGCGAGGCAGGTTGGCGTTGTGCTCGTTGTTCAGTGGGTCGAGACGGGCCCGGTAGTCCGCAGTGCCATGCCGGCCAGCCACCTCGGCCAGAAAGACGGCCGTCTCTGCTGCTTCACGCTGACAGAACAGGACGCGGTTTTCCTTGTCAGGGTTGGCCCAATGGAGCATGAGCTTGCGGCTGATAGCTGTAGCACCAGGGTAGTTGCGAGCCCGCCACAGATCGACCTCACGACGGATGTCGTTGACCAAGTTGTTGGCCTCGCGACGCTCGCCAGTGGCATCGAAGTCGAGCAGGGTCTGGCCCTTCCTGCCCTTTCTCACCGCGGGGATGGGGGTCCACGATTCGCTCGGGCGACGGCCAGGGAGGAGCGTGCCGGTGGGCGAGCCGTCGCTACCGATCTCGAAGTGCAGCGCTGGCGGATCGTACGGCCCGTTGATGACAGGGTTGGCGAGTCGTGCTGCTTCCGCGAGCGCACCCGATACCACGATTGCGACCCTACAACCTGGGGACAAACGTCCAGTTTGCGAGTCGCTGCGTGCGTGGCACGATCTCCACGTGGAACAACACATCGTGAGACCCGACGTCGCTGCAGAACTGGCGCCCATCGGCCGGGTGGGGCTGCTCGGGGCGGGAACACTCGGCTCGATCTTCGCCGACCGGCTCCTCGAGGCCGGAGTGGAACTGGCGCTGTTCGACGTTGACGATCGTCGAGTCGCACCATTCATCAGGCGCGGTGTTCGTGTGGCGACCAGCGCGATCGATCTCGTCCACGACGTCGACATCGTGCTCGTGTCGTTGCCGGATCCGGTGGCAACCAACCGTGCGGTCCTCGGTCAGACAGGTGTGCTCGCTGCATGCCGTCCGGGCATGTTGATCGTCGACACGTCGACCATCGATCCGACAACAGCTCGCGAGGTCGCCCGTGAGGCTGCAGCTGGCGGAGTCGATCATGTCGAAGCGCCGCTCAGCGGTGGCGACGAGGAAGGTTCTGGCGTCGATGCTGCGCGCGCCGGCGCCGCCACGTTCATCTGCGGCGGCCTCGAGTCGGCCATTGACCGAGCGCGTCCGTTGTTGAACGTGCTCGGCCGTCACGTGTTGCACGTCGGTGCGGCCGGCGATGGCGCCACCGCCAAGCTCGTGTCGAACCACCTCGCGGGCTTGCACAACCTCGTCGCCGCCGAGGCGCTGGCGGTCGGTCGCTCTGCCGGGTTATCGGTCGAGACCATGCTCGCCGTGTTGCGCCACACCGACGCGCAGAGCTACTGGCTGTTCAACTATCTCGCTCCGCGACTCGCCCGACGCGACTTCGACGACGGCTTCTCCATCGACCTGCAGCACAAAGACCATCGACTGTTCGGTGACCTGGCCGCCCAACATGGCGCCGCTGCGCCGCTCAACAGTCTTGCGCTCGAGCTGTACGAGGCGATGCGCAGTGATGGCCTCGGGCGCAAGGATCTCACTGAGGCTGCCAACGTCGCCTTCGAGCGAGCCGGATTGGCTCGCTTCGATCGCTAGTCTCGTCGCGTGATCCTCGCTGCTGATCAACTCGCTGCCTTCCGCAGTGCAGGTGTGATCGCGATCCCCGGGTTGTTCTCCGCCGATGAGGTCGACGCCATCACGGCACGCCTTCCGCGCCTGTTCGACGAACGCTGTCCCGAGAACTTCCGTGAACGATCCAGTGATGTCGTGCGTACGGCGATGGGACTGCATCTCCGTGACGAGTTGTTCGCCCGGCTGGTCCGCGACCCGCGCCTCGTCGCACCGGCGCAGCAGATCCTCGACGACGACCGCCTCTACATCCAGCAGGTCAAGGTCAACGCCAAGGAAGCCTTCACGGGCGAGCAGTGGCAGTGGCACTACGACTTCGCCACTCACCACCACGAAGATGGTGTGCCCGAGCCACTCGCGCTCAACCTGCACATCTTCCTCGACGAGGTGACCGAGTTCAATGGGCCGCTGATCTTCATCCCGGAGTCACATCGTGATGGTCCGGCGCCGACCGCGCTCGACACCACGACTACCAGCTATCCCTTGTGGACCGTGGCGCCCGAGGTCGTACAGCCGTTGGCAGCTCGCGGCGGCCTGTACTGCCCGAAGGGCCCGCCGGGCACGGTGCTGATCTTCGGCGACACCATGCTGCACAGCTCCCCGCCCAACATGTCGCCGTGGGACCGACGGATCTTCTCGCTGATCCTCAACCCGGTGCGCAACCGTCAAACCACATTCGCCCGACCCGATCATCAGCACCATCGCGATTTCACACCGGTGCAGGCACTCGCGTAACCGGTCCGCAGAACCGCGTCCATGGTCAAGTATCCAGCTGTATACAACCCGATTGGGTGATAGAGAGTGTCGTATGAGCCTGCTCGAACTTGGTCCCGATGAGTTGCTGTCAACGACCCGAGCCGTGCGCAAGCGACTCGACTTCACTCGGCCGGTCTCCGACGACCTCGTGCGCGAATGCGTGGCGATGGCGTTGCAGGCACCGTCGGGTGGCAACGAGATCGCCATGCGCTTCGTCGTCGTGCGCGACCGGGCGACGGTCGCCGCCGTCGCCGACGTCTACCAGCAGTGCTTCCAGGTCTACGCCGACTCGCCGGGCTTCGCCGGCAAGATCAAACGCAACACCGACGAACTACACGCTCAGCAGCAGCGCGTCGCCTCGTCTGCGAGTTACCTCGCCGAGCACATGGCCGAGTGTCCCGTGCTGGTTCTCGGTTGCACCACCAGTCGTCGCCTCGAAGGCGTGGCGGCGGCCCAGGCGGCATCGGCACTCGGCAACATCATGCCGGCGATGTGGAGCTTCATGCTCGCGGCTCGCGCTCGTGGTCTGGGCACCGCGTGGACCACCCTCCACCTGATGAAGGAGCAGGCTGTCGCCGACATCCTCAACATCCCCTACGACACCACGCAGCAGGCCTGCCTCACCCCGCTGGCGTTCACCAAGGGCACCGAGTTCCAGCCGGCCATCCGGCCAGATCCAGACACGGTCATCGACTGGCGCTGACGCTCCGCGTCAGTTCGCAGCCAACTTCGCCACGGCGTCGCCGAGGTGCTCGATGTCGGCTCGGTCGCAGTAGATCTGCGCACACACCCGCAACGTCAGTTGGTCGGTGCCGGCAAACACGGGGACTTCGATTCCGGCGTCGCCCAATTCGGCGCGCAGTCGGTCGGCGTCATCTGCGGTCGAACCCAAGCGGGCTGGCACGCGTACGTTGACCATCGAGCCGATCATCGCCTCCGGCGTGGCGAAGCGCGTGCCCCAACACTCGGCCAAGTGTTGGCCGGCCCACCACGCCAACTCGTGGTTGTAGCGGTAGATCGCGGTCACCCCGTCGTCGCCACCGAACTCGTTGAGCAACTCGATGGAGAACGGCGCGGTCAGAGATGCCGTCGGGTCGCGGGTGCCGAGCAGATCGAACTCGGCGGCGATTCCGTTGTCGAGCCCCCACGAGATCACGGTCGGGTGCAGATAGCCCTGGTGCTGTTTTGCCGACCACAGCAGCCCGCAACTGCGTGGTGCCCACGCCCACTTGTGCAGATTGGCCGCATACCAGTCGACTCCGAGTGAATCGATGTCGACCGGAATGTTGCCCGGCACGTGGGCGCCGTCGGCGAACACGAGCACCCCTCGGTTGTGACAGAGCGCGGCGATCTGCGCCAGGGGTAGCACCATCGCGGTGGCGGCCGTGATGTGATCGACGATCAGCAGGCGGGTGTGGGCGCCCAACCCGGCGGCGATGGCGTGGATGAACTGGTCGGCGCTAGCGCCCGGCTGCGGCAGCTCGATCGTGCGCAACGTTCCGCCGATGGTGCGGGCCACGTAGGCGGCCGTGTTGGTCACCCCGCCGTAGCCGAGGTTGGTCACGGCGATCTCGTCGCCGGCATTGAACGGGAACGAGCGCAGCACCGCGTTCGCCCCGGTGGTGATGTTGCCGACGAACACGAGGTCTTCGGCGGCCACGCCGACGAAGTCGGCCACCGCGGCGGCGGCGACTCGCAGACGCGGCAACGTGGTGGCGGTGCCGTGGGTATCGGCCAGTTCGCGGAGCATGAACCGTGCTGGCTGGCGTTCGATCTCATCGGTGATCGCCCGCTGATGCGCAAGCACGCGGCGCGGCGTTACCCCGACCGTCCCGTGGTTGAGGTAGGTGACATCGGGTTCGAGAAGCCACTCGCTGCGCATTGCCGGTCCGAATGTGGGCATCGCGGCACAGTATCCGTGCGGCAATTGAAGACGGTCGGGAAATCGCCGGTCAATCGGGTGCCACGACTACCAGTCTGCGAACCGCTACAGCGTCAGTCCAGGTGGCATCTGGTCTCCCAGCTGGGGTCGAACGCGATACATCGTTGGCAGGTCCCGGATCCACTCGTAGTAGATGCCCTTGACCGAGGTGATCACTGCGCCGGTGGCGCTGAGGCGGGCGATGCCGTAGGCGTGGTGCGGCGGCGGGGAAGCAGTGGCATCGTCGATCACGGCAACTCGATGTCCGCGGCCCATCAGCCCGATCGCCGAGTGGGCCACGCACACGTCGGTCTCCAGACCGACGATCACGAACTCGCTGCGACCGGTGTGCTCGACGTCGTCGAGGATCGACGGCTGCCCGGTCAACCCGAAGATCATCTTGTCGTGCACCGTCGATCCCGCTGGCAGTTCCTCGACCAAGTCGGCAACGAGCGGGCCATCGTTGGCGATGTCCTCGGCGGTGGCGATGATCGGGATGTCGAGCGCCCGGGCGACCCGCATCAACCAGGCGATCCGGGCGACCAATGGCTGCCGTTGATCCTCAGGAAGCTTGTCGAGGAAGTACTGCTGCACGTCGATCACCAACAGACAGCTGCTGTCACGATCGAACAGTTGATGCCCTGAGACCATCTCGCCAGTGTCGCACTCTTCGATGTGGCACCCCTTTACTACGGTGGCGGGAGTGAGTACGCGTCGCTGGCAGATCGAGCAGGTGTTGGCACTTGCACCGAGGCCGTCGTCGGTCGCGGCCGCCCAGCCGCTCGCAGTTCCCGCCCGTTGGGCCGGTGCCGGCTGCGACTCGCGGGCTGTCTGGGGCCGTTGCGTCGGCAGCAGCGCCGAGCCCTACGAATGCGCCGTCGACCATGTCGAGGTGGCGTTCCGGTGCACGTGCCCCAGCCGCGTGTTCCCATGCAAGCACTCGTTGGCACTGCTGCTGTTGTGGGCCAGGGGCCAGGTTGCCGAGGGTGAGCCGCCACCGTTCGCCGCGACCTGGATCGCCAAGCGACTCGTCACCGCAGATGCGGGTGCGCGTACCGAGCCCTCGGCAGATGCAAGTGCCGAGTCGCCGGCTGACACGGTCGAGGGTCCAGCCGCCGCAGTGCTGCCGCCGCCAGATCCTGGCAAGGCCCGCGACGATCGCGTCGCCCGCATGGCCGCCGGGCTGGCCGAGCTCGACCGCTGGCTCGACGATCGGTTGCGCACCGGTCTCTCCGATCCATCGCTGGCCGGCTATCGAACGTGGGACGGGTTGGCGGCCCGATTGGTCGACGCTCAGGTCGGCGGGCTGGCCAACCGGGTCCGCCGTCTCGCCGGTCTGGTGGGCGCCCATCCCGACTGGCATTCGCAAGTGCTTTCCGAGCTCGGCATCCTGCACTTGCTGGCCGCGTCCGGGCGGCACCTCGGCACATTGCCACCGGGGCTGGCCGACTCCGTTGCCAGCACCATTGGCTGGCAGGTGCGCCAGGCCGACGTGCTGGCCGGCGTGCCAGATACCGACACCTGGATGGTGATGGGCCGCAGCGATACCCGTGAAGACCGAATCGAGGTGCGCCGGATGTGGCTGCGCGGCACCGATGATCGTTCGGGTAACAGTCCGTGGGCGATGGTGCTGTCGTTCGCCGCCTATCGACAGAGCCTCGATGCCAGCCTCGCGGTGGGTACACAGGTGCATGCTGATGTGTTCCGTTACCCGGGCTCCGTTGCGCTGCGCGTGCTGATGGGCGCGCTCCATGGCTCGGCCCAGCCCGCAGGCATGCCTGCAGGCGCGTCGGTCATCGAGGCCTGCGCCCAAGTCGGGCAGGCACTCGCGGCCGAGCCATGGCTCGAGCGCTACCCCGTCTGCGTCGTCGCCGCGCTCAGTCGTGCTGCGGGACGATGGTTGTTGAGCGACGCAACCGGCTCGCTGCCATTGGTGGAGGGTGCCACCGGAGTCGCAACGTTGCTGGCGTGCAGCGCCGGCCGCCCAGTCACGGTCACCGCGGAATGGACTTCTCGTGGTCTGGTGCCGCTCACCGTGCACCTGGCCGACCGTGCCGTCGACATCGGGCCGGCCGCTGATCCGTCGTTCGTCGGGGTCGCGTCATGACCTCGACGGCCACGAGCCCTGCGCCCATCGACGACTACTGGCGAGAGATGGTGACCGTCGCCTTGCTGGGCACCGACCGGCGCGAGCCGCCGGCGCCACCGTCCGGGGCGCTGGCCGATCTGGCCGCCGACGATCCGCAACCGACCGCGTCACAACGCCTGCTGCAGCAGGTGGCGGGCTGCACGGTTGCGCAGCGTGCCGGCATGCTTCCCGGTGCAAGCGCGCCGCTGGTGGCACCGCCTGCCGACGATGCGCGGCCGGTCACTCCTCCGTCGGCCACCGCCACGTGGCGACGAGTCGTCGACGACTGGGCGGTGTTGGAAGACGAGTGGTTGCTGGCCGTCATCCACAACGGTCGACGGCTGGCCCCCGAGCTGATCGTGCCGGTGCTGGCCCGCTACCGCACCGATTCCACGCGCCATGCCCGTGCGCTCGTTGCCGCCGGCACGTTGGGGCAGTGGATGATCGAGTGGTCGCCACGGTTGGCGTGCACGTCGAGGAAGCCGGTGGTGATGGAAGCGATCGGCGAACTTCCCGACCTGGCGATCGTGCCCGAGCTGCAGTCCGTGTTGTGGGCGTCTCCGGCCCAAGCGGCGCACACCATCGCCGGCGGTCTGTCATCCGGTGCGTTCGGTATCACCCACCGCGCCGTGCTGATCAACGTCGTGGCCCGCGTCCAACCCGCTTCGCTGTCAACACTGGTTGAGGCGATCGGCCAGATCGACCCGTCACAGCCATCGATCGGTCTGGCGTTCGCCCTGGCCGACCTCGCCCGCCTTCGCCATCAGATGCTCACCGAACTGGAGCCATCATGAGCTCGTATCCGTCCTCTCCGCCGAACTCAGTGCTGCGGCCCCATGCCGAGCAGGAGTTCGCTCACGAACTGGCCGCGCTTGCGGCCGACGACGAGCGCGAGCGACCTCCGCAATGGCGGCTGTCGCCGTGGGCGGTGGTCACCTACCTGCTCGGTGGCACGCTCCGCGACGGCACGGTGATCAGCCCGAAATATGTCGGTCAGCGGCGGCTGATCGAGATCGCTGTCGCCACCTTGGCGACCGATCGTGCACTGCTGTTGTTGGGCGTGCCGGGCACCGCCAAGACATGGGTCAGCGAGCACCTGGCCGCCGCCATCAGTGGCGACTCGACGTTGCTGGTGCAGGGCACCGCCGGCACCGCAGAAGAGAGCCTTCGTTACGGCTGGAACTACGCCCGCCTGCTCGCCGACGGTCCCAGCGAGGCCGCGTTGGTCCCCAGCCCGGTGTATCGGGCAATGCGTGCCGGTTCGATCGTGCGCGTCGAAGAGCTCACCCGCATGCCCAGCGACGTACAAGATGCGCTCGTCACCGTCCTCAGCGAGAAGACCTTGCCGGTGCCCGAGCTGGCCAGTGAGGTGCAGGCCGTACCCGGCTTCAACCTGATCGCCACTGCCAACGACCGCGACCGCGGCATCAACGATCTGTCGGCCGCGCTGCGCCGGCGGTTCAACACCGTGGTGCTGCCACTGCCCGCCGATGCCGACGAAGAGGTCGCCATCGTGCAGCGTCGCGTCGCCGAGATGGGCGTCGCCCTGCGCCTGCCGAAGGTACCTGCCGCCGACGAAGAGATCCGCCGAGTCGTCACCGTGTTCCGAGAGCTGCGCAGTGGTGCGACCGAAGACGGGCGGATCAGCCTCAAGGTGCCCAGTGGCTCACTGTCGACTGCCGAGGCGATCTCTGTCGTCACCAACGGGCTCGCGCTCGCCGCTCATTTCGGCAACGGACTGTTGAGCTCTGCCGACGTCGCTGCGGGGATCGTCGGCGCAGTCGTCAAAGACCCGGTGCACGACACGGTCGCCTGGCGCGAGTACTTGGAGGCAGTCGTGCGCGATCGGGCAGGCTGGGTCGAGTTCTACGAAGCCTGCCGCGAGCTGTAGACCGGCCGACGAGATGACGCCCTCGGTGCGGCCGACCGTGCAGCTCCTGGGGATTCGTCACCACGGCCCCGGCTCAGCTCGATCGGTAGTCCGCGCGCTCGACGCGCTCCGGCCCACGGCGGTGCTCGTCGAGCTACCGGCCGACTGCGAAGCGGCGCTGGCGTGGGTCGGCGACGAGCATCTCGTCCCGCCGGTGGCACTGCTCGGTTACGTCGTCGACCAACCGCAGCGCGCCGCGTTCTTGCCCTTCGCCGAGTTCAGTCCCGAGTGGCAGGCCTTCGTCTGGGCTCGCCGCCATGAGGTGGCGTTGCGGGCCATCGACCTCCCGCTGCAGCAGTCGCTGGCGAGGGCAAGCGACGACGACAACGAGTTGAGCCTCGACGATCCACAGCTGGCCGCGGCCATCGGCGACCCGTTGGCGGCGTTGGCTGCCGCTGCCGGCGATCCCGACCCGGAACGTTGGTGGGACGACGTGATCGAGCATCGCGGCGATGGCGCGCCGGCATTCGATGAGGTTGCCGCAGCCATGACGGCCGTTCGCGGCGGCAGAGACGCAACAACGCTGCACGAGGCGCAGCGCGAGGCCCACATGCGTCAGGTGCTGCGTCGCACGATCGCCGATGGACATCAGCGGATCGCCGTGGTGTGCGGGGCCTGGCACGTGCCGGCGTTGGCCGAGCCACTACCGGCGGCATCGACCGACGCGCACATCCTGCGTGGGCTGCCCAGGGTGAAGGTCGGGTTGAGCTGGGTGCCATGGACCCATCGCCGTCTCGCTTCGGCCAGCGGCTACGGGGCGGGTGTGCGCAGCCCCGGCTGGTACGCGCACGTGTTCAACCATCCCGGCGAGCCAGGAATCGGCCGGTGGTTCGTCGGCGCGGCCCGCCTGTTGCGCGACCGCGGCATGTCGGCCTCTCCCGACGATCTGATTGCCGCGACCCGCGCCGCCACAGCCCTCGCCGCTCTACGCAACCGACCACGGCCAGGTCTCGCCGAGGTGCTCGATGCGGCCGAGACGGTCATGGTCGGCATCGGCGGCATGACCCTCATCCATCGCGAGTTGATCGTCGGCGACGCCATTGGCGAGGTCCCCGACGACGCCCCGCAGGTGCCGCTCGCACGCGACCTGGCCGCCCAGCAGCGCAAAGTGCGGCTCAAGCCCGAGGCCACGGCGCGCACGCTCGAGCTCGACGTGCGTGCACCGAACGGACGGGCACGTTCGGTGCTGTTGCACCGGCTACGGGCGCTCGGCGTGCCGTGGGGCTCGGCAGAAGAGGGTCGGGGCAGCAGCGGGACGTTTCGCGAGACCTGGCGGCTGGTCTGGGAGCCCGAGCTGACCATTCGCGTCATCGAGCAGGCCGCGCACGGAACCACGGTGAAGGCTGCGGCGGCACACCGCCTGCTCGAACGTGCCGCGGCCGTTGAAGTGCTCGCCGACCTCGTCGCCGTACTCAATGTGGCCCTCCTGGCAGACCTTCCCGAGGTCGTCCGACCAGTCGTCGCCCGGGTCGAGGCGCAAGCCGCTCACGATCCCGATGTCGTCCAGGTGATCGATACCCTCGGTCCGCTTGCACGTGCGTTGCGGTACGGCGACGTGCGCGGCACCGATGCCAGCGCACTGCGCGCCGTGTTCGATGGGCTCGTCGTGCGCGTGCTTGCCGGTGTGGTCACCGCCTGCCGCTCGCTCGACGATGCTGCTGCGGCCGCGATGGTCGAGCGACTCGCCGGTGTGCAGGCCGCGTTGGCGCTGGTCGATCATCCCGCTCGGCGTGCCGAATGGCCGGCCGTGTTGACGGTGGTTGCCGAGCGCGGCGACGTGCACGGCCTGGTGCAAGGCCGCGCCACACGCCTGTTGCACGACGGCGGCACCTGGAACCGCGCCCTCGTCGGCGCGCGGCTGTCGCGGGCACTGTCGGTCGGAACCGCGCCCGCCGTGGGGGCAGCGTTCGTCGAGGGCTTCCTTGCCGGCAGCGGCACGGTGCTCGTTCACGACTCGGAGCTCCTCGACGTGATCGATGGCTGGGTGTCGTCGTTGGCCCCCGACGCCTTCGTTGTCACTGCGCCGTTGCTGCGCCGAACCTTCGGTGCGTTCGAACCCGGCGAGCGCCGCCAGCTCGGGCTGCTGATCGCCCACCAGGCGGCGCCGGTGTGGTCGGGCTTCAGTAGCGATGTCGACGGCGAACGCGCTGCGGCGGCGATGGTGACCGTTCGCCTCCTGCTCGGAGTGCCGCAATGACCGATGTCGCCGGTCACCCGGCCATTGCTCGGGTCAGCGACCCCGAGCGCATGCGTCGATGGCGGATGGTGCTCGGTGGTGCGGACGACGCCGGCGACACCGAGCCGAATGCAGGCAGCGGCGCCACGGCGGTGCGGCTCGACGGCAACGATGCCCGCATCGATGCCGCGCTCGCCGCGGTCTACGACACGCGGCCGGGTCGGCGCGGCGGTGGTGGTCGCTCCGGCGGCCTCGGCTCCTCGGCGCCGTCGGTGGCTCGTTGGCTCGGCGACATCCGGAAGTACTTCCCAACGTCGGTGGTGCAGGTGTTGCAGCGCGACGCAATCGATCGGCTCAACCTGCGTCAATTGCTGCTCGAGCCCGAGATGCTGCGCGCCGTCGAGCCAGATCTGCATCTCGTCACCCTGCTGGTCGAGCTCAACAAGCTGCTTCCCGACACCACCCGTGTCACGGCCCGCCAGGTCGTCGCCCAGGTCGTCGCCCAGATCGAGCAGCGCTTGGCCTCGCGCACGAAACAAGCGGTGCATGGCGCGCTGGCCCGCAGCCAACGCAGCCGCCGGCCGCGGCTCGGCGACATCGATTGGGGCCACACCATCCATGCCAACCTGCGCCACTACCTGCCCCAGCAGCGCACGGTCGTGCCCGAGCGGCTGATCGGCTATGGCCGGCGGCAGCGCAGCTTGTCGCGCGACGTCATCGTGGCCATCGACCAGTCCGGCAGCATGGCCGACAGCGTCGTGTACGCGGCGGTGTTCGGGGCGGTGCTCGCCTCGATGCCGGCGCTGCGCACCAGCGTCATCGCCTTCGACGCCGCGGTCGCCGATCTCACTCCGATGCTGCACGATCCGGTCGACGTGCTGTTCGGCGTGCAGTTGGGTGGTGGCACCGACATCGCCCAGGCGATCGGGTACTGCCAACAGCTGGTCACCCGTCCGGCCGACACCGTGCTGGTGTTGGTCAGCGATCTGTACGAAGGCGGCAATGCCAGGTTGCTCCACCAGCGGGTCGCCGCGCTGTGCCAGGCCGGCGTCAGCGTGGTGGTGCTCCTGGCGCTCAGTGACGAGGGCGCACCTGCCTACGACCATGCCCAGGCGGCGATGCTGGCCGAGCTCGGTGTGCCCTCGCTGGCTTGCACACCCGATGCATTTCCGGAATTGCTCGCCGCGGCGCTCGAACGACGTGATGTCGGTCGTTGGGCCAACGAGCACGGGCTGCACACGGCGGTGCCGACCGCGGGCATCCGATGATCAGCCGCGAGGCCACCGAGGCCGACATCGAGATCTGCGGAGCTCGGCGGCTGCCGAGTCGTGTGGAGTTGTTGGGGCCCACCCGGGTGCGGCGAACAACTCCAGACCTCAGGTCGGTTGCGTGCCGACCTTGAGATCGCGGAACGGTGACTTCGAGTCGATGCCGGGTTCCTTCGGCAGGCCGAGCACTCGCTCGCCGACGATGTTGCGCATCACTTCGTCGCTGCCGCCGGCGATCCGGCCGCCGGGGGTGCCGAGCACCAGCATGGCCCAGGCGTAGGTACCCCACTCGCCGGTGTCGGCCACCAACTTCGGGCCGAGCACGTGCGAGACGAAGTCGCCGAGGCGGCGCAGGTTCAGCGTGCCCGCCAACTTGGCGATGCTCATCTCCGGCCCCGGCAGTTGGCCGGCTTTGATCTTGTCCATCGCCCGTTGGTTGTTGTAGCCCGACACCCGGCCGTGAATGATCAGATCGGCGAGACGATCGCGCACGATCGGGTCGTCACCGAGACCGAAGTGACGGACCATCTCGATCACTCGCGCGTAGAGGTTGACGCCGCCGCCTCCACCACCCGCGCCGATTGCCGCTCGCTCGTTCATCAACGTCGTCAGCGCCACGGCCCAACCGTTGTTGACGTCGCCGAGCCGGTCGTGATCGGGAACCCGAACGTCGTTGAAGAAGACCTCGTTGAAGCTGGCTCCGCCGGTCATCTGCCGCAGCGGCCGCACCTCGACGCCGGGTGCCTTCATGTCGACGACGAACCCGGTGAGCCCTTTGTGCTTGGGAAGATCCGGATCAGTGCGGGCGATGATCTCGCCGATGTCGCTGTAGTGGGCGCCGGTCGTCCATACCTTCTGGCCGGTGATGACCCATTCGTCGCCGTCGCGCAGGGCCTTGGTCTGCAGGCTGGCGAGGTCGCTGCCGGCACCTGGTTCGCTGAACAGCTGGCAGGCAACGATGTCGGCGCGGTACATGTTGTGCAGGTAGGCCTGCTTGGCCGGCTCGGTTCCGTGGGCCAGGATCGTCGGCGCCACCATCCCGAGCCCGATCGTGAACGCGGCCTGGTTGGGTACCTGGTACTGCGCCTCCAGCGTGTTCCATGCCTTCTCGTAGGCGCCCGGCAACCCGCCGCCTCCGTACGCGACCGGGCCGGTGATCCATCCGTAGCCGGCGTCGAACTTCTTGGCCCGCCATTCGCACGCTTGGTGCAGGTCGTTGCGTTCGTCAGATCTGCTGCGCTCCTCGAACATCGCGACCTTGTCGGAGCCTTCGCCCCACACGAACTTGCGCTCTGCTTGCTTCTTGCGAGCGTTGGCGTCGAGGAAGCCGCGCGCCTCCTCCTCGAACGTCTCGAGCGGGATCAGCGACATGGGTGAACGGTAGTGGTGACGATGTTCACCGCTGAAGCCCGGCAGCCGCAGCCATGGTCTGTGGCAAAGTAGAACGATGGATCTCAACGGCTACTTGGCGGTGTTGGCTGCCGAAGCGGCGACCTTGGCGGCAGCCGCTGAAGAGGCCGGGCTCGATGCTGAAGTACCGACCACTCCGGGTTGGACGGTCGCCGATCTGGTGCTGCACGTCGGTGAAGTGCACCGTTGGGCCACGGCCGCTGTGGCCGGCAAGGCGACCACGCTCAGCGAGGTGCCGAGCGACTCTCGCGGTCCGCTGCCGCAGCGGGCAGACACCATCGCCTGGTTCCGAAGTGGCGCCGAACGGCTGTGCGAGACCCTCGCCGCGGGCGACCCGTCGGTCGAGTACGCCACCTTCCTGAATGACCCGATCACACCGCGGTTGTTGTTCTGGGCTCGCCGTCAGACCATGGAAACCAGCGTGCATCGAGTCGATGCCGAGTCGGCAACTGGGCGCTGCACGGGCCTTGCGCCCGACATCGCCGTCGACGGAATCGACGAGTTCCTCACGGGCTTCCTGCCGAGGTCGCGAACCCCGCTGCATGCCGCCGAGCCACGCACGCTGCACGTCGCGCCCGAGTACAGCGACCGACGCTGGACGGTGTCGATCAGCACCGAGTTGCCAGTCACCACTCGTTCGTCCGCCGACTCCGACGCGCGTGCCGACTGCCTCGTCTCCGGCGCGGCCAGCGACATCTACCTCGCCCTGTGGAATCGCAATTCACTCGATTCGCTCTGCGTCACTGGAGACCCAGCCGTCATCGGCATGCTGCGCGACAACGTGAACATCCGCTGGGGATGAGCGTGGGGCTGCGTGGCAACTAGGGTCGTGTGAATGGGACAACAGGTCGCCGTCGTCGAGAAGCCCAGCCCGCGTCCGGGTTTGCTGCGGTTGGAAACGAATCGCAGCCTCACTGGCATGGGCCACGAGCGGTTCAACTCGATGCACGACGCCGTCGGCCCGCGGCCGGCCGCCGTGCTTGCCCGCCAGCTGCTGTCGACCGGCAAGGTCGATTCGGTGTCGATGTACGGCAACATCGTCTCCGTCGACGTGTCGAAGGGCTCCACCAGCGAAGGCCTGGCCGACGTCGTGCGCAACATGTACCAGTACTGGAAGCCCGGTATGGAGATGCCAACGTTCGATTCGCCTGCCGAGGAAGCCGCGCCCGCAGCCGCGGCCGACAGCGGCGGTGGCGGAGCCGTCGAGTCCGCCTACAGCCGGCTGGTGCCGCAATCGTTGCGCGATCGCAGCGCGGCAGCGCTGGCCAAGTGGCAAGCAGGTCACTAGCTCAAGCACGAGGCCCGGAATCCCGATAACAAGGTGTGACGAATCAGCGACCCTCGGCGCGTCGCGTTGGGGTCTTCCTTGCAATCGCCCTGGTGGGTGCGGTCCCGTATTTCACCATGGTCGCCGGTACAGCAGGCCAGGTGTACTGGGACGTCGCCGTGGCGGCGATGCTGACGTTGGGGTTCGTCGTGGCATCTCGGCTGCGACATCACCGCGCCGCGTGGATCACGATCCTCGTCGGGCAGGCCTGCTTCCTGATCGGCGACGTCTGCTTCATGCTGCTCGAGAACGTCTTTCACAGCGATGCATCTCCGAACCTCGGCGACATCTTCTACGTGGCCGGGTACCCGTTCATCGCTGTCGGCCTGGTCATGCTGCTGCGCGCCCGTCGCGGTTCGCGTGACGTCGGCGGAGTGATCGACGGCTTGATCGTTGCCACCAGCGTTGGCGTTCTTCTCTGGGTCTTCTTCGCCGAACCGACCGCTCTTGATCAGAGCCTCACGGTGTTCGAGCGGTTGATCAGCATCGCCTATCCGGCCGGCGACCTGTTGCTGATCGCGATCGTCGCCCAGTTGGCGGTACGACAGGTCCGCCGGCAAGCGCCGTATTGGATCCTGGCGGCCGGCCTCATTGCGTTGCTCGTTGCCGATGTCGGCTATCTGTACCAGTCGCTGTACGGCTCGTATTCGGAACGAGATCCTGCCGACTTCGGTTGGTGGATGGGCTACGCCCTGATCGTCGCCGTGCTGCTGCACCCTCGTGTCGGAGAGATCACCGCGGCGCCACTGCGCATGACCCCTCGCCTGTCGCCGCGGCGGATCATCGTGCTGTCGTTGGTGACGATGGCGGCGCCGTTGACGATCGCCGCCCGTTCCGCGGCAGGGGCGACATTGGAACTTCCAGCCTTGCTCGGTGGAACCGTCGTGCTGTTCGCTCTCGTCGTGCTGCGTCTTGTGCTGATGGCCAGAGAGCTGGAGACCAGCCGCGGCCTGCTGCTGCATGAAGCCACTCACGACGCACTGACCGGGTTGTCGAACCGCACACTGTTCGGCGAACAGGTCGAGCGGACCTTGGCAACCGGCATGCCCGTCGCCGTGTTGTGCCTCGACCTCGATGATTTCAAGTTGGTCAACGACAGCCTCGGCCATCCCGCCGGCGACGTCGTGCTGCGGGTTGTCGGCCAGCGGCTCCTCGCCCTCATGAGGCCGGGTGACGCCGTTGCCCGGCTGGGCGGCGACGAGTTCGTCATGCTCGTCTGTGGTTCCCACCCGATGGCGGGCAGCGCAGTTGCCCAGCGCGCTCTCGCCGCGATCCGCCAGCCGATCGGACTCGCGGGTGGGCGCACGGTCCATTCCAACGTTTCTGTCGGCATTGCTCACAGCAGCAACGACAGCTCTGTCGACGCTCTGCTGCGCGACGCCGACATCGCCATGTACCTGGCGAAGCGGTCGGGCAAAGGTCATTATGAAGTGTTCCAGCCGGGCATGCGTCAAGAGGTCATGGATCGGCTGGAGCTGCGCGCCGAACTGGCGGACGCGCTGGCTCGCAATGAGTTCGTGCTGCACTATCAGCCGATCGTCGAGGTCTCGACGGGTCGTCCCGTCGGTGTCGAGGCCTTGCTGCGTTGGGACCACCCACGCCGTGGACGAATCGAGCCGATGCAGTTCATCCCGCTGGCCGAAGAGACCGAGTTGATCGTCCCGATCGGTCGTTGGGTGCTGATGGAGGCATGCCGTCGTGCGGTCGAACTCGATCCCCGGCCCGACGGGTTGGAGATCGCCGTGAACGTGTCGGCCGTGCAGCTGCGCGATGCCGGACTGGTCGACGATGTTCTGCATGCACTCCACAGCGCTGGTCTCGATCCGTCGAGGCTGATACTCGAATTGACGGAGTCGTCGGTGGTCAGCGACATCGACGCCGCTGCCGTGACGCTGTGCGAGTTGCGCACTCATGGGGTGCGCATCGCCCTCGACGACTTCGGCGCAGGGTATGCATCGCTGCGCCACCTGCGGGCGTTTCCCGTCGACATCGTCAAGCTCGATCGCAGTTTCGTGGTGAACAGCCTCGAGAACGATTCCACGGTGTTGCGCGGTTTGATCGAGATGGCCGCGAACCTGGGGATGGAAACGGTTGGTGAGGGGATCGAGGAACCGGGCCAGCTCGACATGCTGCGATCACTTCGCTGCCGGTACGCCCAAGGTTTCCTGATTGCCCGACCGATGTCGTCGGAACGTCTCGATGATGTGTACGCGATCGGGGATTCGCCGCTCGATTCGGCTGTGGAAGAGCAAACACTTGTTCGATACACTTCATCGGGTGTCGTCGCTCGCTGAACGCTTCCCTGCGCTGACGGCCGGCGCGGCAAGTGAGCGCACCTTGCCGGTGCACGAGTCACTCATCGAGTTGCTGCCATCCCTGCAACGTGGTTCCACGGTGGCATGCAATGGTCGGGCCGGGGTGTCGCTGGCCATGGCACTCGCCGCAGCCCCGTCGCGCGAAGGGGCATGGGTGGGCGTTGCCGGCCTCCCCGAGTTCGGCTTGCGTGCCGCAGCCGACATGGGGGTCGCGTTGGAACGGCTGGTGATGGTCGCCGGTGATCCGCTGTGGGTCGACGTACTGGCAGCGATGATCGATGGGTTCGATGTCGTCCTCGTCGGCCAGCGGGTCGGCAGGCTCGGTGCCGGTGCGGTGCGGCGGTTGCAGGCCAGGGTGCAGTCACGAGGTGTCGTGGTGCTCACTGTGGGGGTGCCGGCGTTGGGTGCCGATCTGCAACTGACTGCCGAAGACGGCCACTGGGTCGGCCTCGGCGACGGCTATGGCGTGGCAACCGGGCGGCAGGTGGTGGTCGAGTTGGGTGGCAGGCGCATGCCCCGGCCGCGACGAACAACGATGTGGTTGCCCGATGCACTCGGGTGCATAGGCGCCTCAGTATTGGGTCGAACGGAACTTCGACATCAGGTGCTCGCCCGCAGTGACCGGCGCGTAGCGGGGCGTCTCGCCGGCTGCGAGACAGCTGGGGATGCATTCGATCACGGCGTCCCAATTGGCATTGTGGAAGAAGGCGATCGACTGCCGGCGTGACGTTGCCGCCAAGTTCGCCGGCGGGGTCACGACCCGGTGCAAGGTCGAGCGCCAGCGATCGTTGGTCCAACGGGCCATCGCGTCGCCGAGGTTGATGATCAACGAATCGCTCACCAGCGACACCGCAGTCCAACGATCGGCGACCAACACCTCCAAGCCTCCCGGCGCGTCGTCGGCTCGCAGCACGGTCACCGTGCCATAGTCGGTGTGGGCACCGGCGCGGAGTTGGCCGGGCTGCGGCGGTTCGGTCACGGCGGGGTAGCTGAGCACCCGCAACGCGCTGGTGTGACGATCGATCCGTGAGTCGAAGAAGTCGCTCGGTAGCTGGAGGGCTTCAGCGAACACCGTCATGATCCGGCCAGCGAAGCCGGCCATGGCCGTGTAGTACGACTCCATCGCCGGCTGGAACTCGGGGACCGCAGGCGGCCACGGTGTCGGCTCGTAGACGAAGGCCTCGGCGGGGTCGGCCGCCCCGCCAACCGCGACGTGGGCAGGCACCTCGATCGGGCCCATCGAGAACGTTTCCTTGAGATCGGGAGGAGTATCGGCGCCCAACGATGCGGCCAACCGCTCGCCCCGCAGCGGTGCGTAGCCGTAGGGGTAGCCGGGGTAGGGCATCGCTACTGCCATCTTGCTCGCCGGGGCAAGATCGAAGAACCGTGTCGCCGCCGCCCAGGCCGTGTCGATCACCTCGTGCGCGACACCATGATTGGTCACCACGAGAAAGCCCGTGTCAGCGCAGGCTCGGGCGATGCGGCTTGCCGCCTGTGCCTCCCCGAGATCGATCACCGGGATGGTGAGCTCGCTGTCGATCGTCACCGTCCCAGCATGTCACCGTCTCCTGACGGTGCACACCACCATGGTTCCGGCCAGACGGTCATGCAACCCTCGACCGAGTGGGTCGAACAGCGCCGGCACGTAGATCGCCAACTGCGCGAAGAACAGGAGCCTGTTGGCATCGCCACCTGTCCAGCGGGCGGCGATGCCGATCCAGCCGACCGCGGCCCACCGAACGATGCTCTGTCGCAGATTGGGGCGTCGTCGCGCCGCGTCGACGACGCGGATCTCGATCAGGAACTTGCCGACGGTTCGGCCCCATCTCCAGGTCATGACGATGACGTACAGCGCACCGATCAGCACCACGAGCCGGCGGGATGCACCGAGCCGATGGGCCGCGACCGACAGCATCGTGAGGACCACGCTGTCGATGAGGGCGGCGGCCACGCGTCGCCAGCGCGCCGCGACCACAACGCCACGTCCCGCGGTCCTCTGGAAGGGATGTGGCTGCGGGTAACCGCGTGGCGGCGCCCTGACCTCCCGCCTCACCCATGCCACGGCGTCGGACAACTCTCCTGCCCGTGTTGCCGGAACGGTTACGTCGTGACCATCGAATGCATGTAAGACGTCACCCGCTCGCAGTCGCATCCACAGCATGTCGCGCTGTGTATCGGAGAACGTCGAGACGTCGACTCGTTCGACGTCGTGGGTCAGGTCCGCACCATCTTGAGGCATCGCCGCAGGGATGTGCGCCGACGGTCTCGCTGCGGAAAAGAACCGTGTGGCACCCCTTGGGTAGGGTGCTGGGTAGCGACTTCCCCCGTTTGTGTTCGAACCGTGATCGTTGGGATTGGAAGGGGTGGTCGTGTCTGTTTGTGGATTGGTCGAGTCGATCGCCGCGGTCGACCTGCCCTGCGCGGATCAGCAGGTGATCGAGCGTGTCCTCACCGATGTTCGTCGCGTCCGAGGTTGGCTCGATTCGATCGAGGTCGCTGCGGCTCGACGTCTGTCGGAGTTGGCGTTGGTGTCGCCGTCGTTGTTTCCGGAGCGGGTGGTGGCTGATGCTGCTCGGGTGTCGCTGGGTGAGGCATCGAAGGGGTTCGGTCGACCGAGGGCGCTGCGTATGTCGTCGGCGTGCAGCCACGTGTCGTACCAGAGTGCCTCGACGCCTTGGCCGAGCGTGCCGTCAAAGCCACCGGGCGATTGAGCGTTCCAGGTGGTGTCATCGAAGACCTGCAACAGACCGGCGAGCGTTGCGCCATGCCGACGCGGCCGGACGGTTGACCGTCGGGCCCGTGGATGCACTGTCGCTGGTCGTGATGGCGGTGCTGCACGAGGCAGCCACGGCGATCGCCGACGGGGATGACTCCGGGGCGATGCTCAGCGTGATCGACGGCATGATCGGCGCAATCACCAGGCCCTGAACGGTTTCAATTGGGCATCTTGTGCATCGAACAAACGTTCGCTATCGTTCGACGATGGCGACGATGCAACGGTCGACAGTGCCTCGACTCGGGGTGGTGTGGTGCCCGAACTGGGCAGTCGTCGCCGCCCAGACCGAGCCGGGTGAGCCGGTCGTCGTCCTCCACGGCAACCGTGTAGTCGCCCATTCGCTGGCTGCAGCACGAGAGGGCGTCGCCATCGGGCAACGTCGCCGTCAGGCACAGGCCGCTTGCCCCCGGGCTCGGCTGATCGTGCACGATCCCGACGGCGACGCCCGCCAATTCGAGAAGGTCGTCACGGCAATCGCCGCGCTGATCCCGAGGGTGGAGCTCACCGAACCCGGCATGCTCTCGTTCCTGGCGAAGGGGCCGTCGCGGTACTTCGGTGGTGAGGAAGCAATGGCGGTGCACATGGCCGGCGTGGCAACCGAGGCGATCGGCGCGGTCGAGGTACTCACCGCCGTCGGTGGATTCGGCATCGGTCTCGCCGATGGCCGATTTGCGGCGGCGATCGCGGCAAGGCAGGCCGCAGCAGGCGGCACGCCCGTGATCGTGTCGACCGGCGTCGAGGCCACCGCCCAATTCCTGGCCCCGTTGCCGGTGCAGCTGCTGGTCTCGGTGGCGGGCCTCGATGCCGACTTCGTACAACTGCTGCAGCGGCTCGGCGTGCGTCAACTCGGTCAGCTGGCTGCGCTGTCGGTCGCCGATGTGCTGGCCAGGTTCGGGCGGCAGGGCGAGTTCGCCCATCGCCTCGCCAGTGGCGGCGACGATCGTCCCCCCGACACGGTCGCACCACCCAGTGGGCTGATCGCCGTGCAGGTGCTCGACGACCCAGCACACCACGTCGACACCCTGGTGTTCATTGCCAGGCAGATGGCCGACGAGCTGTGCAGCGCACTGAGCGCCGACGGCAAGGTGTGTACGCGGTTGATCATCACCGCCGAGACCGATCACAGCGAACGCAACGAACGGCAGTGGTATCGCTCGACCGGATTGTCGGCGGCCGCAATGGTCGAACGGACCCGATGGCAGCTCGATGCGTGGGTCAACAGCGCCGCGCTGACTGCCGGTGTCACCATGCTGCGGCTGGAGCCCGTCGAAGTTCGTAGTGACGATGGTGTGCAGTTGGGATTGTGGGGCGGGCGTACTCAGGCCGATGAGTGGGCCGCCCGCGCCGTGGCGCGTCTGGCCACGTTGGCCGGGGCGGAACAGGTGTTGGTGCCCGCCGCCACAGGGGGCAGGCTGCCGGGCGATGCCTATTCCTGGGTGCCGGCAGTGACCGCTGATCTGGCCGAACCATCGCAGCGTCTCACGCCGGATGAAGGGCCATGGCCGGGAAGCTTGCCCAGCCCATCACCGGCAGTCGTGCATCCCCAGCCATTGGTCATCGATGTTCGCGACGCGCAGGGGCGGGGGGTGCGGGTCACGGGGAGAGGAGCAGTCAGTGCTGCGCCGGCCACCGTGCAACGCGCTGGCACGGCCATCGAGCCGATCGTCGCCTGGGGTGGGCCATGGCCGCTCGAAGAGCGCTGGTGGGATGCCAGCAGAGCGCGGCGATCGGCTCGGTTCCAGCTGCTGACGGGATCGGGGTCGCTGCTGCTTGCCTGCCTCGAGCGTCAGCAGTGGTGGCTGCTCGGCGAGTATCGCTAACCGGCTCGCAGCCGGTCGATCAGTGTGCCCAATCGTTCGACGGCCCCGGGCTCGGCGACGTCGACCAGGCGCACGATCAACGTCGTGACTCCAACCTCGAGCAGCCGCATCGCTCGCTCGTAGTGATCGTCAACCGTGCCGGCATTGGTCTCACGGGCGTAGCGCTCGGCGCCCACCCGCTTGGGCCGTAGCCGATCGATCGTCGTCGCCAGCTCGTCACGATCGACACCGATCAGCACCGTCGACAGGTGAGAGATGTCGATCTGCTTCACATCGCGACCGAGCTCGTCGCAGTGCCGAGCAAGGGCCGCGATCTTGCGGGCGACGACGGTGGGCTCGCCGAACAGGTTGCAGCCGTCGGCATGTCGAGCAACGAGCCGCAACGTGCGCCGCTCCCCGGAACCGCCGACGACGATCGGGATGCGCGCTTGCAGCGGCCGCGGATAGCACAGCGCCTCGCCGAGTGTCACCGTCGCCCCCTCGAACCGTGGCGCCCCTTTGCCCCACAGCAGTGGCAACGCCTGTAACGCGTCGTCGAGTTGGGCATAGCGTCGATCGAGCGAGGGGAAGTCGATCCCTGCCGCGTTGTATTCCTGAGCGAACCACCCGACGCCGAGCCCGCACATCGCCCTGCCGGCAGAGAGCACATCGAGTGTGGCGATCTGCTTGGCGAGCACGGCTGGATGATGCCGGAAGGCCGGCGACACGAGTACACCGAGTCGAACCCGCTCGGTCGCCGCCGCCAGCCACGACAGCGTCGTGTACGGCTCGGGCAGGTCCGCCCACGAGGCACCGACCTGAGGAATCTGACGTAGATGGTCCATCATCCACAGTTGGTCGACTCCGGCGGCTTCGGCGTCGGCAGCGATCGACCGCAGGTGTTGACCGAGCCGCTCGCGCCCACCGGGCCAGTCGAAGCTCGACAGGTGCAGACCCACACGGATCCCCGGCCCGAAGTTTGCGGGCGGGCGCGGCACCACATCCGTTGCGACGGTGGCGCCGGTGGGGCGGCGCCGCGTTGTCAACGCGTCAGGAACCACGACCACCGGTTGGGGTGAGTGCAGTGCATCCCACGGTTCAGTGCCCACGGCTTCTCGGATCGCCGGCCACCGGCGGAGTTGGTTGGCGACAACATCTGCGGGCACCGCAACGGGTCGTGCGCTGTTACGCCGCCGGCATTCCGCAGGCGCGGTGTCGAACACCACTGCAACGCAAGGCATCCCCGCCGTTCGAGCCAGCTGCCTCCACTTCGTGCGCAGCTCCGGGTCGAGTCCGAGCGTGTCGATCACCGTCGTGAGCCGGCGCCGCAACCTGCGGGCAACGACGTCGTCGAGCACGGCGAACGCATCGGTCGACGCCCGCAGATCGTGTTCGCTTTCACCGACGACGGCGCGGAGGGCGTCACTGGAGACGATCTGTTCCGGCGCGAAGTGCTGCGATGCCCAGGTCGACTTGCCGGACGCGACAGGACCGATCAGGACGACCAAGGATGGAGAGGGGATCTGGACGGGCTCGCTGATCGAGCCACGTTATTCCGGTCGGGCGGCGCCGGAGCTCAGACGAGGGCGAGCTCGCGCTCGGCCTCGGGACGCAACAGGTCGTTGCTCAACCGGAAGCCGACACCGCGCACGGTGTGGATGAACCGCAGTTCTGGTGCTCGCAACTGCAGCTTGCGGCGCAGGTTCGAGAGGTGCACATCGACGACGTGGGTGTCGCCGACCCAGTTCGGTCCCCACACTTCCTCGAGGAGTTGGGTGCGGGCACAGACTTCCGAAGGACGACGGCACAGCTGCTCGAAGAGGGCGAACTCGATGCGTGTCACAGGGATGTCGTGCGAGCGCACGCGGATCTCCTTGCGGCCGACATCGACGATCAGCGGACCGAGCGTGATGACCGAGGCATGGATCGGGTCCCAACCCGAGTGCAGTTGGCGTGGCCGGCGTAGCAACGCCTGGCAGCGGGCGGCAAGCTCGTCGGGATTCACAGGAGTGGACACCACGTCGTCGGCCCCGGCGCGCAGCGCACGGATCCGCATGTTGTCGGCACCAGGGGGAGCGATGCCGACAACATACGAGTCCGTGAGTTCGCGCATGGTGTCGAACAGGCTGCCGCCGTGCGGGCTTGGCAGCTGGAGATCGACCATGACGACGTCAGGTGTAAAGGAAGTGGCGAGGGTGAGTGCAGCCGGACCCTCCGTCGTGGCGCTCACGGAGAATCCGCGAGCCCGCAACGCAGACGACGCAACACGCCGCAGCAGTGCGTCGCTCACTGCCACGAGCACTCGTGGTGCGAGTTGTGCGTCCGGTTCCATTTGACTCTTTCTTCCGCCTCAGAGGTATGTCGGGTCAAGCCCGAGCTCCCACTTCCCTACACAGGAGTTATCGGCAGGCAATGGCGCAGCTGAAGTGCCGATTTTCAAAGATTGGTCACACGTCGGCGGGAGGGCCGGCCGGTAGGTCTACGGTCGGGCAGATGGACGGAACTCCAACCATGGACGCCGCCGGTGCGGTCCGCGATCTACACCGTGTGGTCCGCGATGCGGTCGCGGCCCGTTTGTCGGTGGATTCGCGTGAGCGCGAGTCGATTGCCCAATTCCTGGAGACGTTCGACGTCCTCGATCGGCCGTTCGATGAGCACGCCTCGCCCACGCATGTGACGGCGTCGGCGATCATCACGGGCGACGCCGGCGTCGTACTGCACCGGCACAAGCGGCTGGGCATCTGGCTGCAGCCCGGTGGGCACATCGACCCAGGTGAGCTGCCATGGGATGCGGCACGACGAGAGTCATTGGAGGAGACCGGGCTACCGGTGACGCCTGCGGGACGCGAGCCGTCGACGCTCCTGCACGTCGACGTGCACCCCGGGCCACGCGGGCACACCCACCTCGACGTGCGCTACCACTTCACGGCTCCGGCGGTGGAGCCGGCGCCACCCGACGGCGAAAGCCCCGACGTCGCCTGGTTCTCGTGGGCGCAGGCCATCGCCGTATCGGAGCCGGGCCTGGAAGGGGTGCTGCGCGCGGTACAACCCGGGCGGCCGGCGCTGCGGCGCGCCGTCGTCGACGATGCCGCCGCCTGTGCCCGGGTCTACATCCGATCCCACGACTATGCGATGGCCGAAGTGCCGGAACCACACACCGAGGCCGAGATCGCCGCTTGGATCGCCGGGCAGGCGATACCGAACATGGACGCGTGGGTCGCCGATGTCGACGGCGTCGTCGTCGGGCAGTTGATGCTGGCACCTGGATGGTTGCATCACCTGTACGTCGATCCCGCATGGATCGGTCGCGGTCTCGGCGATCAGTTCATGACCCTTGCTCGGCAGCGGCAACCGAGTGAGCTGCAGCTGTGGGCGTTCCAGACCAACGCGAAGGCTCGGCGATTCTACGAGCGTCACGGCTTCGTGGCGGTGGAGCTCACAGATGGACAGCGCAACGAAGAGCACTGGCCCGATGTGCGCTACGTCGGCTGAATGACGCCGTGGATGGAAGCTGCGATTACGATTTCCAAAGTGCCGACAGCTCCGACGATGGCCGACGTTGCCAAGCATGCCGGTGTGGGTATCGGCACGGTGTCGCGCGTCCTCAGTGGCAGCGTGCATGTCAGTGATGCGACCCGCGACAAGGTGCGCCAATCGGTCGAGGTGATGGGGTATCAGCGCACCCGAAAATCCGCTGCTGAGCGGGGTAAAGGGGGCAAGCTCGTCGCCGTCCTGGTGCCGTTCTTCGATGAGCAGTCGGCATTTCAGCGGCTTCGTGGAATCGTCTCGCGTCTGGCGCCGCACGGATGCTCGGTCGTTTTGCACAACGTCGAGTCGCCATCGCAGGCACGTGCGAAGTTGCTGGAACTTCCACGAAGCCTCGTCCTCGACGGTCTGATCGTCGTCACCTTGCCATTGGTCGATGACGAAGGCGATCGCCTGATCGGTGGTCGCTTCCCGACCGTGCTCATCGATGCTTCGTATCCCGGATTGTCGAGTGTCGGAATCGACGACCACGCCGGCGGCGCGCTCTCGACCAAGCATCTGATCTCGCTCGGTCATCGACGCATTGCCTTCGTCAGTGAGCCCCCGCGCAACGCGTTCGGCTTCGTCGCCGGCGCACGCCGCGAGGAGGGATTCCGGGCGGCGATGGCCGAGGCGGGTCTGAAGGTCCCGGCCGCGCTCGTTCGCTACGGGGCCTACTTGCATTCTGCGGCTCGACAGATGGCGACCGAGTTGTTGTCGTTGCCGGATCGTCCGACGGCCATCGTGGCCGCCTCCGACGTTCAGGCCGTCGGTTGCTTGGAAGCCGCGTCGCGACTGGGCATCAACGTTCCCGAGGAGCTCTCGGTGATCGGCTATGACGACATCGATCTGGCCGCGTTGATGGGCCTGTCGACGGTCCGTCAGCCGTTGGTCTACTCCGGCGAGAGAGGTGCCGATCTGCTGCTCGAGGCACTCTCGATGCCCAGCCAGCAACCTCATACGGAGCGACTGGAGCTCGAACTTGTGGTCCGATCGACGACCACCACCGCAGTGAAACGAAAGGTGAGACGGTGACTGGTGCGAGCACTGAGGAATCAAGCAAGTTGTGGTGGACCGACGCGGTCGTCTATCAGCTGTATCCGAGGTCGTTCGCCGACAGCAACGGTGATGGTCGCGGCGACCTGGAAGGCATCCGCAAACACCTCGACCACTTGCACGCCATCGGTGTGAACGCGATCTGGTTGACGCCCTGCTTTCCCTCGCCTCAGCGCGACCACGGCTACGACGTCGCCGACTACTTCGACATCGAGCCGACCTATGGTTCGCTCGACGATTTCGATCGGCTTGTCGCCGACGCGGCGCAGCGGTCGATTCGACTCCTGCTCGACGTCGTCCCGAACCACTGCAGCTCGGAACACGCCTGGTTCCAAGCGGCACTGAAGGCTGCTCCCGGTTCGCCCGAGCGGGCCCGCTACTGGTTCCGTGATGGCAAAGGCCCCGACGGCGCCGAGCCGCCGAACAACTGGCGGGCCATCTTCGGTGGGCCGGCTTGGACGCGCGTGACCGAGGCCGATGGCACGCCGGGTCAGTGGTACTTGCACGCCTTCACGCCGTGGCAGCCCGACTTCAACTGGTACTGCCAAGACGTCGTCGACTACTTCGATCGGATGCTCCGGTTCTGGTTCGATCGCGGCGTCGAAGGGTTCCGTGTCGATGCCGTTCCGGTGCTCGGCAAGCACCCCGATCTGCCCGACACGCCGCCGGCGCCGCCGGGTCTCACCGACGCCCAAGCGTGGGGCCGCAACATCTATGGGCACTTCTACGAGACCGGTCACGACGTGTGGAAGCACTGGCGCACCGTGATCGACGACTACGAGCGCGCCCATCCAGGCCGGCACCTGGTGACGATCAGCGAGTCATACGGCAAGCCCGAAGCCGTGCTTGCTTTCCTGCGGGGGGACGAGTTCCATCAGTCGTTCGCCTTCGACCTGATGTTGATCACGTGGCTGGCCGCGCCGATGCGCAAGGCGATCTCCGACTCGATCGACATGCTCGGCCCGGTCGGCGGGACACCGGCGTGGACCCTCAACAACCACGACACGCAACGAATCGTCACCCGACTCGGCCGGCTCAACTCCAACGACCCTGCGGCGTTCACCGGCAACAACCTCGTCTACGTCGATGCTCCCATCGATCTCGAGCTCGGTCGTCGCCGGGCTCGGGCCGCGATCACGTTGGCGGCGGCCCTTCCTGGAGCGCTGTACCTCTTCCAGGGCGAAGAGCTGGGCCTCGAGGAGTACCTCGACATGCCGGATGCAGCGCGCGAAGACCCGCTGTTCATCCGCACCAACGGCAAGGAGCTCGGGCGTGATGGTTGCCGGGTTCCGCTGCCGTGGACATCGGACGCGACGACCTCGTTCGGGTTCTCGCCGGTGGCGGTCGAACCGTGGCTGCCGCAGCCACAGAACTGGGGCGACTTCTCGGTCGAGAAAGAGGCCGCCGACCCGCAGTCGATGCTGTCGTGGTACCGCATCCTCATGGCCCACCGTCCGTTGCTCTCGGGCGATCTTGTGTGGGTGGAAACCGGCAATCCGGATTGCCTGGCGTTCGAACGCGACGGCGTGCTCGTCGTCCTCAACGTCGGCGCTGATGCCGCGGCGCTACCGGCAGCGTTGGTCGCCGGCCGAACCGTGATCCTGGCGACGCAGCCCGACACCACGTCGCAACGATTGCCATCGGATACCTGTGTCTGGTTGTCGACCGTTCACTGATCGGCGACGGCAAGCCGTACGGCGATGTCGACCGATGACGTCCCGACGCACAACTCGAACGGGCCGTGGGCAGCGATCCAGGCGTGGTCGGCGACGTTCCACGTGTGCATCGCGCGCGGGTCGAGCTCGACCGTGACGGTACGCACGCCGTGGGCCGGCACGTCTGCCTTGGTGAACCCGACGAGTTGCAGGGCGGGTTCGTCGCCGCGACGCTCGACTGACCCGGCGTGTGCCGTGTAGACCTGCACGACCTGCACGCCGTCGCGATTCGACACGTTGGTGAGATCGACATCGACGCCACCTCCCGCTGCACGTCGCGCCGCGGTGATCTGCACGTCTGCGTAACCGAGACCGAAGCCGAAGGCGAACAACGGTCGTCGACCGACCGTCGCGTACCAGCGGTAGCCGATCAGGCGACCTTCGGCGTAGTTGGCCACACCGTGGCGACCCGGATAGTGCTCGAATGCCGGGGTGTCTTCCAGCCGTGCCGGAAACGTGACCGGCAGCCGGCCTTGCGGCTCGACGTCGCCGAGCAACACATCGGCGATCGCTTCACCCATCTGTTGCCCGGGGAACCAGGCCATCAACACCGCATCGACGTGACCGAGCCACGGCATGTTGACCGGCGAGCCGGCGTTGATGACGACAACGGTGCGCTTGCCGGCAGCGGCGACCTGCAGGATCAGTTCGTTCTGATCGCCGGGGAGATCCATCGTGGTGCGGTCCCAGCCTTCGCATTCCCAGTCGTCGTTGGTGCCGACGATCACCACCGAGCAATCGGCCTTGGCGGCGACGTCGACCGCCTCGGCGAGAAGGTTCTCACCGAGCGGTGCCTGCCCGCCCACGTTGACACCACCCATGCCCTGGCCGGTTGGATGGTGACGAACTTCGACCTCGAGCAGGTAGTCGTGGCCGGCCTCGACGTCGACCGACCCGGTCACCTCGGCCTTGCCCGTGCCGAAGAACGAGCCACCCTTCGGCGTCGACTCGTTGTCGATCACCACGACACCATCGATCAGCAGCCGGGTCGGCGCGACGGACTCGACACCCACGATCCACGTGCCGGTGATATCGGGGGTGAACGTCGTGCTGAGTCGCGCACCGAACCGCGGATTCGAATCCGATTGGCCGACGGGGTCTTTGACCCACATCATCCGCACCGTTCCGGACCCCGTGCGGACTGCAACGCCAGCACGATCGTCGAGGGCGGACGGGTCGTCGAAGTAGTCGACCTTGATCGGTCCGCACAGTCGCTGCTCGAGCTCGGGGAGGCGTTTGTTGATGTTGCACCCGACACCATGCGTGACCTCGATGCCGGCAGCACCGAGCCTGGCGCGAAGGCTGTCGAGTGGCTGGGCGATCGAGGACGGCGTCACGTGCGCGCTGCCACCTCCTAGCACCTGTCCGACCGCGGCATTGGGACCGATCACCGCAACGCGTTGCAACGCGGCCAGGTCGAGCGGCAGCGCCGGCTTGCCCGACATCGATTCGTTGCGCAGCAGCACCATTCCATGTGCCGCCGCGGTGCGGGCCAGGGCAACGTCGTCGGGGGAGTCGCGCGTGGTCTCGGGCCCGGGCGCGCCGTCGTCGAAGGCGCCGATGCGATCCATCAGCCGCATGACGTTGACGGCTGCGCGCCGCACGCCTGCTGCCGCCGCGGATCCGTCGCGCACCGCGGCCACCAACTGCGCGCCACGGTGGCGCGTCGGGCCGGGCATCTCCAGGTCGAGCCCGGCAGCGAGGGCCTCCACCGTGGAGTGCAATCCGAACCAGTCACTCATCACCAGCCCGTCGAAGCCCCACTCGCCGCGGAGCACGCCGTTGATCAACGCCGCGCTGTCGGCAGCCCATGGACCATTGATGCGGTTGTACGAGGTCATCACCGCCAGGACTCCAGCCTCTTTCACCGCGGACTCGAACGGCACGAGGTACAACTCGCGCATCGTGCGCTCGTCGATGCGCGAGTCGATCGAGTTCCGTTCGAACTCGGTGTCGTTGCCGACGAAGTGCTTGATGCAGCTGGCGACCCCTTGGCTCTGCACGCCCCGCACGTAGGCGACGGCGACGCGGGCGGTGAGGTACGGGTCTTCGCTCATGCACTCGAAGTTGCGTCCACCGATCGGCGTGCGGTGCAGGTTGACGGTGGGCGCCAGCAACACCCTCGCGCCCTTGGAGCGAGCTTCGCGACCGAGCAACTCGCCGACTCGTTGGACGAGGACGGGGTCCCATGTTGCGGCCAGCAGGGTGCTACACGGCACGGCGATCGACGATGGACCGCCGCCGAACCGCGTGCCGCGTGCACCGACCGGACCGTCACTGACCCGCATCGACGGAATGCCGACGCGCTCGATGGCGACCGTGTGCCAGAAGTCGGCGCCGGCCAGCAGCGCAACTTGTTCCTCCAGGGTCAACGAGTCGGCGAGTGCCTCGACGTCGATGGGTGCCTCGTCGGTCATCAGCCCTTGACGGAACCGGCCAGCAGACCGCGCACGAAGTATCGCTGCAGCGCGAAGAACACGATGAGCGGCAGGATCATCGCGATCATCCCGGCGGCGGTGAGAAGTTGCCACGATTGGCCGCGGGTGCCGGTCATCTCAGCGAGGTGGGCCGTGAGTGGAACGTTGCGGGTTCCGCCGAAGACCTTGCCGACCAAGTAGTCGTTCCAGATCCACATGAACTGGAAGATCGAGAGTGAGGCGATTGCCGGCACCGTCAACGGAACGATCAGCCGCATGAACACGGTTGCGTGCCCTGCACCGTCGACCCGCGCTGCTTCGATGATCTCGCGCGGCAGCGACGAGACGAAGTTCTTGAGGATGAAGATGCAGAACGGCATGCCGAAGGCGCTGTGGGCGATCCAGATGGCCGAGGCACTGTTGTTGAGGTGCAGGTAGGGGATGATCGTGATTGAGCCGATGTGGGCCCCGTGGGTGAACAGACGCAGCAACGGGATGAGGGCCATCTGCAACGGGACCATCAGCAAGGCGACGACGGCGACGAACAACCAGTCGCGGCCCTTGAACTTCATCCACGAGAACGCGTAGGCGGCCAGCAGGGCGATGCCGACCGAGAAAAGCGTTGCCGGAATCGTGATCTTCAACGAGTTGAGGAAGAAGTGGGCGAGGTTCTCGTTGCCAGGGGCCGAGGAGAGAACCGTGCGGTAGTTGTCCAACGTGACCGACGGGTGCAAGAACATCGACCACCAGCCCGTGGTCTTGACCGCCAATTCTGGTCGGAACGACGAGACGAACAGCCCGAACGTCGGGATCGTCCAGAAGAAGACCAACCCGTAGACGAGCCAGCGGCCCGTGCGACTGCTGAGTGTGGCGCTGATGGATCGACCCATCGGCTCGCCGCCCATGACCGTGTCTGCCGTCTTCATCTCGGCGAGCGGCGTGATCAGTACTTGAACACTGTTGTCTGCGATGGTCATGCTGCCATCAACTCCTCGGCGCGGCGCTGGGCGCGGCGGTTGAGAACGACTACGGGAATGACGAGGATGAAGATCACGACGGCGAGCGCCGAACCGAGCCCGTCCCGGCCTTGCACGAACTTGGTGACGAAGAACTGGTTGGCGATCGTGCTGGTGCCGAAGTTGCCGCCGGTTGTGGCGGCGATGATGTCGAACGCCTTGAGGCCGGCGATCGTGGTGGTCGTCGCCACGGTGATGATGGTGGCCCGGATGTACGGCATCGTGACCTTGTAGAAGGCCTGCCGGTTCGTGGCTCCGTCGACCTTCGCAGCCTCGATCAACGAATCGGGCACGCCCTTGATGGCCGCCGAGAAGATGACCGTCGCGAAGCCCGCCGACGCCCAGATGAAGATGACGATCAACAGGAAGGTGTTGAATCCAGGTGCATTGCTCGGTGGCGTGATGCCGGCCAGGCCACGTTCGATGAACCAGCTGCGCAATCCGTCGCCGCCAAGGCTGTTGGGCAGGCCCGGGAGCGACTTGGTGACCTGGTTGAGCAACCCGACCTTGAACGGCGGGCCGTCGTAGACGAACCGCCAGATCACGCCGGCGCCCACCAGTGAGACAGCCCCCGGGATGAAGATCGCTGATTTCGCCGCCTTCTCGCCGCGCATGCCGTCGGCAAACCGGGCGACGGCGAGGCCGACGATCACCGTGACCGTGGTACCGACGAGGACCCACGTGAGACTGTTGATCACCGTCAGCCGGGTGCCCGCCGTCGTGAAGATCTCGTGGTAGTTGTCGAGACCGAGGAACTTCTTGCTGTTGTTGTCGAGCAGGCTGACGTAGACGGTGCGGATCGCCGGTACGACCAGACCGACGATCATCAGTACGGATGCGGGGAGCAAGAAGATGAGGATCTTGGCGCGCTCGCTCCACCGCGTGGGAAACAGACGCGTCAGCCAGTACAGACCCCCGAGCACAGCAATCAGGCCGCCGATGCCGATGGCCACGATGACCAGGGCGGTTATCAGATCCCCCATGTTCCCCTCCATTGCCAAACGGGCGAGCCAAAACGAGCGAGGGGGTCGGACCGAAACCCGACCCCCTCGTCAAACTACTCGTTGCACACAGGGTGCTATGACTTGGGCCAACTCTTCTCGACGTTGTTCAAGAAGTCGTTGGTGCTGCCACCCACGACCCATGCCGTGATCTCGGTCCAGAAGGTGCCGGCACCTACTGCGCCGGGCATCTGGTCGGAGCCGTCGAAGCGGAAGATGTCGGCGTTCTTCTGCAGGTCGGCGATTGCCTTCAGGAACGGGTCGGTGATCTTGGAGGTGTCGATGTTCTTGTTCGGTGACAGCTCCTTGCGAGTCGCCAGGATCGTCTGCTGGTAGTCGACAGAGCCCGTATAGCGCAGCACGTCGAAGCTCTCCGGCTTGTTGGTGCCCGCGGCGTAGATGTCGCCGGCGCCGAGGAGGTACTTCGGGCCACCTGCCGGGCTCGGCAGGTAGAAGAACCAGATGTCGCCGTCAGGGGCGATGGTGGTGCCCTTCGGCCACAGCGTCGAGTAGAAGCTCGCCTGGCGGTGCATGTAGCAGTTGCCAGTGAGGATCGGCAGGCCGCCCTCTTCGAACTTCGTGGTGGCAATGGCCTTGACCAGTGCGTCACCGCCGAGGTAGGCGGGGTTCTTGACGTAGGCGCCGACGGCGTCGGCAACGGCCTTGACCTTCGGGTCGTTGAACGGGATCTGGTGGTTGACCCACTGGTCGTAGACCTTCTCGCCATTGATGCGCAGCATGAAGTCTTCCATCCAGTCGGTGAGCACCCAGCCGGTGGCGACACCTGAAGCGGCGCCGATGCACCACGGGATCTTCTTGTCAGTGACGATCTTGTCGGAGAGCGTCTTCATCTCTTCGAGGGTCGTCGGGATCTTGTAGCCGCCGGTGGCGAAGGCCTTCGGGCTGTACCACACGAGCGACTTCACGTTGGAGCGGCCTGGGATGCCGTAGACCTTGCCGTTGACGGTGCTGTACACGTCCCAGCCGGAGATGAAGTCGTTCGTGGTGTGTGCGGCGACATCAGCGGGCAGCGGGAACAGGTAGCCCTTGGCGACCGCGCCGGCCAGCAGGCCGGGCTGTGGGTAGTCGATCACGTCGGGGGCATTGCCACCCTCGAGGCGGACGTTGATGTCCTGCTCGAAGCTCTTCGTGCCTTCCCAGACGATCTTCACGCCCGTGCAGTCGGCCAACGGCTTGTACGCATTGACGTAGTCGGGAATCGGGTGGTCGTTAGCGCTGTCGACGACTGGCGACAAGATGTGCACCTCTTTGCCGGCGTACTGCTGCGTGCACTTGATCTCGCCGTTCAGGATGCTGGCACCCACTGGGGCAGTCGTGCCGCCCGGTGCCGTGGTGCCGGCTGGTGCGGTTGTGCCGCCCGGTGCCGCGGTGGCCGGAGTACCGGCTACCACCGTTGTCGGTGACGCTGTCTTGGTGCTGCTGCCACAGGCAGCCACGACAAGCACTCCAGCGAAACAGAGTGCGCTAAAAGCGCCTCTACGTGTCTTCATGAATTTCCCCCTCAAGGAACGGTGCACGTCATCGACGTGATGGAAAATCGTGGAAATTCTTGAGAACTTCCAAACCGAACCTTACCATGCAGTTCTGCACAGGGAAAGAGCTATGCAAGACTTCCCGACGAACACCAAGGGGGTCCTGTGGCAACGATCACACTCAACGCGATCGACAAGATTTACGAGAACGGTTTTCAGGCCGTTACCAACTTGTCGCTCGATATCGACGACGGCGAGTTCCTCGTTCTCGTCGGGCCATCGGGGTGTGGCAAGTCGACGGCGCTGCGGATGATCGCCGGGCTCGAGTCGATATCGGCCGGCGAGCTGCGCATCGGCGAGCGCGTGGTCAACGACCTCGAGCCGAAAGATCGCGACATCGCCATGGTCTTCCAGTCGTACGCGTTGTACCCGCATCTCACCGTGCACGACAACATTGCGTTCGCGCTGAAGTTGCAGAAGATGCCGAAAGAGGAGATCGAGCGACGGGTGACCGACGCCGCTCGCACGCTCGAGCTCACCGACAACCTCGATCGCAAGCCCGCGCAGTTGTCGGGCGGCCAGCGTCAGCGTGTTGCCATGGGGCGGGCCATCGTTCGCCAGCCACAGGCGTTCTTGATGGACGAGCCGTTGTCGAACCTCGACGCCAAGCTGCGCGTGCAGATGCGTGGCGAGATCGCCAGGCTTCAGCACGATCTCAACACGACGACCGTGTACGTCACCCACGACCAGATCGAGGCAATGACGATGGGTGATCGTGTGGCCGTCATGTCGAAGGGTTCGCTGATGCAGGTCGATTCACCGCAAACCCTCTACGACCGACCCGACAACCTGTTCGTCGCCGCCTTCATCGGATCGCCGCAGATGAACCTCCTGCGCGGCAAGTATCAGTCGAACGGCACCGGCGGCAAGATCCAACTGGGCTCGAGCTCGATCGCGTTGGGCAACCCCCCCGCCGCGCTCGCCCAATACAACGGGCGTGAGGTTGCCGTCGGGATCCGGCCGGAGCACCTGACCGAAGCCCTGAACGGCTCCACCGAGGGCAACACCCTCAGTGGAGTTGTCAGCGTTCGCGAAGGCTTGGGAAGTGAAGTGATCGTCCACCTCAGTGTCGACGCCCACGGTGTCGACACCGAAGACGTTCGCGACGCGCTCGAAGGCGGCAGTCACGGTCAAACGATGTCGGCCCGACTTCCACCGACCACCAAGCTGCACGTCGACGACACGGCCACGTTGAACGTGAGCGCCGACCAGATGCATCTGTTCGACCTGCAGACGGGCCTCGCCATTCGCTGAGCCGACGCGGCAGTGTCAGTCCTCCTGCCAGCGCCACGACAGCATGTCGGTCGCCCATCCCTTCTCGGGGTCGGGTGCGTCTGCTTCAGCGGTGTGCAGATGAGTTCTGGCCTCGTCGAACCGGTGGCCGTGGTAGGCGATCGAGCCGAGGTAGAAGTGGGCGCGACCCTTGTCGGTGGCGCCGGCACTGTCGGAGTCGACGACCGACTGCAGTGCTGTCATCGCGACGAGGGAGTCGCCTTGTTCAAAGGCGGCGATGCCGGCGAGCAGCATTTCTGAGTCGTCGGTCTGGTAGGGGTTGTCTCCGTCTTGAACGTGGACCCCGATCTGTTGGAGGGCCTCGCGGGCTTTCGCCACGGTGATGTCGCTTGCGCTGTTGGCGATCGCGTATTCG
>JANYKU010000131.1 GCA_025358075.1 Ilumatobacteraceae bacterium
CAGATCTCCTCCATCCGCGTCCCACTCAGTGTTCCGAGGCGTTCGACAAGCACGGCGACCGACACACTCTCGATCGAGTCGAGGTTCACCGCGCTACGTCGACTGATCGGATCGTGTTCCGGCTCGAGGACCACCTCGCTCGGCAAGCCACGAATGGTCGTCGTACACGGCGCGATGAGTGCCCGCCGCAACCGCGGAATTGCTGCATCACGCGAGAGCACGACAACAGGGCGTCGTCCAATCTCGGGTGGCTCGCACCACCACAACTCCCCACGCCGCGGCAGCGCGATCATGTCGCGGCGGCTGCTTCACGGAACGAAGCCAGATCTCCCCACTCGTCGGGCTCAGTCAGCGGGTGCACGGCGTACGCCGCGTCGTACATCGCATCTGTCTCGGCGGCTCGGTGGCGAGCGAGCAACGCAGCCAGTGCCTCGTCGATCAGCGTGGCGTCGGTCTGCGAAGCGTTGAGCGCTCTCGCCCGGTGCAACAGCTCTGCATCAACCGTGGTACTCAGCCGTGTTCTGCTCATGCCACAACTATGCCATGTTTGTGGCACAACGGCAATCTGCGATGCGCACCGAATCTCGTCACACCTGCCTGCAAGAGTCATCCACGATTTTCTATCGCCTACCGTATCCCTGTGGCCGAAGAGCTGGAGGAACGAGTCCGGGCGATCTGCATGGCCTTGCCCGGCGTTACCGAAAAGCTCAGTCACGGAACGCCGGCGTTCTTCGTCAAGAAGCAGTTCGTGATGTTGTGGCCGGGCGGTCATCATGAGAATCGCTTCCCCCATCTGTGGTGTGCGGCCCCAGCCGGTGCGCAGGATGAACTGATCGACACCGAGCCGGAACGCTTCTTCCGACCTCCGTACGTCGGCGGCCGAGGTTGGCTCGGCGTCCGACTCGACGGACACGTTGACTGGGATGAGATCGCCGCGGTCTGCGGTGACGCCCATCGGGCAGTGGCCCCGGGAAAGCTATCGAGGTGACCGCTCATCGGGGAGCCCCGCACATCGGTGTCGATGGCCGCCGCGGGCACATCGCCGAGCTCGACGGCCTGCGGGCCATCGCCGTCATCCCGGTGATCGCCTACCACTTCGGCGCATCGATCAACGGCGGTGCAGGCGTGACCGTGTTCTTCGCGCTGTCGGGCTACATCGTCACGACGGTGCTCCTTCGCGAGCACGAGCAACGGGGCACCATCGACCTGCGCGGCTTCTACGTCCGCCGGCTCCGACGACTGCTTCCCGCTTCGACGATCGTGGTGATCGCCACGGTGCTCGTGGGACGGGCGATGCAACGGCCATCGATCTTTCGGCAAGCGGTCGCCGCCCTCACCTACTGGGCCAACTTCGAGCGATACACGAGTCACTACTCGTACGGGCAAACCACCTACGCGCCGCTCGAGCACTACTGGTCATTGGCCATCGAGGAGCAGTTCTACCTGCTGCTGCCCATCGTTTGCATCCTGATGCTTCCGCTCGGAAGGCGACTCTTCGCCTCGTTGACCACCATCTGCCTCGTGGCATCGGCTGCGTTCGCGTACGTGCACCGTCACGACCCGCAGATGTACTTCCACACTGGGGCACGAGCGTGCGAGCTCCTCGCTGGTGTGGTGTTGGCACTCGTCGGGGTCCGTCTTCCGTCGTGGCTCGGTGTCCTCGGACTGACCGGTCTCCTTGCGGTTTTCGTGGGAGCTGCGTCTCCTCCTCACATCGTTGTCGCACTGCTCGCTTGCGTCGTCATTGCCGCACGGCCACGAGCTCTCGCGGCGAGCCCGCTCGTTGTCATCGGCACGTACAGCTACGGCTTGTATCTCTGGCACCCACTCGCAGCACTGATCTCGGATCAGCTCCTCATCCGACTCGCCCTCACCGTCGCCGCCACGGTCCTGTCGTTCCATCTTGTCGAGTTCCCGATTCGCCGCACGTTGACGGCGAAACCGGCGATGGCCGCGATGGCCCTGGCCAGCCTCACCGCGGTGGTCGTCATTGCCCTTCCCGAAAACTCGACAGCGTCGTTCCTCGCGACGGCGCCAGTCGAGGCGGCAGCGCCGGTGCTCACAACGGTCAGCCCGACGAGCCGGCCGGCGTCCGTGCCGGTAGTAGCTCCAGCTGCATCAATCGCTTTTCCGACGACGACGACGTCAACTCCGCCGCCTCGCCCGATTCGAATCTCCGGGGCCGGCGACTCCACGCAGATGTTCGCCGACGCGGCGTGGCAGGCGTGGACAGCGAAGTATCCCGACGCCGTCACTTGGGTGACGTCGCCTGACGCGATCGCCCCATGGACTTCGGGTGCCGACACATGGATCCGCGACGTCGCTCCCGGTGCGGGCCTGTCGTTGCCGCACGACGGACCGCAGGGTGGCATCGATCGCCAAGGGTGCCCGCTGATCTACGACCTGAAGATCCGCCCGACCACCGACTGGAAGGGGGGGTTCTTCGACACCGCCCAGCTCCATTCGTCGATGCCGATCAGCTCGTGCGACTGGCACCTCTGGATACCGCCCGCGCTGGCCCAGATGCGGCTGGACATCCTCATCGTGTCGTGGGGGGTGACCGACATGTGGGAGTACCAGATGCCCGACGGTCACACAGCGCACATCGGGCAACCCGACTTCGACGCGTTGCTCGCCGAACGAATGTCGGAGTTCGAGGACATGGCCGCGCGGTACGGAACTCGTGTGCTGTGGCTCGACTACCAGACCCTGCCGAGCGACACCAAGGCCATGACCGCCAGTAGGGAATCGGCGGATGCCCTGGCCGCGGTGATGATGCAACGGCCGTGCGCCGTCGACCTTCGCACGATCATTCGCGACGACCCTAGGTTCAACTGGTACCAGGACGGCTACCACTTCACCCCAGAGGGCGCCGCACGGGCGATCGCCGAGATCATGCCGTCATTTGCCACCTGCGTAGCCCAGCCGCTCGTCAGCTCCGCGTCGCGCTCGGGTCATTGACGCGGCCCATGAAAACGATCGTGTTGGTCACGGCGTCGCGCAGCCAGTAGGTGAACGGACGATCCACGTTGAGCACAACAGGTTCTTCCGGCGCGGGCGCAGACGTCACTTCCATCACAACGGCGGTTGCCGCGGCTGCCTCGGTGCCCTCCTCATCAACGGTGATGTTGGCTTGATGGATCACCGAGCTGATAACGAGCTTCTCGGAAGCTGTCATTCCGCTGAAGTCGGCGCTGTCGGTGAAGGCTGTGGGCATGCCCATGACCGACAGCACGCTGGACAGATCGGTGGCTGTCTCGATGTCGAACTTGGGAAACGTCAGTTGCACCAGCCGATTTTCAAGTGCGCCGAACACCTCGTCGCCCGTCGGCAGAACGACGTCGGGTGCATCGCCGACCGCGACAAGGAACGACAGCCTACCGAACGCGTACGGCAAGTCGACCGCCTGCCAGCCTTTGCCGGTGGCGTAGTCGACGCGGTCAGTGCGGTGCATCATCGACACGGTCACCTTGCCCGCTGGTGCGGCGAACGAGCCATCGGTGGTGAGATCCTTGGAGAACTTGGTGGCCCAGTTGGCTTTCAGATAGATCGCGTTGACCAGCGTGAGGCGTGAATCCGCTGTGATCGTTCCCTGTGCCAGTAGCTGTGGAATGCGATCCTTCGTCTGCTTCTTCACCCGGTCGTTGATCGCCCCGCGTGCAGCCTCGGGATCGGACTTGTAGTCGACCAGCTCCAGGCCGGCGTCGTAGTCGGCGGAGAGCAGGTCGAGGAAGGCTTGCTCGAACGCCAGACCAGCTTGTCCCCACAGCGAGTTGGCGATCGAGAGCTCCACCTGACTGGTCCCGGTACCACCCTGCGTCGTGTTGTCGACCGATTGGTTCAGCGCCGCCAGCGAGTTCGTGAGGCCGTTCATCGACCGGTGGATCGCAGATGCGTCGGCGATCTGCAGTACGGCCATCATCTCCTCAAGCGTGGGGCCCTTGGCGCCTGCCGACGTCATCGTCAGCGCAATGGCGATGCTCGCCGGAGAGAACACCAAGTTGGCGGTGGGATCGAGAGCAACGAGCCGTTCGAACAGCTTCTGAGCGAAGGCGTTGATCGCGAATGACGCAGGCTTGGGGTCGGCTCCGGCGGTGAGGTGCGTTGCGTTGCCGCGCAGGCTGCTGCGACGCGTGCCGGTGGTTGTTGTGGATGTCGTCGACTCACCACCGCAGGCATCCATGAACGGAGCCACGGCAGCAAGGGCCAGAACGGAAAGGAACGTACGGCGCAGCATGTAGTTGAGACGTCGCCAGATCGCCGGGAGTTCCCCGGCTTGCTGGGGACGCAGAGACCAGGCTCCCACAAAGCCAGCCGAGTGAGGGGCGGTGTAGCTTCTGCCGATGGCCGATTCCGCACCACGCCCACCTGCTCAGGTTCCCTCCGACTCGACCGCGGTCACCTCCAGGCGGGGGCATTTCTGGGTTGGGGTCACGCCCGATCCGGCGATCGGAGTGGCGCGAGGGCCGATGTACGTCTACTGGGAGGCGCCGGCCGAGGTCACCCAGCCATACCCGATCGTGCTCGTTCACGGTGGCGGCGGTCAGGGTCTCGACTTTCTCTCGACGCCGGATGGCCGCCCCGGCTGGTGCGACTTGCTGGTCGAGCAGGGTTGGGTGGTCTACGTCGTCGATCGACCGGGTCACGGGAGATCGCCATTCATCCCCGAGTTGATGGGTGCAGCCGGCCCGCCGCTGCCGATCGAAGTGCTGAAGAGCATCTTCGTGCCGTCGACCGAGGGGCCCGGGGCGATGCCCTTTGCCGATCTCCACACGCAATGGCCCGGCGATTCCAAGGACCCGGCCGACCCCGCGTTGCTGCAGTTCCTGGCTTCCGGCGGTCCGTTCGCCGCTGATGCGGTGGTTCGCCAGGGCATGGAACAACAGCGTTTGGTCGAACTGCTCGACAAGATCGGGCCGGCCTTCGTGCTGTCGAACTCGCTGGGCGGACCATCCGGGTTCCTCGTTGCCGATGCTCGCCCGGAGCTGGTCGTGGGGCTCGTCCAGCTCGAGCCGATCGGTCCGGCGTTCGCCCAGACGTTCGGCCCCGACACGTTGCAATGGGGCGTCGCCGCGGTGCCCGTGGCCTACGACCCGCCGGCGACCACGCCGGCCGACCTCGATCTGGTCGAGCATTCGTCCGCCGCAGGCGGCCCCGGCTACATGCTGCAGACCGAACCCGCTCGCAAGCTGGCCAACCTGTCCAAGGTGCCAATTGCCGTCGTCAGCGGCGAGGCATCGGTGTTCCAACTCACCGACGGTCCACTGGTCACGTTCCTGCAGCAAGCCGGCTGCGCGGCGACCCACATCGAGTTGGCCAACGAGGGCGTGCACGGCAACTGCCATGGATCGATGTTCGAACGCAACAACGCCGAGGTCCTTGCCGTGGTCACCGGCTGGATGCTCAACCAGCTCACGTCCTAGGGCAAGCGGGGGTACCCTGTATCGACATGGGAATCCTGCGCAAAATCCCCGAGCCGGCAAGCATCACCAACACGTCCGGGCAACCAGAGATCGTGCTCGAGATCAATGGGCTCGTCATCTCGATGACGCCTCCAGGCCCGGCCGCACCGCCGGTGGCCGACCCCGACGCCGATCCCGCCGAGGGCAAGCCCTGACCGTTCAGCTCGATGGGCGCCCCCGGAGAGAATCGAACTCCCAACCTACGGGGTAGAAACCCGCTGCTCTATCCGTTGAGCTACGAGGGCGTGACACGCCAGCCTATTCGGCGGCAGCAAGATGACGGCGGAGGTAATCGAGGGCAGTGATCACGCTCATCTGCCGCATCTGTTCGCGCTGACCGGGCACGCGAACGGTGTGGGTGGCCACGGTATGACCATCGTCGATGCCGATGCACAGCGTGCCGACCGGCATGCCGTCCTGCTCGGTGGGCCCAGCAACACCGGTGAGCGCCAACCCCACGTCGGCGCCGAGCACGCGCCTGACCCCCGTGGCCATCGCTGCCGCCGCGGCTTCACTGACGACCGGGCCCTCGGGAACGCCGAGCAGGTCGAACTTCACCTCGCTGGCGTACGAGACCACTGCGCCGCGAACCACGTCGCTCGCCCCTGGCACCGCGGTGAGACGACCGGCAACCAGGCCCCCTGTGACCGATTCGGCGAGGCCGAGCGTGAGACCTCGCGACCTCAACATCTGCAGCGTCACCGACTCCATCGTCTCGTCGTCGACACCGAAGACGTGCTCGCCCACGACAGCGCGAACCTCGCCATCCCATTGGTCGAGCAGCAACTCAGCGTCTTCTCGCGTCGGCGCCTTTGCGGTGAGGCGCACCTTCAGGCCCTCCCATCCGCTGGCGAGGAACGCGAGCGTTGGGTTGCCGGTCTCGTCGAGCCGGGCGATCAACGCGTCGAGTCGTTCGTTGAGCCCACTCTCGCTCTCCCCCCACGTGCGCAGCGTGCGGCTGACGATTGCGCTGGTGTCACCGGACCGCTGGCGGAGGTCGGGCAACACGGCGCGCTCGACCATCTCTTTCATCTCATGCGGCACCCCGGGCACCGCGTACATGACCTTGTCGACACCGTCGACCCTGACCGGACAGATCAGCCCGGGAGCCGTTCCGCGAGTCTGCGCTATGACGGTCGCCCCAACCGGCACCATCGCCTGGCGAAGGTTGTTGGCGGCCATGTAGCGATTGCGCGACGCGAACATCTGGGTGATCACCGCGGCGACGGTGTCGTCGTGGCGCAATTCGACACCCATGACCGCGGCGACGGCCTCGCGGGTGAGATCGTCGTGGGTCGGTCCGAGACCTCCGCACACGATCACGGCATCGGCGTTGGCCAAGGTGCTGCGCAACACCGCTTCGACCCGACCGAGGTTGTCGCCGACCTTCACCTGCAACAGCGAGTCGATGCCGTAGCCCGCGAGGTGCTCGCCGATCCATGAGCTGTTGGTGTCGACGATCTGCCCGAGCAACAACTCCGTTCCGACGGCGACGACATCACAACGCATTGGCGACCGCTCTCGGCCGACGAGCACGCCACATGTACTGGCAACCGCTGATCAGTGCCAGCACGACGGAGATCCACAGCAACCCGTTCCACAGCCACTTCGCATCAATTGCGGTCAGCGGGGCGATGGCGAAGCCGACCGAGAGCTGCTGGGCAACGGTCTTGAACTTGGCAACCTTGCTGGCCGGAACACTGACGCCCTTGGCGCCGACGAACGTGCGGTACAGGCTGATCGCCAGCTCGCGGGCAGCGATGATGATGATCGGCACGATCCAAAACACGTGGCTGTTGACCAGGAAGAACATCGCGCCGAGCACGAGTACCTTGTCGGCCAACGGATCGAGGAACGCCCCGACGGTCGTTGCGCCGTGGCGACGCGCCAGAAATCCGTCGATCCCGTCAGTGGAACACAACACGAACCACAATCCGAAGGCGACCCATGACCCCCCGGGCTTTTCGGGGATCAGCAGGAACATGATCGGTGCAATCAAGACCCGTGCGACGGTGACCAGGTTGGCCCAGGTCTTCACAGCACTCGGGTCGACCGGCATCAGTTCGATTCTGCCACGAGGTCGGGGCCGAGAGCGTCAACGATTCGAACGGTGTGGAACCGGCCGACCTCGAGGTGTTGCGGCACCTCGATGATGCCGTCGATCTCCGGCGCCTCGCGGGCACTGCGGGCGACACCAACCTCATCGACCAACACGCGCACCGAGGTGCCGATCAACGCGTCTCGCCGACGAGCGGTGACGTCGTCTTGCAGTTCACGCAGCTCACCGAGGCGTTCGTGCATCAGGCCGGCGTCGACTGCGCCGTCGAGACCGACCGCGTAGGTGCCTTCCTCGGCGCTGTAGGCGAAGAACCCACACCAGTCGAGCTCGGCCTGCTCGACGAATCGCAGCAGCTGGTCGTGATCTTCCTCGGTCTCCCCCGGATAGCCGACGATGAAGTTGCTTCGGAAGGCGGCGCCGGGTTGGCGACCGCGGATGTCGCCGATACGACGAAGGAAACGGTCGCCGTCGCCCCAGCGGCGCATGCGACGCAGCAACCGCTTGCTGACGTGTTGCAGTGACAGGTCGAAGTACGGCACGTCGGTGGCCAAGATCGCGTCGATCAGCTCGTCGGTGAGATCGCTCGGGTAGAGGTACAGCAGCCGCGTCCACGGCGACACCGCGCTGACGGCCTTGACCAATGGCACGATCGAGCCGGCGCCCAACTCATCGGGACGATCCTTGCCGTAGCTGGCCAGATCTTGGGCGACGAGCACGATCTCTTGAGCCTCGAGCTGGGCGACCTCGTCGAGGATCGACGACACATCTCGGCTGCGTTGCGGCCCGCGGAACGAGGGAATCGCACAGAACCCGCAGTTGCGATCGCAGCCCTCGGCGATCTTCACGTACGCCCATGGGCTGGATGACTTCGGGCGCGGCAGGTTCAACAGATCGAGCAGCGGGATTGGCGTGTCACTGATCGAGAGCGGCTTGCGGCCGAGGTTGACGGGAACGCCGAAGCCGGCCACCTGATCGACTTCCGGCAGCGCCGAGGCCAACTCGTCGCCGTAGCGCTCGGCCATGCAGCCGGTGACCACGAGGCGGGCGCCGTCTTTGCGTTGATCCTCCAGCGCCAAGATCGTGTCGATCGACTCCTTGCGAGCCTCGTCGATGAACGCGCAGGTGTTGACGACGACGAGGTCGGCGAGCGCGGCATCGTCGGTCGGCATCATCCCGTCTGCCAGCAACGTACCGATCAGCTTGTCGCTGTCGACCTGGTTCTTCGGACAGCCCAACGTCTCGACGTAAAACCGCTGTGCCACGACGTGCCAGGCTACCGAGCCGCCATCGATTGAGGTCCCGGCCCCGTCCGACTCCTGTGGAGTTCTTGGTGCCTACCTGGGTGCCGTCAAACACTCCACAGGTGAGTGGTTGGGCCTATCGGTTGCGATGCGCCTCTTGCAGCAACTCGAACTCTTCGACCGTCATCAGCACGGAGCGGGCCTTGCTGCCCTCGCTGGGGCCGACCACACCACTTTGCTCGAGCAGATCCATCAGCCGCCCGGCTCTGGCAAAGCCAACCTTCAACTTGCGCTGCAACATCGACGTCGAGCCGAGCTGGCTACGAACCACCAGTTCCATTGCCTGCCGCAACAGCGTCTCGTCCTCGTCCTCCCCTTCGCTGCCACCCGAGAACAGGCTGCTGCCGGCACTCGCCTCGTCGTCGCCCTCGACACCGCTGACGTAGACCACCTCGGGTGCCTGGCGCCGCCAATGGGCAACGACCTTGCGGACCTCTTCTTCGCTGACGAACGATCCTTGGATGCGTTGCGAAACGTTGGAGTTACCCGGCAGCAACAACATGTCGCCCTTGCCGACCAGCTTCTCGGCACCGGACTGATCAAGGATGACGCGGCTGTCGGTGAGGCTGTTGACGGCGTACGCGGCGCGGGCGGGGATGTTGGCCTTGATGACGCCGGTGATCACGTTGACCGAGGGGCGCTGCGTGGCGACGATCAGGTGGACGCCGACGGCACGCGCCTTCTGGGCGATGCGCGTGATGCTGTCTTCGACGTCGCGGGCAGCGACCATCATCAAGTCGTTGAGCTCGTCGACGACGATGACGATGTACGGCAGCCGCTCGAATGAGCTCTCGGAGCCTGGGTCGGGTTGCAGCTCGCCACGGTCGTATGCGGCGTTGTACCCGGTGATGTCGCGGAAGCCGACTTCGAACAACAAGTCGTAGCGTCGCTCCATCTCCTTCACCGCCCAGCCGAGGGCGTTGGCCGCCTTCTTCGGGTTGGTCACCGGTTGCGTGAGGAGGTGCGGCAAGCGGTTGTACTGACCCATCTCGACCTGCTTCGGATCGATCAGGATCAGCCGTACCTGATCCGGTGTGCTGCGCATGAGGATCGAGGTGAGGATGCTGTTGAGCCCGCTCGACTTGCCGGCGCCTGTGGTGCCGGCAATGAGGAGATGCGGCGTGGTGGCGAGGTTGAGGAACACAGCGCGGCCGGCGATGTCTTTGCCGATTGCAACATCGAGTGGGTGAGTGGCCGTCTTGGCTTCGGGCGAGGACATGATGTCGCCGAGGCTGACGAGTTGACGCGTGTGGTTCGGCACCTCCACGCCGATGGCCGTGCGCCCGGGAATGGGAGCAAGGATGCGCACGTCGGTCGCCGCCATGGCGTAAGCGATGTCGCGGTTGAGGCTGGTGACCCTGGCCACCTTGACACCGGCACCCAGTTCGAGCTCGTAACGGGTCACGGTCGGGCCGACCGTCTGACCGAGCAGCCTGGTCTCGACACCGTGCGAGTTGAGGGCGTCGATCAGCGTTCGGCCGCGGGCCTCGACCTCGGCCTTGTTGATCGTCTGCACTGACGAACGGGTGAGGTACTGAGCCGGCGGCAGCACCCAATGACCGCGGAGCGCGCCAGGCCCCAACTCGAGCTCGGACTGCTCGACCAGGCCGGGTTCAACCGCGCCTGGCGGCGGCAGCGGACGCGTCGTGCGCGTCTTGCGTTGCTTGGAGGTCTCCGCCCAATCCTCGTCGAGGGCCGCGTCGTAGACCGTCGGCATTGGAAGCCCACCGGAACCTTGTCGATCGCTCTTCAGCGTCGACATGTTGCCGAAGGCCGTGCGCGCCCGACGACCGATCGGCATGGCGACGAGACCGACACCACGCCGGGTCTGCGACGCCATCGATTTCAACGATCCGCCCGTCAACAACAGCGCGCCACCGACGCCGGCGGCGACGAAGACCACGATCGCCCCACCCGATGCGATCAAGTTGCGCAGCGGTTCACCGACCAACGCGCCGATCCAGCCCCCGGCACGTCCCAACGTGTCGAAGTGGGCCATGATCTTGTCGGGGCCGCGCACGATGTGAAGCAGCCCGAGCAGCGACAAACCGAGCAATCCCCAGCCGATCGCCAGGCGGAACGGGTGCGCCGTGCGGCCCTTGCGGATCAGGGCGACACCGACGGCGACCAGCGCGATGGGGACGAGGAATCGGCCGATTCCGGTCAACCAGCCGACGACCGTTTCCACACCTCGACCGAGCGGACCGGCCAGATCGACGTACATCGCCAGGCCCAGCAGCACTCCGACGGCGATGAACCCGACCCCGGTGAATTCGTTCTCGCGACCCTCCATGGCCTGGCGGATCTCGGCAGAGGCCTTGTTACGACGTGACGGCACCGACGTCTCGGCCACCGTCGCCGGCTTTGCCGCCGGGCGTCGGGTGGTCGTGGTCTTCGACCGCTTCTTGGGTTGACCCCACGTCGTCATAGAGGTTCCAACGGTACCAAGGGGCCGATGCGGAACCGGGGAACTCTCAGGTGTCGACAGATTTGACGGTGCCGTCGGGCCCGACCACGACAACGAGTTGGCCGCCCTGCGGCGACGAGACGGTCACGCTGTATCGCACGATTCCGCCTTGCCCAGCCTCGATGATGAACGCGTCGGGCTTGGATTGCGGCAGCTCGGATTGAACGTGGCTCAACACCTTGGCAGGGTCGAAATCGAGGGCCGTCTTGGCGAAGGTGAACCCCGAGGCATCGTGGCCCTCGGTCGACGACAACTCACCGTCGAGGTACACCCACGGCTTGACCACCTTGCCACCGTTCAAGGAGACGAACAGGTTGACCAACTGCGACGTGGCGTTGATCTCGAAGTACTGCTGCGGGGCGCCGAGTTGGGCTTCGAGTGCCCCGATCGCCTTGCCGATCAGGTCGACGCGCGGAGGCGCGCCCGACAACACTGCCAGGGTCGTCGTCGACGCCGATGATGGCGCCGGCGTGGCTGCTGCGCTGCAACCAGTCGCGCTGAGAACGAGCGCGACGGCGAGGACCACACGAGCGGCCGAAGCCACCTGGCGATCAGGCTTCCATCACGACGGGCACGATCATCGGCCGTCGCTTGGTGCGCTCGTTGACGAACTTGCCCGCCGCACGCCGCACGTCGCGCTCGAGCGCGTCGACGTCGCGAACACCGGCAGCGAGCGTCTTCTCGACCGCGTCGGCGACCGCGTCGCACGCCTCGTCGAGCAAGTCTTCGGCTTCGGGTGCATACACCCAGCCACGAGTGATGATCTCCGGACCGACGAGCACCTTGCCGGTCTCGATGTCGACCGTGACGACGACCACGACGACGCCTTCCTCTGCCAGCATCTTGCGGTCGCGCAGCACACCCTGACCGACATCGCCGACGATCCCGTCGACATACAGATACCCGGCGGGAACACGACCCGTGGCGGCGAGGCCATCGTCATCGAGCGTCAGCACGTCGCCGTCTTCGCACACCAAGACGTGATCGCGGGGCACACCCATGAGGTAGCCGAGCTTCGCGTTGGCCACCATGTGGCGATACTCGCCGTGAATGGGCACGAAGTAATCCGGCTCGGTCAGCGACAGGTACGTCTTCAGATCCTCGGCTTGGGCATGGCCGGTGGCGTGCACGTCGGCGACGTGCGAGTGGATGACCTGAGCACCCGCACGCAGCAGACCGTCGATCACCCGGTTGACGTTGCCCTCGTTGCCCGGGATGGCGTGGCTCGACAGGATCACCGTGTCGGTCTCGCCGATCTTGACCCACTTGCTCTCACCGCGGCCCAGCAGCGCCAGTGCCGACATCGGCTCACCCTGCGAACCGGTGGAGATCACGCACACTTGGCCCGGTGGATACTTGTCGATGTCGTCGATGTCGACCAGCGACTTGTCGGGAATCGTGACGACGCCGAGATCGCGGCCCATACGAACGTTCTTCTTCATGCTGAGGCCCAACGTCGCGACGACGCGGCCCTCGGCAATCGCCGCGTCGGCGATCTGCTGGATGCGATGCAGGTGGCTGGCGAAACTGGCGGTGATGATCCGCTGGCCGCGCTGCTCGGCGAACAGACCTCGCAGCACCGCGCCAACACTGGTCTCTGACGGCGCGTGACCACGTTCCTCGGCGTTCGTCGAATCGGCCAGCAGCAATCGGATGCCTTCGTTGGAGGCGATCGACCCGATGCGGGCGAGGTCGGTGCGGCGACCATCGACGGGTGTGAGGTCGAGTTTGAAGTCACCCGAATGCAGGATCACGCCCTGCGGTGTGTGGATGGCGATCGCGTGGGCATGCGGTACCGAGTGCGTGACGGGAATGAACTCGACGTCGAACGGGCCGATCATGCGCCGCTCGCCATCGGCGACGACGACGAGGGTGGTCTTTCCCATCAGACCGGCTTCCTCGATGCGGTTGCGAGCCAATCCGAGGGTGACTGCCGAACCGAAGATCGGGAAGCTCAACTCGCGCAGCAGATAGTGCAGCGCGCCGACGTGGTCCTCGTGACCGTGAGTGGCAACCACGCCTTCGATGCGATCGGCGTTCTCGCGCAGCCAGGTGAAGTCGGGCAGCACGAGGTCGATGCCGTGCATGTCGGCATCTGGGAACATCAGGCCGCAGTCGATGAGCAGCACGCGATCCTGCTGCTCGATGGCCATGCAGTTGCGGCCGATCTCGCCGAGACCGCCGAGGAAGATGATTCGAACTGGGTCAGCCATCAGCGATCACAGCGGACGGTCTGGAAATGCATCCCGCCATCGTTGCAGGTTGGCCCACACTTCCGGCGCTCGTTGGTCGACGAAGGCCGGCGCGTCGCCCATGGGCAACCGGGCCTGGCCAACGGAAAGGCCGAGGTGTCGCATCATTGCCTTGGTCGGGATCGGGTTCGGGGCGTCGTCGCCGGTCTCGAAGGCGAAGCTCTCCAACATGCGGCTGTTGACCAGACGAGCCCCGTCGGTGTCGCCCTTTTCCCAGAGATCGAACATCTCCTGGTGATCTTCGCCGGTCCAGTGGGTGGCGACGCCGATCGTGCCGACGACGCCGCTGGCGAGCAGCGGGAGCGTCATCACGTCGTCGCCGCTGTAGGCCTCGCAGCCCCTGGGCGCCGAGCTGATCAGGGCCGCGGTCTCACCCGGGTTGGCTGCCGCGTCTTTCAGGGCGACGATGTTGGGAACCTCGCGGAACAGCCTGAGCAAGGTGGCCGTGCTGATCTTGCGGCCGGTGCGCACAGGGATGTCGTAGACGATCACCGGCAGATCGCTGGCCGCGGCGATGGCCCGCATGTGACCATCGATGCCGGCTTGCGATGGACGGTTGTAGTACGGACACACGGCGAGGATGCCATCGGCACCGAGCGCCTTCGCCTCCTTCGTCAGCTGGACGGAGTGGCGCGTGTCGTTGGTTCCGGTTCCGGCAATCACCGGAATGGTCACGGCTTCGATGACGGCTGCGAACAGAGACAACCGCTCGTCGTCGTTGAGCGTTGGTGCCTCACCGGTGGTGCCGGCGATCACGAGGCCATCGTTGCCGTGGTCTTGCAGGTGACGAGCGAGAACTTTGGCGGCATCGAGATCGAGCGCTCCGTCGCTGTCGAATGGGGTGACCATCGCGGTGAGCACGCGTCCGAATCGAGCCATGCCCGCAATCGTAGATGAGACGCGCCGCGGCGTTACGGTCGGTTCATGAAGCTCTGGGCACTGCGGTGCGGGGACCTGCACACCGATGTCGCCGGCCTGCTCGCGGGACAGCCTCGAGGGGTCATGGGTGACGTCCCCGTGATGTGCTTCGCGGTCGACACCGGCGACGGTGTTCTGGTCTTCGACACCGGCATGCACGAGTCGTGTTGCGGGCCCGACGCGGCGGCGCACTTCGGCTCGATGTGGACGACGTTCGAGCTCCGTTGCCCGCGTCGCGCCCTGGTCGACGAACGTTTGCGCCAGGCCGGCTGCTCGGTCGACGAGGTTCGCTGGGTCGTCAACTCGCACTTGCACTTCGATCACGCCGGCCGCAACGCAGCGTTTCCCGCAGCGACCCAGTACGTGCGCGCCCGCGAACTGGTGTGGGCCCGCGAACGCGCCAAGGTCCCCAGCGGGGTGCTGGCCGGCGACCTCGCCGAACTGAACGCGCCCGACTGGGACTACGACGTCGAGTTCGACCTGGCCCCTGGTCTGCGGCTGATCTCGACGCCCGGGCACACACCCGGCCACCAGGCACTGCACGTCACCTTCGGAGACGGGCTGGGTTACGTGTGCGTTGGCGACGCGGCCTACACCCTCCAAGCCGTCCTCGACCATCGGCCGACCGGTCGAACGACCTCCGTGGATCAAGCCACCGAGAGCCTGCGCAAGCTCACCGCCCTCGACGCCCAGATCTTGACGGCTCACGACATCGATCAGTGGCGCGGCGTCGTCGACGTGGCGATGATCCACGCCACCTGACCGACCCTCCACCAACCCATTTTCATCGGGGGTTGTCACACGCTGACCGTCTCTGGAACGGTCACGGCGCGACAACCTCCCTGCTGACTGGCGGTTCAGGCGGGCAGCCTGCCCCACATGAGGATGCGACGGAACGGGAAGAAGTGCGGCTCGTGCTCACCCAGCACCTGCAGCAGTTCGGCCTCGTAATCGGCGACGAAGGCCTCGAAGCTGTCACGGTCGACCCGCTTCTCGAAACGGGTCAGCATCGTGCCGCGCACCCACTCGACGACGTGCCGTGTGCTGGGCAGCACGTGCGGATAGACCTGCAGCCGAACGTGCTGGCGCTCGTAGCCGAGTTCGTAGAGGATCTGGGCGTAGCGCTCGGGCTGCAGCACGTAGGCCTGGACCGGATCGATCGGCGGGCCCTGCTTGCCGAACATCGACAGATACGGCTCTCGCTCGGCGACTCGCCTGGCGACGGAGTGCGAGGGCATGTCGGCGTTGGCCGGCACCTGGATGGCGATCTGCCCACCCGGTCGCAAGGCCGCCGTCCAGCGGGCCATCACCTCGGCGTGATCGGGAACCCATTGCAGGCTGGCTGCGGCCAGCACCAGATCGACGTCACCGTCGGAGGTCCATCGAGCGAGATCGCCATCTTCGAATCGGACTCGGACCGACACATGTTCGCTCGCCTTGTCGAGCATTGCCGGCGAGTTGTCGATGCCGATCATCTCGTCGATGGCGAGTTGGCTCCCGGCGAGCGCGGTCAGCTCGCCAGGCCCACAACCGAGATCGACGGCTCGGCTGATCTCGCCCGGTTCGATCAGCGCGAGAAGATCGTGAAATGGCTGGGCTCGCTCGGCAGCGAAACGGCGGTACTGCTCGGGGTTCCAATCAGGCACAACTTGTATTGTACTTGTATGCATCTGCGCCCTGTCAAACTTTGGCGAGGCGAGGACTTCCTAGGGGGCGCTCGCCGAGGTACGTCAATCGACTCCTCCCGCGGTATGGTCTGACAACCAGACCAGGCTGACGAAGGAGGCCGCAGTGATGATCGTGAGCGCGCGCAACGTCCGCCATCCTGTCAGGCTGCGATGAGCACTCCGTTCGCTCCCGTGAAGCGACGGACCATCTCGTCCGAGATCCGGGCCCAGTTGCTCGAGGCGATCCGCAGCGGCGAGCTGCAGCCGGGTAGTCCGGTGCCCGCCGAGCGACAGCTCTGCGAACAGTTCGGCGTAGCTCGCACGTCGGTACGCGAGGCGATCCAAGGGCTGACGGCTTCCGGATATCTCGAGCGGCGCGGCAACCGTCCGGTCGTCGCCGAGCGGCTCCCCGAGATCCGCCTGACCGGTGAGTCGGCAACACCCGACGAGCGCAAGGCGCTCGTTCGCCAGCTGTTCGAAGTACGCCGCACGATCGAGCCGGTGATGTCAGAGTTCGCAGCACGGCGGGCCACTGACGACGAACGCGCCGACATCGCCGCGCTGGCCGCCCGATCCACCGGCCACATCGACGAGTTCCGAGCCGCCGACCGTGCCTTCCACACCTCGATTGCCAGGGCGTGCGGCAACCCGCTGTTGCAAGAGGTCTACGGCAAGACACTCGGCGCCTTGTTCGACTCGCTCGAACTGGCCTCGTTGCTCTACGCCGAGATCAACCGCAAAGAAGTGGCCGACATCATCGCCACGTCGACGACTGCCCATCGGGCGATTGCCGACGCGCTGGTCGCCGGCCGGCGCAAACCGACCGTTGCCGCAGTTCAAGCACACCTCGACGATGTGGAACGCCGCATGATCGACCGATTGTTGTGAGAGGACGGCCGATGGACCTGACCAACCAGTACTGCTACTTCTACGAGGACGAGAAGTTCAACGACACGGATCGGGCCGGCTTCCGCCGGCGGGTCATCAACGGCGAACTACTGCAGCTGTGCTTCTGGCGCATCAGTGGCGGGGCCAGCGGGTCGGTCCTGCATCACCACACCCAGCAGGAGCAGCTCGGCATCATCGTGCGCGGCAACCTCGACTTCCGCATCGGCGATCCCGACGACGGCACACGTATCACTCTCGGTCCCGGCGAGGTCTACCTCGCCCCCAGGTCCGTTTGGCATGGCGACAGCGTGTTCGTCGGCGACGACGAGCTGAACGAAGTCTGGATCCTCGACGTGTTCGCCCCACCTCGAGAGGACCTGCTCAATGGCTGACGGTTCAACAGCGCCCGACTGGCGCCTGGCAGTCGACATCGGAGGCACGTTCACCGACGTCGTGCTCATCGACGCGGCCAGCGGCCGTGTCATCGTCGACAAGACGCTCACCACGCCGGCTGCTCCACTCGATGGCGTGCGCACCGGTGTGCGTCAACTGCTGGCCAAGGCGTCGGTGCGTCCGGCCGAGATCACCGCACCGATCGTCCACGCCACGACGCTGATCACCAACGCCTTGATCGAAGGCAAGATCGGGCGCGCCGGGGTCGTCACCACCGAGGGGTTCGGCGACACGATGCTGATCCGCGACGAGCACCGCTACGACATGTACGACCTTCAGATCGAGTTCCCCAGCCCGCCAGTGCCACGCGAACGGGTCGTCGAGATCGCTGAACGAACGAACCCGCAGGGCGATGTCATCGAAGCGCCGACCGCTGCCGGGCTGGAGACGATCACCACCGAGTTGCGCAACGCCAAGGTCGAATCGGTCGGCGTGTGCCTGATCAACGCTTACGCCAACCCGGCCAACGAGCGACTGATCGCCGAGCACCTGCGGCGCGAGCTCGGGGTGCCGGTGTGCATCTCGGCCGAGATCTCGCCGCAGATCCGCGAATACCCACGCATGATCACCACCGCGTGCAACGCGGCGACGATGCCGGTCATCGGGCCATACCTCGACGAATTGCAGAAGTGGCTCGCTGCCGAGGGGTTCGGCGGGTCGGTGTTGATGATGCTGTCGAACGGTGGCGTCGTGTCCGCCGACGACGCTGCCCGCGCTCCGATCCGTCTGGTCGAGAGCGGTCCGGCGGCTGGTGCACTCGCCGGCAGTTGGTTCGCCCGCCGCCTCGGCGAGGATCGTCTGTTGTGCTTCGACATGGGAGGCACCACGGCGAAGTCATGCCTCATCTCTGGTGGCGAACCGGAGATCACCAACACGTTCGAGGTCGCTCGCATCTACCGCTTCAAGAAGGGCTCGGGGTTCCCCGTCTCGGTGCCGTCCGTTGATCTCGTCGAGATCGGCGCAGGTGGTGGAAGCCTGGCGCGCATCGATGAGCTCGGGCTGTTGAAGGTGGGTCCCGAGTCGTCGGGTGCAGATCCCGGCCCAGCGTGTTATGGCCGCGGTGGCACGAAGGCGGCCGTCACCGATGCCGATCTGGCACTCGGCCTGCTCGACGCCGGCTACTTCCTCGGCGGCGACATGCCGCTCGATCTGGCGGCGAACGACGCAGCACTACGATCGATCGCCGACGGGCTCGGCCTGCCGGTCAGCGACACGGCGGCCGGTGTGCACGAGCTCGTCAACCAGAACATGGCGGCCGCGGCGCGAATGCACGCCGTCGAGCAGGGCGAGGATCTACGCGGTGTCACCGTGTTGGCGTTCGGTGGTGCCGGGCCGATCCACGCGTGCGGCGTCGCCGAGCTGCTCGATTCGCCACGGGTGATCTTCCCCGTCAACGCCAGTGTGCTCAGCGCGTTCGGCACGCTCGTCTCGCCGGTGCGAATCGACCTCGCCCGTTCGATGGTCCGCTCATTCAGCGCTATAACGCACAGCGAACGTGACCGCCTGCTCGATGAGCTGCGCGACGAAGGTCGCCGAGTCCTTGCGGCCGCTGGCGTTCCGAGCGATCGCATCCGGTTCCGCTATGGGCTCGACGCCCGGTACCTCGGCCAGGGCAACGAGCTCACCATCTGGGTCGGCGACGGCGAGCACTGGCCGGTCGGCGACGAAGAGATCGTCGAGCGCTTCGAACGCGACTACCGAAGGATCTACGGCTTGACGATCCCCGATGTGGCCGTCGAGGCAGTCACGTGGCGATTGTCGGCATATGCCAACGCCGACACCGTCGAGCCGCTGGCCGAGGTCGGAGAAGCGCACGGCCAGCCGCGCACGGTTCGTGCCGTGCGATTCGAGCGTGCGGCCGCCGCCGTCGACACGCCGGTGTACCGACGCAGCGACCTCGGCCGCGGCCAACGGCTGATCGGTCCGGCCATCGTCGAGGAACGTGAGACCACCGCGGTGATTCGGCCCGGCTGGGTCGTCGAGGTCACCGATGACGGCTCGCTCGTCGCCGAGAGGAGCATCTGATGGCATTTGATCCGATCGAGCTCGAGGTGCTCTGGCAGAGCCTCATCGCTACCGTCAACGAGCAGGCCAGGGCGCTGCAACGGGCGGCGTTCTCCCCCATCGTGCGCGAGGCCGGCGACCTCGCCAACGCGGTGTTCGACCAACGCGGGCGCATGGTCGCTCAAGCGGTCACCGGTACGCCGGGCCACATCAATTCGCTCGCCCGCGCCGCGACCGCGTTGCTCGACGAGTACCCGCCCGAGTCGCTCGTCGAGGGTGACGTGTTGATCACCAACGACCCGTACAAGACCGCGGGGCAACTCCTCGATGTCACGGTGCTGTACCCCGTTTTCCGTGGCGGCAAGGCAATCGCCTTCTTCGGCTCAACGATCCACCACACCGACGTCGGCGGCTACGGGATCGGCGCCGGGGCTCGCGATGTGTTCGAGGAGGGCTTGTGGATCCCGATCTGCAAGTTGATGAACGCCGGCCAGCGCAACGCCGACGTGTGGCGGTTCATCCTCAGCAACGTGCGCCAACCCGACCACATGTCGGGCGACTTGCACGCCCAGATGGCTTCGGGTGAAGTCGGCGCGCAGCGATTGCTGTCGTTGTGCAAGCAGCACGGTCTCGACGACATCGAGGCACTCGCCGACGAGATCATCGAACGCAGCGAGGCCGCGACCCGAGCAACGATCCGCGAACTACCGGCCGGCACGTATCACGCCCGCGCCGAGCTCGACCTCGCCGACGGCAGCCGCATCGACATCGTCTGCGCCGTGACCGTTGATCCCGTGCTCGGCGAGATCCTCGTCGACTACGAAGGCTCGTCGGGTGCCAGCCCGTATGGCATCAACGTGGTCAAGAACTACACCCACGCCTACACCACCTTTGCAGTGCGATCGGTGCTCAACCCGGAGCTGCCGAACAACCATGGCAGCTTGGCGCCGATCAAGGTCGAGGCCCCCGTGGGGTCGATCGTCAACGCCGTGTCGCCGCAGCCATGCACGGCGCGTCACGTGGTGGGCATGTTCTTGCCCAACGCGCTGCTCAAGGCGCTCGCCCAGATCAAGCCGGAGCAAGCGATGGCCGAGGGCTCTGGTGCCGTTTGGACCATGCAGGTCTCGGGCAACTACGACGACGGGCGACCGTTCATCACGGCGATGTTCACGTATGCAGGCGGGGTCGGCGCCCGCGCCCACAAGCCCGGGCTGTCGGCATGCTCCTACCCCACCGGGGTAGCCGCCGTACCGGTGGAAGTTGTCGAGGCCTCGGCACCGATCCGGTTCCATCGCAAGTCGTTGCGCACCGGCAGTGGCGGTCGCGGTCAGCAGATCGGCGGCATGGGCCAGACCGTCGAGTTCAGTGTCGACACCACCCGCCCGTGGCAGTTGAACGCGGTCACCTCGCGCCTCGCCGTGCCGCCGGAGGGCATCTTTGGTGGCGGTGCGGGCGCGGCAGGCTCGTTCACCGTCAACGGCGACGCCGTCCGCACCCAGCAACGCATCACTTTGCAACCGGGAGACCGGGTCAGTCTCGAGCTACCCGGTGGAGGCGGGTACGGCGCCGCCGAGGAGGCACCGCCGGCGTGAGCTGCTGGCCTGAGGCGCGCTGCTTCGGCGACGTATGGGCCGGAGCTGTCGCCAGTCGTCGCGACGCGCTGTTCTTGAGGTTCGAGGGGCCCACCGGCGCGACCCGCGAGTGGACCTATGGCGAGTTCGACGATGTGGTCGGGCGAATGGCCACGCAGTTGGTCCATCGAGGTGTGGCCGCCGGCTCACCAGTGCACCTCGCCCTCACCAACTCCCCGGCATTTGTCGCCGCGTGGATCGCCGCGGTTCGTCTCGGTGCGTGGGTGGTGCCCAGCGATCCGATGGCGCGCACTCCGGAGCTGGCCGCCCACATCGAGCGCACCCGACCCGCCGTCGGCCTGTATGCCCACGCCCGCGCCGGCGACTACTTGCCGGCGGCTGCGAGCATGCCGACGATCGCATTCGACGAGGCCGATACCGACCTCGACCAACTCGGCGACACGGCATTCACCGATTGGCCGCGCCTCGGTCTGCGTGACCGCGCCGCGGTGATGTTCACCTCCGGCACCACTGGTCGACCGAAGGGTGTCGAGATCACCCAGGCCAACTACGCGTTCGCCGGCAAGGTCATGGCCGAAGCCGCCTGTCTGCAATCCCACCACCGTCAGCTCGTGGTGCTGCCGCTGTTCCACGCCAACGCCCAGTACTACTCGTTCGCCTCGGCGATATGGGCGGGCGCATCAGTGGCGTTGATGCACACCTTCTCGGCCAGCGGTTTCCTCACCCAGGCCGCGAAGCACCAGGCCACGCACGCCAGTTTGTTCGCAGCGCCGATCCGCATGATCCTCGCCCGCGGCGGCACGCCGGTCGATGGCGTCCACCTCCAGCACTGCTGGTACGCGATGAACATCAGCGACGACCAGTACGCGGTGCTCGCCGGTCTGTTCGGCTGCAAGCCGCGCCAGCTCTACGGCATGACCGAGACGATTCCGGCGGTGCTCACCGACGACGGCGCCGACCCGGTGCCGTCGAGCATGGGCTACGTCACCCCCGGCTGCATCGTCGAAGTTCACGACGGCGACGGATCACCGACCGAGCCCGGCGAGGTCGGTGAGATCGTCGTCGGCGGCGAACCGGGCATCACGTTGTTCGCCGGCTACCTCGACGATCCCGAGACCTCCACGGCGAGCTTCGATGGCGCGTGGTTCCAGACTGGCGACCGTGCCCGTCGCGACGTTGCGGGCCGCTACTACTTCGACGGCCGTCGCGCCGACGTGTTGAAAGTCGCCGGCGAGAACGTCTCGACCGTCGAAGTCGAGCAGGTGCTCGCTGCTCACCCGGCGGTGCTCGAGGCGGCGGTCATCGGCATGCCCGACGCCGTGCGCGATGAGGTTCCGGTGGCCTATGTTGTCGCCGCCGACCCGACTCGACCGCCAACGGTCGCAGAGTTGATCGACTGGTGCAACGAGCGGCTCGGCAAGGCCAAGCGCCCGCGCGACATCTCCTTGGTCGACGAGCTGCCACGCACCAGCGTGGGCAAGATCCGCAAGTTCCTCCTGAGAGACCCGAATGCCGAGACCAGACCAACTACCTGAGACCAAAACCTGAGAAGGGTGCAACCGTGACGACCGATCAGACCGTGCTCACCAACGATCTCCTCGCCTCCTTCGACGAGTCGGTGCTCGACGTCGACAAGGCCTGCACGCTCCCACCGACGTGCTACATCACCGACGAGTTCCTCGAGTTCGAACGGCGAGCGCTGTTCGATCACGAGTGGTTGTGCGTGGGGCGAGTCGACAGGGTCGCCAACCCGGGCGACTACTTCACCAAGACCGTCAACGGCGAGCGGCTGATCATCGCTCGGGCCAAGGACGGTGCCATCCACGCCTTCTCGGCCATCTGCCAACACCGCGGCATGCAGATCGTCGACGATTGCGGAACCTGCGGCACGTTCACGTGCCCGTACCACCAGTGGATGTACGGCCTCGACGGGCGGCTGCTCGGTGCCCCTGCCATGGAACGCACCGCCGGCTTCACCAAGTCGGAATGGGGCCTTCCCAACCTGCTCGTCGAAGAGTGGCTCGGCTTCCTGTTCGTCAACTTCGATGCCACGGCCCAGCCGTTGGCCCCGTCGCTCGGCCGGTACGAACCGTTCCTCGAGCACTACGACCTCTCCAACGCCGTGGCACCAGACAGCTTCACGCTGACCGACCTGCCGTGGAACTGGAAGGTCATGTTCGAGAACTTCAACGACGGGTATCACGCCAACCGCCTGCACCACACGATCCAGGATTTCTGCCCCAGCAACCTCGCCACCTTCCCAGTGCCGTGGGACGACAGCTCCAACGTGATCTTCCGCACCAACGGGTACACCCACATCGACGGCGGCTTCAACGCCACCACGAAAGCGCTGCTGCCGGTGTTCCCCGAGCTCACCGAGGAGGAACGGTGGCGTTCGACGTTCGCCCTCGTGCCGCCGACCCTGTGCCTTGGCACGGCTCCCGACCAGGCATTCTACTTCATCGTCACGCCGAAGACCGTGGAGACGATCGACGTCGAGATCGGCTACCTGCTGCACCCCAGTGCCCTGAAGCATCCGATGTTCGACCATCTCTTCGCAATGAGCGACACCGGCGTGCAGGTGTTCGTCAAACAAGATCAAGACGCGACCGCGAAGGTGCAACGCGGCATGCACTCGCGGTACGCGGCGCGGGGACGGTACTCCTGGCAGGAGGAGAGCCACGTGCAGTTCAATCGCTGGCTCGTGCAGCGGTATCGGAAGCACTGGCCGATCATCAACGGCTCGTGACTGGATCCCCCACCGCGCTGCAGCGGATTGCCGACGCGGCCGATCGTCATCCCGAGCGTGCTTGCCTGATCGTCGGCGATGACCTGCTGACTCACGCCGACGTCGACCGGCTTTCGGCACTGGTCGGTCGTGGCCTGGTGGCAAGCGGGATTGGCCGCGGCAGTCGAGTGGCGGTGCTCAGCCCGAACCACTTGCTGGTGATGGTGGCGACGCTCGGCATCCTCCGGTCGGGAGCAACGTGGATCCCACTCAACCCTCGCGATTCGATCGCCACGATCGCCGAGTTGTGCGCGCGGTTCGATGTGAACGTGGTGATCCACCACTCTGACTTCACCGACGCTGTCACCGAGATCCGGATGGCAGCGCCGACCGTCACCGAGACGATCGTGTTGGACGGCCTTGTGCAGTGGGCCGCCAGCTGCGATCGATCGTCGGTGCTCACCGAGCCCCTGCCGGATGACCTTGCCGCGGTCTTCGCCACGGGCGGCACTACCGGCACACCGAAGGGGGTTTGCTACACCCATCGCACACTGTCGGCCATCGTCGGGAACTACGTCGAGATGCTCGACCCCGACCCGGCGTTCCTGGCTGCCGGACCGCTCACACATGTCTCCGGACGTGCGACGCTCGGCGTGATGGCGGCCGGCGGCACGACCGTGGTGCTGCAGCGGTTCGAAGCAAGCGCAGCGCTGGCGGCGATCGAGCAACATCGGGTGACCACCACGGTGCTTCCAACCACGATGCTGAATCGCCTCGTCGCCCACCCGGCGGCCGGCACGACCGACACGTCGAGCCTGCGCCGAGTCTGGGTCGGTGCGTCTCCGGTGCCGATCGAGCTCCTCAAGCGAGCGATCGCGATCCTTGGCCCGGTCGTGACCCAGAACTACGGCCAAACCGAGGCACCGATGTACGTCACCTCGATGCAACCCGACGACTACCTGATCGACGGTCGCTTCGTTGCCGACGAGCGGATGGCGAGCTGCGGACGGGCGACCCGGTTCAGCCGGATCCGGGTGATCGACGACGACGGTGCCGATGTGACCACGGGCGAGATCGGCGAGATCGTGGTCCGTGGCAACTTCGTGATGGACGGCTATCTCGACGACGAAGCGGGCACGCTGGCCACACGAATCGACGGCTATCACCGCACCGGCGATCTCGGCAAGCTCGATCCGGATGGTTACCTCACCGTGGTCGGCCGCCTCCGGCAGGTCGTGATCACCGGTGGATTCAACGTCTACCCGGCCGAGGTCGAGGGAGTGCTCGCCGAGCGACCAGAGGTCTACGAGTCGGCGGTCATCGGGCTGCCCGACCCCGAGTGGGGCGAGCGGGTTGTGGCCGTGATCGAGCTCAACGAGGGCATCGACTACGACCCCGACGACCTTCAGCGTTACCTGCGCGCCCGGCTCGGAGGAGTCAAGACCCCGAAGCAACTCCTGGTCGTCGACACCCTTCCACGCAACGCCAACGGCAAGATCCTGAAACGGCTGCTGGTCGAGCAGTTCACCGAGTCCTGACCCACACCATCGCTGTGGAGTGTTTCACGCCTACCTGGGTACGCCCAAGCACTCCACACCCTCGCTGTGGAGTGTTTCAGGCCCACCTGGGTACGCCGAACAACTCCACAGGATCAGACGGGCAGGGCCGGGCGGGGGAGGTAACGGTCGGAGATGATGCGCAGCTGGATCTCGGAGGTGCCTTCGAAGATCTTCGTCAGGCGCGCATCACGCCAGTGCCGTTCGACGGCGAAGTCGGTGGTGTAGCCGGCGCCGCCGTGGATCTGGATCCCTTCGCTTGTGACCCGTTCGGCCATCTCGCTGGCGAGATACTTGAGCATCGACGCCTGATGATCGACGCTGATCCCCGCGTCAGCATCCGCGGCGACTTGATACATGAACGCTCGGCAGGCGTCGATCTCGGCGGCCATGTGGGCGATCTTGAAGCGCATCGCCTGGAAGTCACCGATCGGTCTGTCGAATTGCCGGCGTTGCTGGCAGTAGGCAACTGAGTCCTCCAGCGCGGCACGGGCCAGGCCGATCGCACGGGCCGCCGTGTGCACGCGAGCCACCGACAGCGTGCGCGACACCTCGCGAAAACCCTCGGAGTCGTCGGGACTCACGTTCTCGCGGGCGAGCAAGTTGTCGGCGGGTACGCGCAGGCCGTCGATCGACAGCTCCCACGTCTGCCAGCCGAAGTAGCCGATCTTGCGGATGGGTGAGCCCGTCATCCCCGGGGGGAAGCCACCTCGTTCCTTCGGCACGTAGAAACGCCGGATGCCGGCATGACGATGAGCCGGATCGTACGGCGTCGTGCGGGCCACGACGATCAGGTAGTCGGCTTGGTCCGCGTAGGTGCACCACATCTTCTGCCCGGTGATCACCCACTCCTCGCCGTCGCGCTCGGCACGAGTGCGGATGGATGCGATGTCGGAACCAGCGTCGGGCTCGCTGAGCGCAAACGCGCCGAGGTACTCGCCGCGAGCGACACGCGGCAGGATCTGTTCGCGCTGCGCAGCACTGAATCCGGCGATCAAGCCGTTGCCGCGGGCGATGATGCTGGCCACACTCATCCACGCCCTGGCGAGCTCTTCGGTGACGAGGCAGTACTCCACAAGCCCAAGTCCGAGCCCGCCATATTCCTTTGGCACGAGGATCCCGAACAGTCCCATGTCGGCCATCGTCGAGACCAGTTGGCGTGGAATCTCACCATGTTGGGGGTCGAGCTCGTTGGCCACAGGCAAGACCTCCTTCATCGCGAAGGTCCGCACGGCGTCACGCATGGCGAGACGTTCGTCGGTGGCGTAGGCGGTCGGCAGCGAAGCGGGCGCAGGAGGAAGGAGGGCCATGGAACCATTCTCAGTCGGAAGCAATTGCTTGTCAACCAACAACTAATGTTCTATGGTGCCAGACGATGACGGATTCGTTCGACCGCACATCATTCGAAGTGATCAACCGCGTGAGGTACTTCGAGGACTTCGCGGTCGACCAGGTGTACCACCACCACTGGGGTCGCACCCTCACCGCTGCCGACAACGTCAACTTCTCGACGTCGATGTGCTGCTGGCTGCCGATGTACCTCAACGTGCCGTATGCGCAGGAGCACGGCCACCCCGACACGGTCATCCACCCGATGCTCGTGCTGTGCACGGTTGTCGGTCTCTCGGCACAAGACCTCAGTGAAGGTGGCGGCGCCTTCTTGGGCCTCGAAGATTGCACGTTCCACCGCCCGTTGTACCCGGGCGACACCGTGGCTGGCCAATCCACGGTGATCGCCGCGCGACCATCGCGCAGCCGTCCCGGTGGTGTGGTCAGCTGGCACACCGAGGCTCGGCAGCAAGATGGCGAACTCGTCGTCGACTTTGTCCGCACCAACCTCGTCGCGGCGAGGCCGGCGGCATGAACCCGACCCGTGTGCTGGATGGGTTCTACGAGGACTTCACACCCGGACGACGTTTGCGGCACCAGCGTGGGGCGACGATCAGCGACGTCGAGAACAACCTGGTCACCAAGCTGGTGATGAATACTGCCGAGGGCCATTGGAACGACTTCGCGATGCGCGACAGCCCGCTGGGTTCCGGCCGGATCGTGTTCGGCCTGGTCACCGCGTCACTCGTGTTCGGGTTGGCCAGCCAAGACACCGCCGAGCAGGCACTCGCTGAATTGGGTTGTAGCGGGCTGCGGTTCACCGGTCCCGTACACGTCGGCGACACGCTGTACGCGTACACCGAGGTGCTCGATCGCAGCGACTCTGCAGAGCGCGACGACGCCGGCATCGTCGAGTTCCAGCACTGGGGTCTGCTCGATGACGACAACGTCGTGTTCGAAGGCCGGCGCACCGTGCTGGTGAAGCGGCGCTCACATTGGGCCACGCCGGAGTGACTCGCCAGGCGGAGCGATCGAACCTGTCGACCAAGCGGCTCCTCGAAGCCGCCGGCGAACTGATCAGCGAGCGCGGCTACGCGGCGATGACGCTCGCCGCCGTGGGAGAACGCGCCGGGTACAGCCGCGGACTGGTCACGGCACGGTTCGGCTCGAAACGAGATCTGCTCGAAGCCCTCGTCGATCGCATCACGACCTCATGGAACGTTCGCAACGTGCAACCACGAACGGTCGGCAGAAGCGGTCTCGATGGCCTGCTCATCACCCTCGATGCGATCCGGGTGCAGGCACGCCGCGATCCCAGCGCGCTCCGTCGGCTCTATGCGCTGCAGTTCGAAGCGCTGGGCCCGGTACCCGAGCTGCGCGCCCACTTCGTCGAGTTTCATCGCACCATGCGGTCCGACATGGCTGCGTTCGTCCGCCGTGGCTTGCGCGATGGTTCGGTCATGCCCGGCGCCAGCCCGAAGGCGGAGGGCGCTGCCATCGTGGGATCGCTTCGAGGAATCGGCTACCAGTGGCTGCTCGATCCCGAGGAGATCGAGCCCGCTGCACTACTCGGTCATCTCATCACTGCTGTCGATCGGCGCCTGCGCGCCAAGGAAGGAACATCATGATCCATGAAGGCAGGTTCGGCGAGAAGGTCGTCGTGATCACCGGTGGGGCCGGGGCGTTCGGCACCGAGCTCGGCCGACACTTCTCCGCCGGAAGGCGCCCACATCGTGCTCGCCGACCTCGACGCCGACGCTGCGGCCGATGTGGCGTCGACCTTGGGACTCGACGCCGCCTCCTGTCACCTCGACGTCACCGATGCCGGCTCCGTGGCCGAGGCGATGGCGTTTGCGGAGCAGCGGTTCGGTGGGATCGATGTGCTCGTCAACAACGCCGGCCTCACCCATCGCCCCGCGCCACTCGAAGACATGCCCGACGCGGCGTACGACCTCGTCTTCGGCGTCAACGTGAAGGGCACGTATCTCTGCTCGAAGCACGCCATCGGCGCGCTGCGTCGCAGCGGCGGGGGCTCGATCATCAACCTCTCGTCGGTCGCCGCGATCGCCCATCGGTCGGGCAACACCGTGTACAGCGCATCGAAGGCGGCGGTCGTGGCCTTCACCCGCAACCTGGCCCTGGAACTGGCACCCACGATTCGGGTCAACGCCATCCTCCCCGTTGCGGCCGACACCCCGTTCTTCGTCAGCGCTTTTGGCGAACGGCTACCGGCGGCAGCCGCCGAGGCGATGCGTGCCGGGATCCCGCTCGGGCGGTTGTGCGAGCCGGCCGACGTCGCCCGTGCAGTCGCGTTCCTCGCATCCGACGATGCCGCTTTCATCACCGGGGAATGTCTCGTGGTCGATGGTGGGCGCAACCTTGCCTGACCACTGCGAGAGGAGATCGAGATGACACGTCCAACCCGGCTGCGCCGATCCGAGCTGTCGACCCCTGGTTCGAGCGACAAGATGATGGAGAAGGCCGCCGGCAGCGCGGCAGATCTGGTCTTCCTCGATTTGGAGGATGCCGTTGCACCCAGTGCAAAGGTCACCTCACGTAGCGCGATCGTGGCCGCCCTCAACCGTCTCGATTGGGGATCGAAGACAAGGGCGGTACGGATCAACGGGCCTGACACCGTGTGGTGCCACGACGATCTGATCGACGTCGTGACCGGCGCCGGTTCGGCCATCGATGTGATCATCGTGCCGAAGGTCAAGGCCGCGCGCGACGTGTGGTTCGTCGACACGCTGCTGAGCCAGCTAGAGGCCAAGCTCGGGTTGGTACCGGGACGAATCGGGCTCGAACTGCTCATCGAGGAGACAGAGGCGCTGGCTCGTGTCGAAGAGATCGCCGGCTGCTCGCCACGCCTCGAAGCGTTGATCCTCGGCGTCGGCGATCTGTCCGCCAGCCAAGGCATCAGATCCGGTCACGTCGGTGCGACGGTCGCCCACTATCCGGGTGATATGTGGCACTACGCCCGCAACCGGATGATCGTCGCCGCCCGCGCCAACCGACTCGATGCCATCGACGGACCCAACGCCGACTTCCGTGATCTCGAGGGCTATCGAACCGAGGCCACGTGGGCCGCCACCCTCGGTGCCGTGGGCAAGTGGGCGATCCACCCCAGCCAGATCGCGGTCGCCAACGAGGTCTTCTCCCCCACCGCTGGCGAGGTGACCGAAGCCAGACGAGTCATCGCCGCCGTGCGCGACGCCGAAGCAGCCGGTTCCGGTGCCGCCAGCGTCGATGGTCGGATGATCGATGCGGCAACTGCCCGCATCTTCCAGACGGTGCTGGATCGCGCCGCGGCGGTCGGCATCGACTGAGGCTGCGACGTTGCGACTCAGCCGTTCGCCGCGGCGATGAACGCTTCGAGCTCATGGCGCAGATCGTCGCCGGCAGGCTGGAAGGCCACCTCCGTGGCTCCGGCGTCGGCTGCCACTGCCAGTCGATCACGCCAGTGCGCGGCCGACCCACTGCGGCTCAGGGCCACAGCGATCGGCCCGGTCATCACCTTCTGATCGTGGCGGTTGAGCTCGGTGAGATGACCTTTGTGAAGGTCGAGATGACGAACCGCTGGCTCGACTGCTTCGATCGATGCCCGCCACGCGGCAGCGTGCGGCAGCCCTTCGAAGCCCGGCCGATTGCGTTGATAGCCGGAGTGGTAGGCCATTGCCGCGCCCGGACCAGCGGATCGCAACACCCGCTCGCTGTTGACGTCTTCGCCATTCGCAAGCACGGTCCCGAGCGTCAACCACACCGACCAGTGAAAGCCACTGACGGGGTTGGAGCTGATGACCCCAGTTCCCAGCTCTCGCGCCATCGCCTCACCCTTTGGCCCGCTCGAGCCGAGTAGGAATGGAGGATCGATCGGCCGTGCCGGGCCCTGCCGCGATCCGTGAAGCATGGCGACCGCCGCGCCGTCGACTTCAACGGTCTCCCCGGCGAGCAACGCTCGCACGGCGCGCACGTACGCGGCAACGTCGTCCCAACGAAGGGGGCGCTGTCCGAGCGCATGACGCCCGGTGAACCCGGAACCGAAGGCGTACGCGGTTCGACCGGCCGCGAGTGATTCCAGATGAGCGATCGCCGACGCGGTGACGAGTACGTGCCGGTTGCTGGGGATGAGCACGCCTGGCCCGATCCCGATCCGTTCGGTGCGATCAGCGGCGAGCGCCAGCGTCATCCACACGTCGAGCTGCAGGGCGGGCGTGTCGTAGATCCACGCCCGCGCGTAGCCGAGCTGCTCCGCGTGACGCACGAGATCCGGCGTGTCAGGCGAGGGCGGCAGCGCGCAGGAGATCTGGAGCATTGTCGTGTGCGCTCTGCTTTCGTCGATTCAGGTTCGGACTGGCGGCGATCCTACAATTGGTGGAGCGAAGGGTTCCGGCTGGAAGACTGGCGGTGATGCGCGTTCGGCCCCACCACGATGCCGAAAGCGTCACCGCAGTCGCCGGCGAGGGTGGAGTTGCCGTTTCGTATGTCCCGGCTGGTTCGCGAGCTTCGCCGTTGGCGGTGATGCTCCTCGTCACCTCGTCGCTGATCTTCAGCACCGGCGGGCTGTTCGTCCGCGGACTCGACCATCCCCAGGCCTGGACCACCGTGTTCTGGCGAGCGTTGTCGGCGAGCGTCAGCCTGTCGCTGCTGATCGTTTGGCGCGAACGTCGCGGCACGATGCGGGCGGTCGCCAAGATGGGCAAACCCGGGCTGGCCGTCGCCGCGGCATTTTCTGCTTCGTCGATCGGGATGGTCGTGGCTCTCACGCGCACGAGCGTGGCGATCGTGCTGGTGATCTTCGCGCTGAGCCCACTGGCGGCTGCATTGATGGCCTGGATCCTGATCGGCGAGCGCGTGCGCAGCTACACGTGGGTCGCGATCGGTGTGACCGTTGCCGGGGTTGGCTTCATGGTGTCGGGTCCCGGTGCCGGGGGCTCCGCAAGTGGCGCGCTGATCGCCTTGACCATCCCCTTGGCATTCGGTTTCGGGACGGTGATGATCCGCCGTCATTCTGAGGTGGCGATGGCTCCGGCGATGCTCCTGTCGGCCGTGATCAGCGCCATCATCGCCCTGCCATTCGCCCATCCGCTCGACGTGACGCGTCACGACCTGCTGCTGTTGCTCACCTTCGGATTCGCCCAACTCGGCATCGGGTTGGCGATCTTCAGCGTCGGCGCCGCAAGGGCGCCGGCCACCGAGGTCGCCCTGCTGTCGATGATCGAGCCGATCATGGGTCCGATCTGGGTGTGGATCTTCATCAACGAATACCCCGGCGTGCCGGCGCTGATCGGCGGGTCGACGGTCTTCGTGGCCCTCGCCGCCCACACCGTCTACGCCTCGTCGCGAACCGAGTCGCGGTCAACCATCGTCGACGGGGTTGATGGTCAGGCCTGGCGAGACGACCTCGTCGACCGCCGCCAACACGTCGGTGGGGATCATCACATCCGCAGCGTCGAGCAGTGAGCCGAGCTGCTCCGGTGTTCGCGGACCGATCAGCGCCGATGTCACGGCCGGGTTCGACACGACGAAGCCGAGGGCCAGCTGAATCAAGCTCAATCCGGCGCCCTCGGCAACGTTGGCCAGCCTGGCGACCAGGTCGCGCTTGAGCTGGCGCATCGCCTGATCGCGATGGTCGAAGTGGTCAGGTTCGCGGGCGGCCCGCGCCGACCCGTCGACGGCCTCCGCTTGATACTTCCCCGTCAGCCAGCCACCGTTCAGTGGTGCCCAGACGACGACGCCGACACCATGCTGACGGCACCACGGCAGCACCTCGACTTCGGCCTTGCGAACCAATGCCGAGTACGGCGGTTGCTCGCTGCTCGGGAGGGTCACGCCCAGCCGCTCGGCGCCGGAACGCGCCTCGGCCAGCTGTGCAGGTGTGAACGTCGACGTGCCGACAGCGCGAACCTTGCCCGCCCGAACGAGCGTGTCGAAAGCTTGCAGCGTCTCGTCGATGGGGGTGTCTGGATCCGGGCGGTGCATCTGATACAGGTCGATGTGGTCGGTCTGCAGCCGCCGCAGGCTCGACTCGCACGATTGCACGATCCAGCGCGCCGACAAGCCGCGCTCTTGCGGATCGTCGCTCATCGCGTTGCCCACCTTGGTCGCCAGCACCACCCCA